>JAEZIF010000187.1 GCA_023416135.1 Pseudomonadota bacterium
GGCGACCGCGCAAGCGCATCGCCAGCGGCCGGCCGCGGCCCCAGGCGCCGACCGGCGCCAACCAGGTGTGGTCGTACGACTTCGTGTTCGACTGGTGTGCGAATGGACAACAGCTCAAGTGTCTGACCGTCACCGACGAATGGACCAAGGAGGGCCTGGCGATCGAAGTCGACGGTCGGATCCGCTTGGGCCGCGTCATCGAGGTGCTGTCGCGCCTGATCAGCGAGCGCGGCGCGCCGCTCTACCTGCGCTCCGACAACGGCCCGGAGTTCGTGGCACGCGCGCTCTTGAAGTGGATGGCCGACCAGAAGATCGAGACCGCGCTGATCGATCCCGGCAAGCCGTGGCAGAACGGCGTCAACGAGAGCTTCATGTATGGACGGCCCCTGCGTTGCAAGGTTGATAGTGAGGGTTCGGCGTCTCGCGGGTCGGGCGCGTTCATGTATGCGGCCTGTTCATGCGGCCTATCTTCATGACCGCTGGCCCTGATGGAGTTCGCGGATCGACGCCTCATCAACGGGTCGCGCTCTTGAGCGCCCAAAGCTCTGCGGGCTTTGTCGATCCCCGGTCCGCCCGGTCGTGCCATCACCTCACTTTCGCCCTCGCATTTCAATGGGTCTCGCCGGCAACTTGTGGCTATGTCGCCATGACGTTCGGCGAGCGGTAGCTTTCACCGCGCATCATCAACGCCCAAGCGATGCGTGCCATCTTGTTGGCAAGCGCAATGATCACGACCTTGAGCGGACGCCGCTGCTGCAAGCTCTTGATCCACGCTTCCCCAGTCGCGGCACGGGCCTTGGCGAACCGGATCGCGTTGCCCGCGCCGACGTAAAGCAAGTGCCGGATATACCGGTCTCCTCGCTTCGAGATCCTTCCGAGTTTGTCCTTGCCGCCGCTCGAATGGCTCTTGGGCGTCAGCCCCAGCCAGGCAGCGAACTCGCGGGCCGAACGGAACATCGTCGGATCCGGCACGGTGCTCGCGATCGCCGTCGCGGTGATTGGTCCGACGCCCGGTATCGTGGCGAGGCGGCGACTGACCTCGTCCGCACGGTGGCGCGCCTTGAGCTTCTCCTCGAGCACATCGATCTGTCGCCAGATGCTCGCAAGCTCGTCAACGAGTAGCGTCAACGCCTCGCGCGCCAAGGGTGGCACAGCCGGATTGTGATGGACCTCCGCTGCGAGCCCTTCGACGCGGTGGATGCCCTGAGGTGCGATGATGCCAAACTCCGCGAGATGAGCCCGCAATCCTGTCGCCAGCATAGTGCGTTGGCGCACGAGCATCTCGCGTACCCGGTGCAGCATGAGCGCTGCCTGGTTCTCCGCAGACTTTACCGCCACGAAGCGCATGGTCGGGCGCGTGACCGCTTCCGCGATCGCCTCAGCGTCGGCCGCATCAGTCTTGTTGCGCTTTACGTAAGGCTTCACATAGGCAGGCGGCATCAACCGCACCTCGTGCCCCAGCGCGATCAACTCGCGGGCCCAGAAGTGCGCGGTCGCGCAGGCCTCCATGCCGACAAGGCTCGGCGGTATTGCACGGAAGTAGTCGAGCACCTGCGCTCGCCGTAGCTTCACCTGGGCGATCGCACGACCTTCTGCGTCCGCGGCGTGAACTTGGAAAAACTGCTTGGCGATGTCGAAACCGATAATGCTGATCTGCATGGAGGGCTCCTGTTGGTTTGATCGTCCCGGCCGCCATGATGGCACTCAGTGGCCTGGGTGCAGGGGCCGTCCACCCCATCAACGGCAAGTTCCGTGACGAGTGCCTGAGCCTCGAATGGTTCCGATCGCGCGCCGAAGCCAAGGTCGTGATCGAGGTCTGGCGACGCCACTACAACGAAGTCCGCCCGCATTCCAGCCTTGGCTATTTGACGCCGGCGGCGTTCGCCGCAAGGCTCAAAGAGCAGCTCCCGCTTCCGCAACGGGCCCGGGCGCTGCGCGATATAGGGGGCTTCGCGCCCCAGCCCGTTGCACCATCGTCCTTGAAGGGACAAGACAACAGCCAGGAGACGCCGGCTCTCTCAACTTAGCCGTGGTCCGAAGAATCAGGGCAGGTCAAGGCTCCTATCCGGTCGTCATCGATTGCCGGGACCGACCGGGTGAAGACGAGTTTGTCGATCAGGTCCGGAGTGGCTTGGATCGAGACTTCTATTCAACGGATGACATCGAAGTCGCGAGGTTCGTCGTCCGTGAAGCTGGAGGCCGTTGAGCGGCTCTGAAGTTGGGCTCGCCGTGGCGCAGCGCACTGCTGTTCATGTTCTCGGCGGTCGAAGCGAGGTAGAGACATGGCGCGTGCGATCGAAAGCGGTTTCATTGGCGACGGCCGGTACCGCATCCTTTGGGTCAAGCCAGCCGGGCGTCATCCGGAGCGGATCATTGAAATCGAGGACGTCGATAGGCGCGAGCGCTTTCATGGGTCTGGCGCGGATCTGGCTCGGCTGGCGTTCTCCATCAAGCGTGCGACAGCCAAAGCTCAGTCGCAAGGTCACACGGGCCCATAGAATTGGTCCGATCCGTCTGGTTCCATCGACAATCAGGCAAGCTGATCGGTTACGGCTCCGGCCAACGGCGGCAGAGAGCATCATCGTTGGGCCATCGTATCTATTCCTCTATTCCCCGTTCCCACCTTAGCCAGCCAAGCGATTGCCCCTACCTAGCCTAGAGGCGCGCGCCGAACCGAGCGGCAAGGTTGGTTGCCCATTCCATCACGTCGTTGGCCTCCCCGCCGGGCAGGACGGCAATCCGTTGGGCGAGATGCTGGATCAACGCTTCGCCATCGATCCGGGAGGAACGCGCGGCGCCGATCAATACGAGAAGGGCAACCACCTGGCCCGCATGGAGCAAGGTCGGCCTCTCGCCTTTGGTGCGGGCGCCGAAGACGGCAACGGCGAGAACACCTATGGCAAGCCCGGCGGCGACTTCCGGGACTGTGTGAAGTCCCAGCATCAGGCGGCTGGCCGCGATCATGGCGATCAGCCCTGCCGTTGCCACGCAGAGAAGCGCGCGTACGATCCGGGTGCGTCCGGTGGCCAGCACCAGTGCCAAACAACCGTAAAAGCCAGTTGCGATCGCGGCGTGCCCACTGGGGCTGCGCAGGACGGCCGAAGTCTCTTCGTTGCCGGCGATGAGATAGAGGACCAGCTTGCTCGTTACCGTCAGCAAGACGCAGAGCCCGAACGTCATTGCCCAGCCGCCGGCCAGTGCGCGTTGTTCCTCGTGGCTCCAGAGGTGGAGAAACAGCCCCAGGCCGCCAAGCATCAGAAGCGTCGGATCTCCCAGGTCGGTCAATATCCTGAGGAATTCGTGCCTCGTCACCGCGGATGAACTCCCATCTTGATCGTATTGACGACGATGGTCGTTGGCAGAGCCGCGAACATGGTCAAGCTCGCAGGGCGCGCCGAAGCTTCGGTAGTGCGCCCGAGAGCAGGAGATCGAGCAGCGGCGTGGTTTGGAAGGTCCCGGTGTAACTCAGCCGCGGCAAGGCCAGAAGCCGGTCACGGTCAGACGCAAAGATCGTATTGCTCTCGGTCGTCACGGCGGTCAGTAAACCCGCGTCGCGGCAGAATTCGATCTCGCGCGCCCCATATGAGTTTCCGTCGCCATATGGATAGGCAAAATGCCGAATTTCGGCGCCAAGGAGGGACCTGCAATCCCTCATGGCCTCGGTGATCTCCCAGTGCGAGTCGTGAGAATCAAGGCCGCTGAGACAGGGATGGCGCACGCTGTGGGCGCCGAACTCGACCAGTCCGCTGGCGTGCATTTCGCGGATCATCGCAGCGGTCAGCGAATTTCGGTCGCTCAGTTCCATGAAGTCGATGCCGTAGCGGGCACCGAGATCGGCGCAGGCGCGCTTGATCTTGTCCGGATGGGACGGCACGAAAAGCGACGCGGCGGCGAAGTACGCTTGGCGCTTCTTCCGCATGCTGCCCGCGTCCATCTGCAATTCCCTTCCTTCCCATGTGAATCGCAGCAGGTCGTTGTGTGCGAGCACCTGTTCCAGGCCGAACGACCACATCGGAAATGCACGCCGGACGAAGCCCGACACCAGGTAGACCGTCATCGGCACGGCGAACTCCCGGCAGATGGCAAAGGCTTCGGTGTAGTTGTCGGCGTATCCGTCGTCGAAGGTAAGACAGACGAACTTCGACCTCCGCTCCTCCCGATTGCGCAGGCGGTCGGCAACGGCGCTCATCGTGAGAAACTCATAATCCTGCGCCACCAGCGTCTGGATGACACGCCGGAAGTTCTCCGGCGTGACGGAAAGGGAATGTGACCCGAATTCGTGCGGTTTCGGATCGTGAATCCTGTGAAAGGAGAGGATGCCCCCCTGTCCTGCATGATGCCTGGCCATGATCCGTGGCAATCCGCCGACCGCGAGGAGCCAAAGCGCCGAGTAGTACATGATCTGCCGTGTATCCATGGCCATACCTGCTCACGCCTCCGCCGCTTCGCTGGCAGACGCCCGATCCTCGGGCTTTTCCTCTTTGACCGTCCTGGCCCACTGCAGGAAGGGGATGAGAAGCACCACACCGCGGATCACTTCGACCAGAAAGGATCCCACCACGACGCCCGGCAGTTCTCCATAGAGCGTCATGGGGTAGGCTGCGATGATCGTGAAGCCGGTGGCAATCGCGTAGGAGGCAAAGATGATACGCGTTCTTTCCATGGCCGCTGCCCAGATATTCAACGGAGTGGCCATCGCAAAGACCACCAGCGGCACGCATAGCCATCGCACCAAGTCGTCGGCGCTGCCGAACTGATCGCCGAAGAACAGGTGAACGAGGTAGCGCGGGTCGATGTTGATCAGGACCATCATGCCGAGCGTCAATGCCCCGGTGAGCAATGTCAGAGACCCGATGTAGCGGCGCAGCTCGACGGGTCCGCCAACGTGGAGTGCGCGTGCCGCTTTCACCGGAGCGAAATTGTCCAGTGCCAGCAGCAGGATGTTGAGCACGCCGGTGATCGAGACAGCCGCCCTGAGCCCGCCGGCTGCGGCCGCGCCGAGCACGAAGCCCGCCATGATCACGAAGGCCTGGGTGGTCATCCAGTACATCACGGCGCAAGGCAGAACCCATTTCGAAAACGTCCAATGTCGGATGGATACGCTGACGAGAACGGCGGTGTTCCACCTCACGCGTCCGAAATAGACCAAGCCCTGAATGATGGAGACGCCACACGCGGCCGCGGTGATCCAAAGACCAGCGACTGCCGTGGAGCCCGGCCAGACGAACAGGAGTGCCGCGGTGCCGGCGATCTGGATTGCAAAGCGGATGATGTCATTGAAGAGCGCAACGACGGCGAGATCTCGGGCGAAGAAGTAGCGGCGGTAGAAATTGTGCAGTTGAAAAGTGATGGTTGCAGCGCAGAGCGGCGCCGCCAGCTCCACGATGTCCGGTGCGGCGAACAGCCATCCGACCAGGGCGACGCCACCCCACACAACGACGCCGAAGAACGAACAGAGGATGGCCTGCTGCGCCGCAACGGCCTGATAGTATGCCTCGACGTCACTGGCATCCTGCTTGGGTCCGATATTGAGCATCGGTTGGATGATGGCCGCAAATTGCAGAGACCCAAGGAACTCGACAAACAGCCATACGAGGGAGAAGCGCCCGAATTCGTAAATTCCACAGGCCCGCGCCAGCAGGATGCCCGTTGCAAAGTTGGCACCGCTCACCATCACCTGATCGATGAAGGCCCAATTCATTGTCCGTTGTGACGCCAGCAGCGACCACGCCGACCGGAGATGGGTCGCGCAGCGCGCGCGCAGAGATACCATCCGGGACTCTTCTTTCGTGGCCCTCTCTAGGTCCGGTGGACAGGCTGTTGCTTGCCGGATCCCCTGCTGGTCCGAATGGTCCATTGTGGCCCCGGCTAGGCTGCTTGCGCAGAGGCGACATTGTCTCGAGATGGCGCATCTCGACCGATATCGAGCGAATACGGGCCTTCCCGAACAGGTTCATCGGCCTCCACGACCCGCGGTCGAGGAATTGGAACGATGAAGCGTCCGCCGGCAACGCGGTAGTCCGACTGCTGCTTCAGGATTTCGCCGCCAACGTTCCAGGCAAGCAAGAGCACGATGTCAGGGGGACTTTCCTGCAACATTGCGGGGGACACGATGGGTACCCGCTGTCCGGGCATGAACTTCCCGTGCTTGTGCGGGTTGGCATCGACTGCATACTCGAAGAATCCCTGCCCCAGTCGAAGGTAGTTGAGCAGCGTTGATCCCCTTGCTCCGGCGCCGTAACAGGCAATGCGTTTGCCGCCGTCCTTCTCGGCGTGTAGCAGCTCGATCAACGAGTTTGCGTGATTGATCACGCGCTTCGAAAAATCCCGGTACCAGTGCAACTTGGCAACGCCGAGCGCGACCTCCTGGCACATCAGATCGCAAAGCCTGCTGGTGCGGTCGGCTCCGTGGCCGACGAAGACGCGCAGCGATCCACCCTGTGTCGGAAGGCGCTCGACGTCGTTGACATGCAGTCCATGCCGGGCGAAGAGCGGCTCAAGGCCGTGAAGTGTGTGATAGAAGAGATGCTCATGGTAGATCGCGTCGAATTCGCAATTTTCGATCAAGTCGACCGCGTATCCGACTTCGATCACCGCCACACCTTTCGGCTTCAAGAGCTTCGCAAAGCCAGCCACGAAGTCGTTGATTTTGTCGACGTGGGCCAGGACATTGTTGGCGATCACAACGTCTGCAAGCTTGCCCTCGCGCGCAAGACCCTCGGCAAGGCTGAGGGAAAAGAAGTCGTTGATGGTGGGGACGCCGATACCACGTGCTTGTTCCGCCGGTCCGGCAGCCGGATCTATACCAATGCAGGGAATCCCGAGCCGGACGAAATTCTGCAGGAGATAGCCGTCATTCGACCCGATCTCGACGACTAGGTTGCCTGCGCCGAGATCGTGCTCGGCGACCAGTCGATCCGCGATGGCTGCAGCGTGGCGCAGGAGGGCAGGTGAAGAAGAAGAATAGTAGGGATAGTCGCGCTGATACAGGACTCCTGCAGGCACTGTTTCGGTAAGCTGCAGAAGCGTGCAGTTCTCGCAGAAGGCCAGCTGCAGCGGAAAATGCGGCTCGCTGCCGGTTGCGGACGCCGACGACAGGAGCGCGTTGGAAATCGGGTGATTGCCCAGATCGAGAACGACATGCAGCGCCGTGCTCCCGCACGATCGGCATTCATGAATTTGCATCGAGTAACTCCTTGATGAGCGAAACGAGGCGCAACCTCTCATTGAACGTCGCCTTGATGTCTTGTCAGGCCCAGCTCCTCGCCGATGACCATCGCGGCAAATCTGGAGTTCGATTCGAGGTAACGCCTGGTGAGGCGCCGTGGCTCCTGGACAATGCGGAACATCCATTCGCACCCGCTCCGTTGAACGAAGCGGGGCGGCCGCCTCACTCTCCCGGCGAGCATGTCGAATGCGGCGCCGACGCCGATCAGCACCGGCGCCTTCAAGGCCGGGCGATGCGATGCCATCCAGCGATCTTGCTTGGGTGCCCCGAGGCTGACCCATACGATATCGGGATCCGCCGCGTTCACGATCCGGTCGACTTCCCTCTCCTCGTCGTCCGTCAGCCTGCGGAATGGTGGTGAGTGACAACCGACGATGTCGGCTCGCGGGTAACTACTGTTGAGGTTTTGCTGCAGCAGCGAAAGCGTCGCTTCGGAAGAGCCATAGAGAAAGTGGCGATAGCCGCGTCCCTGAGAATGATCGAACAGGGCAGGCATCATGTCCGGGCCGCAGACGCGATTGGCCGCAGGGTAGCCTTTGCGCCGCAGCAGCCAAACCAGCGGCATGCCGTCAGGCGTCACCATGGCCGCGGACCGATATATGTTCCGAACGTCGGGATCGGATTGGCTCTCCATCAGCGCGTGTACGTCGAGCGTGCATACGTACCTTTGCTCACGGCGCGAGATCCACTCGTCGATCGTGCTCAGAGCCTCGCCGAGGGTCAGCACACTCACAGGAACACCGAGCAGTTGCGGCCGTGGATGCATTGGATCGTCCTTCCTCGTCGCGTCGGCCACGGTGAACCCGTCGCCTCTTTGGCGGCCGTGATCAGCACTATGCGATGGGCGCTGGCGTTCGCGGCATGGGCGCCGCAACCGGCTCGACTGCTGGCGGTGCTCCCACAGTGCACAGCTCTGCGTTTCCGCAGCCGAGCCGCACCAAGTCGTGGGCGATCTCCGTTCGATAGATCGGGTTCATGGCGATCACGAGGTCGGGCCGGTAGGCGGTCAGGAATTGCGGCGCGACGATCTGCTTGCCGCTGCCAGGCACGAATTTTCCGTGTCGGTAGGGATTGATGTCGACTAGGTACTCGATCTCCTTGTCGACACCCAGTGCGGAAAGAAATGCAACCGCCTTCGAGCCGGAACCCCACAGGACCGTACGACCTCCGGACCGCGCGATGGTGCGTATTTTGGAGCGCCATTGGCGTGCGCCGCGCATCGCCGACCCGGCATAGCAGGCGATGCCGCGCGCCAGCTCCTCGACTTCGCCGTCGTCGGGTGCCAATGGCGGTGTGACGCCGGGCGCGATCGGCCGCGCCTCGATCATGAGGTATTGACCGTCGAAACCCGTCGAGGTGCCGATGACCTCGAAGTCAGCGGCTTGAAACAGATGTCTCAGCGACTGCGGTGAGAAGTACGAGCAGTGTTCGTAGTAGACATCCCAGAAGGCCGCCTCGGAAAGGATGCGGCGGACGTCCGGGACCTGAAAGAACACGACTGTCCGACGGGCGGGCGTGGCGATGCGGCGAACAGACTGGACGAAGCGTCGAGTATGGAAGATATGCTCGAGCGTCATCTTGCAGCAGACGAGATCGGGAGCAGGCTGTATGGTGACTTCCGAGAAGACCTCCCGCTTGAAGACAATGTTCGTTGCTCGGTCCTGCATTCGCGCCGGAATGAAGCTCGGGTCGTAGCCGATTCCCCGATTGCCACCGAGCTCGCACAAGAGGGCGAGAAATTCCCCTTTGCCGCATCCAATCTCCACCACCTCCTTACCGACGAGGTCGTATCGCGCGATCAGGTGCTCGGCGAGCTGGTGGTGGAAAGACTTGAACGTGGGCGAGAAGCCTTGGGTCTCCTCGTAGAGAGCGGAGTAGACCGTACGGTCCGGCTTCCATGCTGCGTTGAATATGAAACCGCAATCCGGGCAGAAGGCCAGGTCGATATCGCCTCTCGGCATGGCCAGCGCCGATTGACGATCAGGGAGCAGATGGCAGCTATTCACCGGTACCGCAGCAATTCGATGAAAGATGCGGCAGCGGTCGGCGTCGCAATTCGGACAACAGACCATCACCAGGGCGCTCCCTCTGTTCTCGAGCGGCTGTTCCTATTCGGCGACAGCCGAGACGGGCTGAGCTGGAAGCTCGACCGAACTGCTCTTCCGCCAGTCGTGCGACGAAGGCCGCCAGCGCAAGGAGGTGTCGAGATAACCTCGGCTTAGAAGCGACTTGAGATAAGCCAGTCGCTGGTAGCGCGCGCCTTCGAAATCCTCGGGCCTGAGCCCGAACTCCGAATACCGGGCGTACAGCTCTCGAACGCCGGCAGGGGCGGTCCATTGCGGCCTGAACTTGGGCAGCAGTCTCGTGATCTTCGAGCAGTCGACACGGTAGGAGCGCTTGTCGGGACCGGCGCCCTCGGCATAGGTGATCGACGAGCCGGCGACGGTGTGACGGACGATTTCCGCGATCTCGTGTACGCGATAGTTTTCCGTGGTCAGCCCGACATTGAAGACTTGGCTGTGCACGGTCTCCAGCGGCGCCTCGATGGCCGCGATGAACGCCCGGCTGATGTCCTCAATGTGCACGATCGGTCGCCAGGCCATGCCGTCGCTCTTGAGGAAGACACGCTTGGTTGTGAGCGCGTGGGCGACTAGGTTGTTCAGGACCAGATCGAAGCGGATGCGTGGCGAGAAGCCGTAGGCGGTTGCGCTCCGCAACAGCACCGGTGAGAAGGTGTCGCTCGCCAGTGCCAGGAGCCCGCGCTCGGCCTCGTACTTGGAGGCGCCGTAAGGCGTGACGGGGTTCGGGGGAGAGGTTTCGTCCACCCAATCAACGAGTGCCGCGCCATAGACGCTGCAGGTCGACGAGAAGATGAAGCGTCGGACGCCGGCCTCGACGGCAAGCTCAGCCAGCTTGACGGTGGCCTTCTCGTTGAGGTCGTAGGTCGTCTCCGGAAGCAGATCCCCCAGAGGATCGTTGCAGACCCCGGCGAGGTGGATGATCGCGTCGAACCCTTTCAGCTGCGTCACGGTCAAGTCGCGGAGGTCGTCGTCGATGCTGGGTAAGGGCACCGCGACGTCCGGACCGAAAGTGCATTTTGAGTAGAGATCGACATCGATCCCGATCACGTCATGACCGGCTTGCCGAAGCATGTCGGCAAGTACCGTCCCGATGTAACCGGTATGTCCGGTGATCAGCACTCTCATGGCATCACCCCCACGTCTTCCATGGTGCCTGGCCATTGGCCCACATTCGTTCGAGCTCCGTCTTCTCCCGTAACGTGTCCATGCACTGCCAGAAGGAGCGATGTTGGAAGCCGACCAACTGGCCCTCGGCGGCGAGCCGTTCCAGGGGCGCGCGCTCCCACATCGTCTCGTCACCCGCGATGTAGTCGAATATCGGCGGCTCCAGGACGAAGAAGGCACCGTTGATCCAGCCGTCGCCTTGCTCCGGCTTTTCGGTGAAGCGACGTACGGTCCGGTCCAGGCCCATGTCGACATAGCCGAAGCGCGACGGCGCACGCACGACCGTCATTGTGGCGAGCTTGCCGTGGCTCCGATGAAAAGCGAGAAGCTGGGCCAAGTTGACGTCGGATATGCCGTCGCACCAGGTGAGCATGAAGGTTCCTCTGCCCACATAGGGCTGCAGCCGTTTTATTCGGCCGCCCGTCGAGGTCTCCGCGCCGGTATCGATGAGATGGATCGTCCAATCCAGATTCGTGTTGGCCTCGTGAAAGGACACCGAGCCATCGCGGGTGCGGACCGTCAGGTTGCGGTTATAGGCGTGAAGATCGAGGAAATAGCGAATTATCGCTTCCTTCTTGTATCCCAGGGCGATGGCGAACTCGTTCATGCCGTAGGTGTCGTAGTGCTTCATCACGTGCCAAAGGATCGGCTTGCCGCCGATCTCGACGAGGGGCTTGGGCTTGTGCGCCGTTTCCTCATAGAGACGGGTTCCCAATCCGCCTGCCAAAATCGCGACCGGTGGCAGCGCATTTGAAGCCTTGGTGACCTTTGCCAGTTTGTCGGGGACGGATGCGCCGGCGATCGAAATCAAATTGGCCATCTGGGAGTCGCCTCGGTGCCGTCGACGGGGATCGCGGCATTGTATCAAAAGCAAAAGAAAACAAAAGAAAAAGAAAAAATAGGAAAAACGTAGAAGAAGCAGAGGTGAGCGAGCGATCGCGGGCCGTGTCGCCGCCATGCCACAGTTTTCGCACGCGCGCGTTGATCGCCGGAGCAACAACGGCTATCGTTCATCACGCTCACGTTTAAGAGAGAGGACTTACAGCCTTTGGCCAACGTAAGAATCCGGGGAAAGATATCGCGTGAAGAATGGCCGAAGATCGCCGCGCGCTTTCACAACGGCGAGACCCTGACGGAAATCGCACGCAGTTATCACTGTACCGCGCCGGCAATTCGCTACATCGTCGGCCGGACTCCCGTGCGTGGAGCGAAGGGTAGGAGCGTGGTGACTGACAAGCGGGAAAAGGTTGCCGTGTTGGTGCCGTCCGGCGTGACGAAACGGCCGGCCCAGGCCGACGCCATGCATTCCCTGGACATCAACAGAGGTCGAGGCGGACCATCTCCTGCCTCCGAGACGCGGGACATCTGGGGCCGGGTCAACACCGACATCGCGACCTTCCTGGCGGCGATGGATTCGCTCGTCTCCGATGATTGCGATGCCAACTACGAAGTGCTGCTGGCGGCCACCGATCGTCTCCTGTGGGCGAGCGCCCGCACGCGACTCGAAGTCGAACGCGTCCTGGGCAGCCGGAGGAAACAGGCGCGCATGCGCCGGCTCTCAGGTTGAGAGGGGCCGTACCGTTGGCCTCTCAATGAATAGGCAGCCTCTCAATAGGCATTGGTGCCGCGGATGACCGCCGGAATGGTGGTCACGAGAATCCGGAGGTCCAGCAGCAAAGACCAGTTGGCGATGTAGTAGAGATCGAGCTCGAGGCGCCGACGCATCTGATCGACGGCCTGGGTCTCGCCCCTGCAGCCGTTGACTTGTGCCCAGCCCGTCATGCCGGGCTTCATGCGATGACGGCCGAGGTAGCCATTGATGAGGTGGGCATACTTCTCATTGTGTGCCGTGGCATGTGGTCTCGGACCGATCAGGGACATGTCGCCGGCGAGCACGTTGATCAGTTGCGGTAGTTCGTCCAGGCTGGTTCGCCGGAGGATGGCGCCGACGCGCGTCACGCGGGGATCGTCGCGACTGGCTTGTGGTACGCTTGGATCCGGACGCACCTCGTGAAGCATGCTGCGAAACTTGTAGATCACGATTCGCTGATTGTTGAAACCATACCGCTCCTGGCGGAAGAAAACAGGGCCGCGGCTGTCTAACTTGATCACGAGGGCGATGATCAGGAACACGGGTGCGAGAATGACGAGCAGCAGCAGAGCGAGCAGCATATCCTCTGTACGCTTCAGCGGCGCTCCCCAGCCGGTCAATGGTCGACGTTGCACGGTCAGGGTCGGGATACCCGAGATCAGACTCAAGCCTCCTGGTGGGTAACCGGTGCCGGAGATGCCAAGAGCGATGCGTACTTCGACCTGCGAGGCGCAGAACCTTGCCATGGCGCGGTCCAGTATCGCAGGTGAGCGGCGGGGAAATGCCAGGATAACCTCATCGACTTGTCCCGCATTGGCGAGTGATGCCAGTAGATCGCCGTCCCCTGCCACATCATCGATGCCGGACGGGACGCGTCCATCGATGAAAACCCCGATGACGTTGCCTTCGTCGCGATTCGCTCTCAACCGCTGCGCAAGGGCGAGCGCCGCCGGCCCGGACCCGAGGATCGCAATATTGCGGGCCAATCGGCCTTCTCGCCGCCAACGCGACAGCTGCAGCGCCGCCCCACATCGCGTAGCGGCGAGGTACAGCCAGCCTGCTGCAAACCAGAGAATTGCCCAGTCGGCGACAAATTCGTCGGAACGATCCAGACCATAGCTGATCGCGAGCAGGCTGGCGTGTGCGCCGAGCCAGGCGATGGAGACGCTGGCCAGTTGGACGCGAAGGCGCAACACGCTGCGAACCGAATAGGCCCGCGCGATGTGCAAGAAGTTCACCAACACCGTGGCTGCCAATACGATGCCCAGGGTGTGGGTGAGGGGGCTGTCGGACCGGGCGAAGTGCGGGGCGATCAGAATCCCAAGGACCGTGACGCCGAACCAGTCCGATATCCGCAACAGGCCGGGGAGGCACGTCTGCAGGTCGATCCTCGAGTTCCTGCGCGGCACCAAGCCCAGTGCGTCACGATCCAGGGAGCGGCCAACGAACTCGACGACAGGAAAGGGTCTGGTATCGCTCGGCATGACCTTCCCCTTTGCTCGACGCCAAGTGGCGTAGCGGCCAACGTTTCAGTCATCGATCCGTACCTTTATCTTTTCTTTTCTTATTGTAGGTCCAAAGGAATTGCAACCTGCATCCCGCCCCTCATCGGAATGTGAGGTGCCACGGGTACTCAGTCACAGAAAGAAAACAAAACCAGGATCGATTCTCTGGCAAGTTTGTCTTGGGCAACCAGGGCACGGGAGTCCGTCATGATCTACAACGGGGATTCGGGTGAGGGCGGTCCGGGCGAGCACGAGCAGCGCCGGCGCTTTGAGGGCCGCCACCTCGTCGGCCACGCCGACGCCGGTCGGCGGGTCGAGCCGGCTGGGGAGCATGGCGGCGGACTTGCGTCCTCGGCCAGGGAACTCGGGGAAGGGATCAATTACTCGGCCATCTTGCGTCGGCTGTGGCGCCGGAAGTTCCTGCTCGCTTCGATCGTCGTTGCGGGAATCGCCGGCAGCGTCATTTTCATTGCCGGTCTGCCGGCCCACTACGTTGCCCATGCATTCGTGGCGATCGGTGACTCCGCTCCCAGAAGCAGGTTGGTGAACGCAAGTCAGGGCAGCGGGCTGGTTGCCCTTCCGGACACCGGAGCCGTACAGACCGAGGTCGAAGTCCTGAGATCACCTCAGCTGGCGCTCGAGGTCATTCGCGAGCTGAAGCTCGACACTCATCCGGAATTCGGGTCCGCCGCATCGCGAGAGCCGCCGTCCGTCTGGACGCGCATCACCGGATGGCTCTTCGGTTCGCAAGTCACGAACGATTCCGACAGCGACGGCGCCGCCGAGCAATCGCGAACCATCGACAACTTCCTTGGACGCCTGCGGGTCAGCATTACGAACAACTCGCGAATGCTCGACATTGCCTTCGATACGTCCGACCCGCGGCTGTCGATGCAGATCGCAAACGCGATCGTCGATCGCTACATGACCAAGCAGCTGGAATGGCGTTTGCAGTCTGCCCAGCGAACCTCAGGCTGGCTTCAAGACAAGATCGGCAAGCTTCAGGTCAAAGTAGTGGACGCCGAGAGAGCGGTCGAACAGTTCCGGGCGCAGGCGGGTTTGTTCTCGGCACCGGACCGCTCACCGCTGCTTTTCAAGCAAATGACGGATGTGACTGCGGAACTCGCCAGCGCTCAGACGGCCCGGGCAGCGATCGAAGCGCGTCTCGGTCAACTCCGCGGCGCTGTCCCGGCCGGTGGCCGCGGCAGCCCGACGAGCGAGATCATCGATTCGCCGCTCATGAGGACGTTGGATGGCCACCAGGCCGAGGCCGAGCAGAAACTGGCCGAGGCGTCGGCGACGATGGGTGACAAGAACCCGGCGACGGCCAGCTTGAGGGAACGGCTCCGGAACGTACAGGCGGCCAAGCGCAACGAAGGGTTGCGTGTAGTCGCTTCCCTCGAGCACGATCTGAAGATCGCGCAGCTGAAAGAGCAGGATCTGCGCGATCGGGTCGATCGCTTGCAGAGCGACATTGCCGACATGAACCGAGCCGAAATCAAGCTGCGCGCGTTGGAGCGCGACGCGCAGGCCGACCGGCTGGTTCTCAGCAACTTCATGAGCCGCTTCAAGGAGACCAGTCAGGAAAGTGACACCACATCTCCCACGCCCGACGCCCAAATCGTGTCCTACGCGAAGTTGCCGGTCAGTCCGGACCGGCCGAAGAGGGGGCTCTTGATCATCATTGCCAGTGTCGTGTCCGTGATAGGGGGCGCCATGGTGGTGCTCCTGCTGGACAACGCGGATCAGAGGCTGCTCACTCTCGAGCAAGTCGAGGAACGTCTCAAGCTCCCGGCGCTCGGAATGCTGACCTTCTCGCAGTCGGCTCGACTCGCCCCGTCGGAAGCAGCGCGCTACGGAACCGCGTATCGGGAAGCGACAAAGGCGATCTATGCGCGCCTCTTCGCGAGCCGCGTGTCGCCCAAGGTGATCTTTGTATCGTCCGCCCTCGCCGGGGAAGGCAAGACCACCCTTGCCCTCACCCTGGCGGCGATGGCGGCGCAAAGCAGGCAACGTGCGCTGCTCATCGATGCCGATTTCTGGAAATCTGGTGCCAACCCTGGCTGGGGAGTTCGGGCCGACGCGGGATTGGCAGAACTGCTGGAGGGCAAGGCGAAGCTGTCTGATGCCATTGTGGCCGACGTCGCTTCCGGTGCCGACGTCATCTTGCCGGGAGCATTCTCCCGCGCATCCCTGCTGGCATGGGTGGACAAACTGCCTGAACTGCTCGAAGCCATGAAGAGCCAATACGACGTCATCATCATAGATGGCCCGCCGGCCCTCGAGGTGTCGGAGGGCGCGCTACTTGCCGGTTATGCGGACGCAACGGTAATGGCCATCCGATGGGCCAGTACGCCCTGCGATGCGGCAAAGGCCGGGTTGAAGCGTTTGCGCGACGCTGGCGCACATGTGGCCGGGTCGGTCTTGACAATGGTCAGCGAAGATCAGCAAGCCAAATACGGCTATGGCCACGGCTACGGCAACGGCGCGTACTACGCAAAGCCGACGGAGATGTACCGAGGTGAGCGTGGAACGCTCGCGCTGTCGACAGACCCCACTGATGCGCCGGCTTCGACCTCGCTTGCCTCTCACTCGGGGCACGAGAGCACGTCGCATTATGCGCTGCTCGTGCTCGATGTCCGGGAAGCAATCTCAGTGCGGCGGAGGTCGGATACGCCTTCGCCTGCGGCGTGCGATCGACTGATCACGAGGATCAACTACACTTCGCAGATCGCTACCAGCTGCGGTATCAAGGTACTCTACGTTCACGGAAGCGGTTACTCGCCGGGTAAGGCCGCAGGCTCGAACACGTTCATCAAGCGTGGCGCGGACGCGTTTTCCAACCGGAAGCTCGATGTCTTCCTGCGCAAGAACGGCGTCACCCACGTTTTCCTGGCCGGAGTGGATGCCGCGATGTCCATAAAGCAGACGGCACAGTCCGCCCTGGACCTGGGATATCGGGTGACCTTCATACAGGATGCCATCTTCACGGCCTACAGAAACAAGTGGGGGCAGGTGCTGGGTGGCTTCGAATCGGCAGCCGCGTTCACCATGAAGAGTGCAGAATTCGCGGATCTTGCGATGGCAGCACAACAGGCTGGTGAAGCCGAACGGCGCCTTCAAGAGCGAAGACCAGCCCCTTCGCCGGCAGCGCCCGCGGCTCCGTCCTGAGACAGCCGCTCGGCGTCACCGTCCGACGAACGCCTTGGTGATCTGGTCGTGCAACGGTTTGACGAGGTAGGATAGGACGGTCCGCGGCGTGGTTTGCAGAAAGGCTTCGACCGGCATGCCAGCGACGAGTTTCAGCTCTCCGAGCCGCTCCAGTTCTGCGTCGGGGACCCGAATGCGTATTGCATAGTAGGACTCTGTATTCTTCTCGTCCTGCGTGACGTCCGCTGCGATCTGCGTCACCTCACCATTGAGCTCGGGCGTGGTGTGCTGGTTGAAGGCTGCAAAGCGCAGCACAGCGTGCTGGCCCATATGCACCTGGTCGATTTCCTGTGGCGCAATTCTCGCCTCCACCGTCAGGCTGTCCTGATTGGGAACGATCAGCATGACGGTCTCGCCTGCCTGGATGACACCGCCTACGGTATGTACGCTCTGCTGGAATACCGTACCATCCTGTGGCGCAATCAAGTCGATGCGCCTGAGCTGATCCTCCGCGGCGACGCGCCTTTCCACCAGCTCCGCCTTCTTGCCGCGCATTTCAGCAAGTTCCTTGCCTACTTCAGTGCGCAGATCCTCGTCGATCTGCAGGATTTTCAACTCGATCTCGGCGATCCGGCCTCTGGCCTGCGCGGCACTTGCCACCAGCGCGCCGCGCTCACCCTCGAGCTTTGCACTGTCTCGCTCGAGCGCGGTGAGGCGGTTGATAGGTGCCAGTCTCTGACTCCAGAGGTCGCGGATGCCCTTGAGCTCCTCCTGGTTCCACTCGATCTCCTTGGCCTTCGCGGCTTCCTGCTCCGTCGTGCCTTGGATCTGCTGGCGGAGCTGGGCAATCTGCTCGCGGAGCTGGGCCCTCTGGCCTTCGCGCGCGCTACGGCGGATCTCGAAAAGTTTCTGCTCGCCGTTCACAGCCCGGTAAACCTCGGGATTGTCGGATCGTGCAAGGAGATCCGCCGGAATGACCAGTTGCTCCCCGCCATCGCGCTCGGCTTCTCCGCGCGCTTGACGGGCGGCAAGCTCGTCCAGCGCGGTTGTTACGATGGCGAGACTGGTGCGTGCCTGTGTTGCGTCGAGCCGCAACATGACGTCGCCCGCCTTGACGCGGTGCCCGTCCTTCACGAGCAGCTCGCCCACCACTCCCCCTGTCGGATGTTGGACCTTCTTGACGTTGGAGTCGACGACAAGCTGACCCGGCGCGATCACCGCACCGGAGAGTTTGGTCGTCATTGCCCAGCCGCCGACACCGAAGACGAGCACGACGGCAGCCGCAGCGCCTACGAGGAGATGCCGGTTGATGGAGGGCATGTGCACTTGTTGACGTCTCACGACAAAGCCCGCTGCGCGGGGGCAGTAGTCCGTACCGCCGGGGGCGTCACCGCGTGCAATGACCGCTCGAGCACCGCCTCCTTCGAACCGAACGCCTGGAGACGCCCACCGCGCACGACCAGCAGGGTGTCGACCCCCGCCAAGGCACTCGGCCGATGGGCGACGACGACGACGATTCCACCTCGGGCGCGAACGCTCCGGATGGCGCTCGTCAGTGCGCGTTCGCCCTCCTGGTCGAGATTGGCATTGGGCTCGTCGAGTACCACCAGGAAGGGGTCGCCATAGAGTGCCCGCGCAAGCCCGATGCGCTGACGCTGCCCGCCGGACAGCGCGGAGCCGGCCTCGCCGATCTGCGTCTCATAACCGTTTGGCAATCTCAGGATCAGGTCGTGCACCCCGGCTTCCGTCGCGGCGGCCATCACCGCCTCGGCAGATCGCTGCGGATCGAATCGGGCAATGTTCTCGGCAACCGTGCCGGCGAACAGCGACATGTCCTGCGGCAGGTAGCCGATATGCGCTCCCAACTCCTCTGACGACCATTGATCGAGAGCCGCGCCATCGATGCGGATTCGGCCTCGTGCAGCCGGCCATACCCCGACGATCGCGCGCGCCAGCGATGACTTGCCTGATGCGCTGGCGCCGATGATTCCCAGTCCTTGTCCGGCCGTCAGGTGAAAAGAAACTTCGTGAACGATCACGCGGCTCGTGCCTGGCGCCATAATGCTCACATTCTCGATCGCCAGGGTGTTGGCGGGCTTTGGCAAAGCCATTCGCGTCTGATCGGAGGGCATCTGCACCAGGAGGTCGTTCAGACGCCGCCAGCCTTGGCGCGCAGCAACGAAACCACGCCACTGCGAAATCGAGAGTTCGATCGGCGCCAGCGCCCTTGAGGTGAGGATCGAGCTGGCGATGATGATGCCGCCCGTGGCCTGCTCATTGATGACCAGCCAGGCCCCGATGCCCAGGACGCCCGACTGCAGCGCCATGCGCAGGATCTTCGACAATCCGCCGAGCCCGGCGGCGATGTCGGCCGTCCGCTGCTGAGCGGCGAGACAGCGACGATTGCACTCGCTCCACAGTGCGCCGACGCGGCCGGCCATACCCATCGCATGGACGACCTCGGTGTTCCGCCGGTGAGCCTCGGCAAGGGCGTTGCGCTCGCCGACCAGTTTGGCCGCCTCGGCGGACGGAGCGCGCGTCAGCATCTCGGTGAGGAGCGCCACGACGACGAGCGCCAGTCCTCCGAGGGTGGCCGCCGTACCGATCAAGGGATGAAAGAGGAAGCAGACCCCGAGATACAGCGGCATCCAGGGCAGGTCGAAAAACGCGGCCGGTCCGATACCCGATAGAAACGACCGGATCTGGTCGAGGTCGCGCAACGGCTGGACGCCACGCGATGTGGCGCCCGTCAACGGCAGCTTCATGACGATACTATGCACGCGTCCGCTTATCGCCTCGTCCAGGGCACTGCCGACGCGGACAAGGATGCGACTTCGCACGATATCGAAGACGCCCTGGATGGCGAACAGGATCAGCGCGAGCAAGGTGATGCCGACAAGTGTAGGCACGCTGCGGCTCGGCAGCACGCGATCGTACACCTGCAGCATGTAGAAAGAGCCGGTGAGATAGAGCACGTTCAGCAGGGCGCTGAACAGCGCCACGCCGATGAACGCCCGACGGCTGTGGGGGGGGGGGGCGGCCCCCCCCC
>JAEZIF010000207.1 GCA_023416135.1 Pseudomonadota bacterium
GTCCAGCCGTTCATCGTATTGTTGGTGGAGAAGCTCGCCGAGCCGCCCGGGACGGTCGCGGTGCCGTTGGTGTTGATGATCTGGCCCGCGTAGCCGCCGGTGAAATAGAGCAACGTGGAGGGATCGGGGAGGAAGCCGGCGCGCAAAAGCACCGCCCAGCCGAAGCCGGTGTTCGGGGTCCTGGGCTCGATCTACGGCGGCGTCGATTATCAGATCACCCAGCGCGGCCTCATCGGCCTGATGGCCGAGGGGAGCTTCTCGGGTGTCAACGGCTCGGTCTCCGCGAGCCTTCGCGGCGCCTTCGCCCAAGTCGTTGGTGTTCAGACCTGGGCCTCCGACATCGAGCCGATTGAAGGTGCCGCCGGCGCCGAACGCTGCGCCGAGATAAAAGCCGGTCCACTGGGGACCGAAATCCTGGGCGGGAATGGCGACCGGAGGCGTCTATGCAGCAACCGGACACGACACGGCAGCCATGACAGCCACCGCACTCAGGAGTGGGCTTCCTCTTTCATGCTAAACGGCAAACCACATTGATCAATTGAAGTTGAGAACGAAGCAGGAGCGGCAACCCCATGAAACTGCCTTGTAAAAACGTCCTGGCGACACTGGTTGCCGTGAGCCTGCTCGCCGCCAATCCCGTTGCTGCGCAGGAGGCGCCATGGAAGCAGTATCGCGGCCTGCAGACCCTCGACATCCCCTTCGCCAACGGGCCGATCGCGACGGATCGCGTGCCGCAGGTCTGGCTTAAGCTGCGCGGCAGCCAGCCGGTTCGCTTCGGCATGGATACCGGATCGACCGGCATCGTGGTCGCCGCCGAGCATTTCACGCCGGGGCCGAACGACATCAGCGAAGGTCCCGGTCGCCTGACCTACAATTCGAGCGGTCGCATCCTGAACGGCGAGCGCTACATCACCGAGGTCCAGATACAGCGCGACGAGTTCACGCCCGTCGCCACCGCGCGCGTTCAGGTGCTGCGCGTGTCGCATATCACCTGCCTGGAGCGGGCGCGCGACTGTCGGCCGGAGAACAATCCGCGCGGCGTCGCCTTCATGGGCATCGGCTTCGACCGTACCGGCGCGCAGGGCACCGAGCCCGGCGTGCCGCGCAATCCTTTCGTCAGCCTGGTCTCGTTGGCGTCGGGCGCGCCGCTGTCGTCGGTGCGGCCGGGCTACATCGTGACCCGCGAGGGCGTGCATCTCGGCATGTCGGCCGAGCGCACGCGCGGCTTCGCCTTCATCAAGCTCGCCGCCAATCCGGCGTCGCGACCGGGCGCTCCCGAATGGGGTGCGGTCCCCATGGCTGTCTCGGTCGATGGCGTCATGGGCAAAGGCACGGCGCTGGTAGACACCGGCATCAACTACATGTTCCTGTCGCCCCCAGACGGCACGCGGCTGGAGCGCGGTCGGCGCGCGCCGGAGGGCACCCGTATCACTCTCCTCATGCCCGATCAGCGCAATCCGCAGCCGGCTTATTATGGCTTCACGGTCGGGGCTCGCAGCAACCTCATGCATCCCGAACGGGTCGAGGTCGTGCACGACCGGGGCGTGTTCGTGAACACAGGCCGCATGTTCCTCGAAGGCTTCGACTATCTCTACGATGCCACCGGCGGCCATGTCGGCTTCGGCTGGAACGGCCGGCTGAGCAGCAGCCATGGCGGTGTCACGCCGGGCCTTTCCTTCGCACCCTGACAGAATCGCATATCACGAGATGATTGCCGCGCCGTCCGTTCCACGATGGACGCGCAGGCCGTCGACATGGAGGTCCTGTCGATCAACCCGTTCTGGTACGGTCGCGATCGCGAGCTCGCCGGTCAGATCGTCAAGGTGCAGAACGAGAAGCTGCCGAGCTCTGCGCTTCCAAGCCCGACCGCTTCGCCGCGTTCGCCTCGCTCACCCTGCAGGCGCCGGACCTTGCGGTGCAGGAGCTCGAGACGGCGGTGAAGTAGCAAGACCTCAAGGGCGCTGCGATGAGCGGCGCCGTCGGCGGCGCGAAATTCTCCGAGCCAGGGTCCATCCGGTGTGGGCCAAGGCCGAGGAACTGGGCGTGCCGCTGTTCATCCTGCATGGTCGGCCCGACCGGCTGCAAGGCCGACATCAAGTTGATTCGCTCAGCGACGACCAGAAGGTGGCGGTGCTGGGCGGTACGGCAGCCAAGCTCTCGAACGTCAACGGTTGAGGCATCCGTTCACCGCCTACTTCCGGCGAGCGGCGCCGCACTCGAGACCCTGCCCATTTTAAGGGTCTTGTCCTCCGCGCTGCCCGCATGAACTATATTGGGTGTTCGTCGGGCGCTCCCGGAGGCTTCTCATGCATTTCTCGCGTCGGACCCTGCTCGCGGCGACTGCCGGCCTCGCCGCCGGCCTGACTTCGACGCAAAGCCGGGCCCAGGCCTCCGGCCGCACGCCCCTGCGACTGATCAGCCGGGTGATCGAGGTCAACGGCAAGCCGGCCACGCGCTACGGCGCGTTCCAGCCTTCCGGCGCGTGGGGCATCACCCTGAACGAGGGCGACACGTTCGACGTGCGCCTGGAGAACGGGCTCGACGTGCTCTCGGGCCTGCACTGGCACGGGCTCAATCCGCCGTGGCGACAGGACGGCGTACCCTACATTTCCGGCCCGCCTGTCGCGCCCGGCAAGTTCGCCGACTACAGCTTCCCGGCCCAGCCTGCGGGCACGCGCTGGATGCATTCGCATTTCGGCCTGCAGGAGCAGAACCTGCTGGCCGCACCGCTGATCGTCCGCGAGCAGAGCGCCATCAGGAGCGGCCTGCAGGAAGTCGTGATGCTGCTCGAGGACTTTTCCTGGACCAGGCCCGGCCTGATCTTCGAGGAGTTGCGCAAGCCCAAGCCGATGGCCGCCATGGGTACCATGTCGGGCGGCAACATGTCGGGCGGCGGCGTGGACCTGAACGACGTGACCTACGATGCCTTCCTGGCCAACGATCGCACGCTTGCCGATCCGCAGGCGTTCGAGGTCGAGAAAGGCGCGGAGGTCCGGCTGCGCATCATCAACGCGGCGGCATCGACCAACTTCATGATCGAGCTCGGCAGCGTCGAAGGCACGGTGCTGACCGTCGACGGCAATCCGGTAGTGCCTTTGACAGTCCGGCGGTTCCCGTTGGCCATCGCTCAGCGCGTCGACATCGTCGTCCGCATGCCCGCCGACGGCTCGGCCCTGCCGGTGCTGGCCCGCGCCGAAGGACTCACCAAGCAGACGGGCGTCATCCTGCGTCCGCGTGGCGCTGCGGTAACGAAGGTCGCAGAGACGGCGGACATGGCCGCCCCGGCGCTCGGGCTGATGGACGAGATGAAGCTGCGCGCGGCCCGGCCGTTGCCGTCGCGGCCGATCGACCGATCGGTGCCGGTCGATCTAACGGGCAACATGTCGGGCTATGTCTGGGGCATGGCGGTTCACGGCATGGAAGCCGTGCCGGTCGGCGTCGAAAAGGGCGAGCGCGTCGAGCTGGTGATGCGCAACATGACGATGATGGCGCACCCCATGCACCTGCATGGCCATTCGTTCCAGATCACGGAGATCAACGGCCAGGCCTTTGCGGGCGCGGTGCGCGACGTGGTGCTGGTGCCGCCACGCGCGACCGTGAGGGTCGTGTTCGACGCCGACAATCCCGGCCTGTGGGCGTATCACTGCCACAACCTCTACCACATGGCCGCCGGCATGTTTGCGACCGTGGTCTATCGCGGCTTCAATTGAAGTCGTGCTGGGCGACAGGAATCTAAGGGGCTACTTCCACAGCTTCATCAGGGGGCCCGACCTGCCGTGGACCGGGTCCATTCCCGGCAGCGGCACCTGGGCAACGTTGTCGAGCGCCTTGCGATGGTCGATCTCGCCCGGCCGCCTCTGGTCGAGTGAGCCGTTCAGCGGATAGGCGCCCACCACCAAAAGGTCGCCGCTCGCGTCGATGCGACGGTGGCCGGTACCTGCCGGCAGCACGACGACATCGCCCGCCTCCACGGCAAGCCTGCGCCCCTTGGCCCCGCCGAACTCGACGGTCGCCCGCCCGCGCGCGATGCCCAGGACCTCGTGTGTCCCCGTATGGAAGTGCAGGAAAGGATAGATGCCGTTGCGCCAGCCATCGCCCCAGCCATGCGCGGCGAAAGCCCGCTCGAACGGCGCTGCGGGATCGCTTTCGCGCTCGAGCGCAAAGGCGCCGCGATAGACGATCAACGGCAGCCGCGGATTGTTGGGCGTCTCCCCGTCATCGTCGAAGCGAAAGGTCTGCACCTCGGTCATCGGTCATTCCTTCCCTGGTTCCGCAACCGGCCGCACGGTCCGGCGTTGGGATCCGAGTGTCCTCCCAAGGAAGACCGATGGTCCACCGTCGATTCATCCTCGCAGGCGGGTTGGCGGTGCTGTCGACCAGCATGGTCCGCGCGCAGACCCGGGTACCTCAGCAGGCGCTGGCGCCGGCTGGCAAGCGCCCCAGCTTACGCCTCGAGGAAGCCGCGCACTTCAATCATCAGGCGACCGGCGTCGCGGTATCGGCAGACGGTCGTGTTTTCGTCAATTTTCCCCGCTGGACCGAAGACAGCCCCATCTCGGTCGCCGAGGTCGCGCGCGACGGGACGCTGAAAGCCTATCCCGACGAGGCCTGGAATTCGTGGCGCAACGCGGGTGGGCCAGCGCCGTCTCCTCGTGACCACTTCGTGTGTGTGCAGTCGGTGGTGGCCGACAAGCGCGGCAATCTCTGGGTGCTCGATCCGGCGTCGCCGGGTATCGACAAGGTCGTCCCCGGGGGGCCGAAGCTCGTGCGCATCGAACTCGCGACCAACAAGGTCGCGCAGGTGATCCATTTTGGCGAGGACGTGGCGCTGCAGGGCAGTTACCTGAACGACGTCCGCTTCCATCCCAATGGGAACACGGCCTTCGTCACCGATTCCGGAGCGCGCGGCGCCATTGTCGTCGTCGATCTCGAGTCGGGCGTGTCGCATGCCCGCCTCGACGGCCATCCCAGCACGCAGCCGGAAAAGGGGGTCGAGGTTACGGTGAAGGGCGAGAAGATTAAGCGGCCTGACGGCCGGGCCTTCCAGGTCGCCGCCGACGGCCTCGCGCTGTCGGCGGACGGCGGCGCGCTCTACTGGCAGGCGCTCACCGGCCGCACGCTCTATCGCATCGACACCGCTGCACTACTAACCGACAACCCGGAGGACGCTGCGCGCGGGATCGAGAAGGTCGGCGCCACCCACGTCGCGGACGGCCTGCTGATGAGCAGCGACGGCATCCTTTATCTGACTGCGCCGGAAGACAACGAGGTACGGATGTGGACGGGCGATCGGTCGGAGACGGTGGTATCCGACGACAGGCTGAGCTGGCCCGACAGCCTGGCTGAAGGGCCGGACGGCTCGCTCTACGTTACCGCCTCGCGCCTGCACGAGATGCCGTGGTTCAGGCAGGGCGCCCCCAACGTGCTGCCGACCCGTTTGTTCCGCCTGGTCCGCAGCTAGATATCTCGCATCCTCGACGGAACATTCGACCTGCAACAACGGTTATACGATCATGCGGTACCAAGTTCAGCTTGCCACCTCCGTGGATGTCGCCTTTCTTGCCGCCGTGATCGACGAAGATCGCGGGCCGGGGAGCAGCGGCGGCGGGGACGTGCCGATCAATCGCCTGCTGCAGACCTGCGCGTGCAGCGTCCAGGTCTGGGCGGCGCGCGACAGCAACGGCAGACCGACCGCCCTGTGGGGCGTGACACCGGTATCCGACGATCCGGAAGTCGGGCACCTGTGGATGCTGGCGTGCGAGACCTTCGACAACAATCCCGCCGAGCTCGAAACGCTATCTCGGCTGGTCTTTGGCGAGATGTTGGGGCAGTTCCCGCGGCTCGAGAACTACGTAGATTCGCGCAAGGTGCGGGCGATCGAGCTGTTGCGTTCGATCGGCTTTGCCGTCGAGCCGGCCGTGCCGCGGCCGGCGGACGAGGCGAACTTCCATCGCGTCTGGATCGATTCGGACCGTTTGCTTTTCGGCGGCATAACCGGCCAATTGCCGAACTGACTTCCTCTTTTCATTTGCGAGCGGATCGCATGTCTGGGTAATTTGCGCCTCCGGTATATGGAGGTTGCATGGCCGAGGATCGTCGTTCCGCCCGCGCATTGGCGGCGTTGTTGCCAGCGGGCGCCTTCGGCCTGTCGGTAAGCCTTGCCTCGGCCGATGCGGCCGCCACGGCGTCGCCCGCCGCGGGCGCGCAGCCGAAGAAGCCCGGCGAGGTGGCCGAGCGCCTTCAATCGATCCGCCTGTCGGTTTCTGACGCGCTGCAACAATACGCCAAGGACGGCGAGCCGTTCGTGGCCGTCGATCCGGAGAAGCAGCTCGCCTGGTGGGGCAACGGTTGGCACAACGGCGGCTGGGGCTGGCACAATGGCGGCTGGCACAACGGTGGCTGGGGCAACGGCTGGCACAACGGGGGCTGGGGCAACGGCTGGCACAACGGCGGTTGGGGTAACGGCTGGCATAACTGGTAGTTACCCATGACGGGCGAGCCATCGAACGCTCGGCCGCCGGCCGGCGGCGTACCGCGCCCCGAGATCGGCATGGTCGTGCTGCAGCCAACGGCCTTCTGCAACATCAATTGCAGCTACTGCTACCTGCCCGACCGTAGCAACAAGCACATCATGGCGCAGACGACGGTGACGCGCCTGTTCAGCGAGGTCTTCGCCTCGGGCTGGTGCTCGCACGAGATCATCGTGTTGTGGCACGCCGGCGAGCCGATGGCGGCCCCGATTTCCTTCTATCGCGAGGCCTTCGCCACCATCGAACGGCTACGGCCCTCGTCGGTGAGCGTGAAGCACTCCTTCCAGACCAACGGCACCCTGGTGAACGACGACTGGTGCCGCCTGTTCCAGGAGTGGAATGTAGGCATCGGGGTCAGCATCGACGGGCCGCGCGAGATCCACGATCGCAACCGCAAGACGCGCAGCGGCAAAGGCACGTTCGACAAGACGGTGGCCGGCATCCGCTGCCTGCAGAAGAACGGCGTGCCATTCCATGTCCTGTCGGTGCTGTCGAACGACAGTCTGGCCGATCCCGACGGCATGCTGGCCTTCTACATCGGCGAGAACATCGACAAGGTCTGCTTCAACGTCGAGGAGTCCGAAGGCACCTACGTCTCCGAGCTGTTCGACACGCCGCGCGCCGAGTTGCGCCAGCGTTTCGCCGCGTTCCTGCGCCGCTTCTGGCACGAGGCGCGGGCGAGCGGCCGTGTGAAGTTCGTGCGCGAGATCGACCAGGCGGTGCCGCGCATGTTCCGTCCCGAGGGCATGCCGACGCGCAACATCCAGTGCGAGCCGCTGGCCATGCTGAATGTCGACAGCCACGGCAACGTGTCGAGCTTCTCGCCGGAGCTTCTCGGCATGAAAAACCGCGACTACGGCGACTATCTGCTGGGCAACATCACCTTCAACTCGCTCGCCGAGATCTACGCGGCCTGCCTCGGCTCGGCGCTCTATCGCGACATCAGCGCCGGCACGCGGGCCTGCGAGACCGGTTGCGAGTACTATTCGATCTGCGGCGGCGGCTCGCCGGTCAACAAGCTGTTCGAGAACGGATCGTTCACCGGCACCACGACGTCGTTCTGCACGCTCACCCAGATGGTGCCGACCGACCTGATCCTCGAGGCCTACGACCGCCTCGAGCAAACCTGGATCGACAACGATCCGGCCACCATCGTCCCAGCCAATTCTCCAACAACGGCCGAGGCGGCCGCGCTGTCACCGAGGATGCCATGACCCAATCGAAACTCTTTGCGCTCGCTTCCCTGATCGCCGTTGGCCTGCTCGGCTCGGCGTCACAGGCCCAGCAACAGCCGCCGTCGGCCGGGGGGCCGCCGCCAGGGCAGCAACAAGCTCCGCAGCAGGGCCAGAGCAGTTCGCCCTACTCCGGCCAGCCGCCGGGCACGGTGGGCGGGCCGCCGGCGCCGGTGGTCTTCGTCACCAGCGTCGAAGTGCTGCGCTCCGACCGCAACGGCGGCCTCGATGTGGTGCGGGTGCGCGGCGTCGTGACGGGCTCGAGCTGGAGCCAGCCGCACCTGATCCCGATCACCCAGGGCCAGCCGCGCGACGGCATGCTCGACCTGATCTTCCAGGCGAGCGCGCCTGCGGGCGCGGCCGGGCTCGGACCCTTCATGCCTGTCGAGGCGATCCTGCCGGTCGAGACCGGACACCCGTACAAGGGCGTGCGCGTGCGCGGCGGCAACAACGCCATCTCGCTCAAGGCGATCCCGGGCTATGCCGAGGCCGCACCGCCGAAGGAGGACTGCTCCAAGTGCATCGGCAAGTTCTTCGTGGCCAAGGGCGCCAACCCGCCGGCCGGCGCCAGCGCCGACAACGTCGTCCGGGAGGCCGACCTGCCCTTTACGCTCCGCATCATCAAGCCGACCGACGGCATCGCAAGCTATGCGCTCGATCCCAACCGCTTGACGCTGCTACTGTCGGAGGATGGCCGCATCGTCGACGGCGCGTGGGACTGAGTCGGAGGACCGATCAGGAGAGCGGCAGCAACGCTTGTTTCAGCGCCCTGTTCGATAGCTGAAGCAGCCCGTCGAAGGGCTGGCCGAGCTCCAGGATAAGGTAGATTGCGGTCGCCGCGGTGAAGCCGCAGATCAGCAACACGGTGACCAGCGTCGGATTTGCCTTCGCCGACATGCTGAAGCTCGCGAAGATGAAGCAGAGCCACAGCACCAGGACGGCTATGAAGGGTCTCGACAACGTGTCCGGAGGCTGCGCCAGCAAGGTGAGCCGCGTCTGCTCGATGTCGCTGCTGACCGCCAGCGCTCGGGTCTTGATCGCGGTCTGAACCGGCGTCTTCGGATCGAGCTGGCGCAGCTTGTAGAGCACTGTATCTTCCTGCGTCATCGGACGCAGGAGCTGGCCGGTGACCGGCGCGTCGTCGCGCCAGATCGCCGCGACCATCGAGGCGAGGTCGGTGCGCAGGGCGCCCCTCAGATCGGGGCTTTCCGTGCCGCCGTATTCCCGCAGGAGCTGATCAAGCTCGACGACACCCGCGGTCAGGCGTGCGACGTGGCTGTTGGTCGCCTCATAGCTACTGCGCGTCGAGGCAAAGAGAAGCGCCACCACGACTGCCGCCATGGTGCCAATCAGCGCCGTCGCCAGCCGGATCACGTCCTTGGAATCGCCGGTGAGATCGGACTCCGGCAGCCTGTAGCGCAGATAAAGACCGCCGCAGATGCTGAAAAGGATCAACGCGAAAGACACCAGGGCGATGACGACGGCCAAACTTCCGCTCCCCTTTCGGCAATGCAGCACTATAGATTAGACGCGGTACGATGGCTGCCGAACAACAATCCTATGACAGTGTCTCCGCAGATTACTTCACCAAGCGCGGGCTTCGCCGTTACGCCGGTGTCGCCTCGCTGTGGGCGCTCGGCGTCGGCGCCGTCATCTCCGGCCACTATTCGGGCTGGAACCTCGGCCTGATGGCCGGCGGCTGGGGCGGCCTCGCCCTCGCCACCGTCGTCATCGCGGCCATGTATCTCGGCCTCGTCTTCTGCATCGCTGAAATGGGCGCTGCGCTGCCGCATACCGGCGGCGCCTACTCCTTCGCCCGCGCATCGATGGGGCCGTGGGGCGGCTTCATCACCGGGCTCTGCGAGAACGTCGAGTACGTGCTGACGCCCGCCGTGGTGGTGTCGTTCCTCGCGAGCTATCTCGGCGCCGTGTTCGATACGCCTGCTGCCTGGCTGCCCGCCTACTGGGTCGGCGGCTATGCCGTCTTCGTCGCGCTGAATGTCTTCGGCGTCGAACTGTCGTTTCGGGTGACCGTAATCGTCACCCTGGCCGCCCTGGCCTGCCTTGTCGTGTTCTGGGTCTCGGCTCTGCCGGTGGCGCAGTTCAGCCGCTATGCGCTCAATATCGGCGTCGGCCCCGACGGCGCCGCCGTGGAACTGCCGCAGGGCAACGGCCCCTGGCTGCCGTTCGGATTGAAGGGCGTGTTCATGGCCCTGCCCTTCGCCGTCTGGCTGTTTCTCGCCATCGAGCAGTTGCCGCTGGCCGCCGAGGAAGCGACCGATCCCAGCAGGGACATGCCACGCGGCATCATCGCCGGGCTGCTGACGCTGTTCGTCTCCGCCGGCCTGATCCTGTGGCTCAACCCGTCGGTGACACCCGGAGCCTTCAAGCTCGCGGTTTCCGGTGAACCCTTGCTCGATGGCTTTCGCGCCACCTTCGGCGAGGGTCTGGCCAAGCTTCTGGCCCTGGTCGCCTGCGTCGGATTGATCGCCTCCTTCCATGCAATCCTGTTCGCCAAGGGGCGGCAGATCTACTCGCTGTCGCGCGCCGGCTACCTGCCGCGTTTCCTGTCGATCACCCATGCACGGCACAAGACGCCCTACGTCGCGCTGGTCGCGGGCTCGGCCTTGGCGCTCGCCATCATGTTCGCGCTGTGGTTCGGCATGGGTGCCGAGAAGGGCGCCGCCGCCATCCAGGGCATGCTGCTCAACATGGCGGTGGCGGGCGCCATGCTCTCCTATCTCCTGCAGGCGGTGAGCTTCATCGTGCTGCGCCACCGCCTGCCCGGCCTCGAGCGCCCCTATCGCTCGCCGCTCGGCATCGCGGGCGCCGTGGCCACGCTGGTGGTCGCCATCGTGACGCTGGTGTTCCAGCTGCTCGATCCGGTGTTCGCCGCCGGGATCTTCTGGGTCGCCGTGTGGTTCGCGCTGGGCGTCATCTGGTTCGCCCTGGTCGGCCAGAACCGCCTGGTCATGGCTCCCGAAGAGGCTTTTGCGATCGAGGCTTCCCGCCAGTGAGCTGCATGATGGTCCGGGCATTGAACAGGTTGCGGGACGGTTCGCTGCCGGCCAGCACGTTCATCAGCTGCTGGATCAGGTCGGGCCGCCGGCCGATCTCGGCATAGAGGGGCGCCAACGGCGCCGGATCCTTGAGCGACGCCGACTGCACCGTGTAGTCGAACACCGGGCCGGTCTTCTCCCACAAAGCCTGCTGATAGCCGGCAAGCGCTCCATCCATGTCGCCGCCGAGGCCGGCATCGATCGCTTCGGCCAGAAGATCGGCGCCGAGAAAGGCGTCGCCAATGCCCATGCCCGTGAGTGGATCGCGGTGATAGGCGGCATCGCCGACCAGCGCCCAGCCCCGGCCCCAGCAGCGATGATAGCGATTGGGCAGGCGATGCGTGCCCTTGAACGGAGTCGCCCGCCGGCCCGCGCGCATGCGATCGAGCAGCGGCGCGTCGAGACCGGCGAGATAGACTGACTCGATGTCGGCCTTGTAGGCCGGCCATTCGCCGTTGCTGCGGCCGACCCAGATGCAGGTGAGATCGTCGTGCGTGGGGAAGACCAGCGTGTCGCGGCCATGGCGCAGATAGAACTCGACGCCGTCGGTCGGCACGCCTTCCCAGTAGGAGTAGAAGCCGCAGGTCAACGACGGATGCGAGCGTTCGAGGCCGGCCATCACCGCCTCGGCGACACCCGAGGTCAAGCCGTCGGCGCCGACGACCAGCGTTGCGCGCTCGTCGCGTACCCCGTCAGGCCCGGTCACTCGCACGCCGACGACGCGATCGCCCTCGCGCAGCAGCTCGCGCATCACGGTGCGCTCGCGCACTTCGGCGCCGGCGCGGCGGGCGGCATCGACCAGCAGCGCATCGAGCACGGTGCGGCGCGGGCAGTACATGACCGCCGTGCCGTCGACCGGCTCGGGTCGGCCCTGCAGGGCAGCGTCGCCGAAATGGATGTGCACCTTCTCGATCACGGGACAGCCGGTCGCGGCCAGCGCCTGGAGCAGCCCCCACTTGGCGAGGAATGCCGTGGTCCTGGGCCACATGAAGTGAGTCGAGACGGTGTCGCTTGGAAACCGGGCACGATCGACGGCGAGCACACGCCGGCCTTTCCGCGCCAGCAGCATCGCCAGCGGCGCGCCGGCGCAGCGCGCGCCAATGACGATGACATCGTAGGTGGGCATCCTGGGGATCATGCACTTTCGGACGATCGGCTGCCAGCCGGATCATGCCATGAAGCAGGCCGGACGTTGGCGGTCCGAAGACTAATGGCCCGACGACATGACCTTGCTCTCGCGGGCGCGTTCCTCGAGCGCACGCGCGACCTGCTTCTTGAAGCGATCCATGTCGCCGCCGCGCAGCTGCATCGCCTTGAGCTCGGGGTGATTGACCGGATTGACGGGCTTGCCGTTGTCCAGAACCTCGAAGTGCAGATGTGCCCCGGTCGAGCGGCCGGTGCTGCCGACGAAACCGATCAGTTCGCCGCGCATGACGGATTCGCCGGGCTCGATGCCGGGCGCGAAGGCCATGAGATGCCCGTAGACCGTGGCGAGCTTGCCGCCGTGCTCGATGCGGATCCAGTTGCCATAGCGGCCGTTGGGTGCCGCACCGACCACCACGCCGTCCGCCGCGGCATAGACCGGCGTGCCCGACGGCGCGACGAGGTCGATGCCTTCATGCATGAACAGGGTCCGCGGCGCGGCCTTGGGCTGGGGCGCCGCCGAGCCGAAGCCGCCATAAGGCGCGAGGCCAAATGATGTGCCGAGCGGCGTGGCCATGTTGACCGTGCCGCCATTGCCGCTCGTGCCACCCGTCGGCAGGCCCGGCGGCAGCGGCCTGCTGCGCATCGGACCACCCATCGGCGCGGACTTGCCGGTGGCGGCGAGCGGCGGCGGCTGGTCGAAGGGATCGGCGCGCAATCCGAATCCGGACGAGACGGAAATGCTGTCGAGCGGCATGCGCAGCGACGGCGGCGTCGCCGACAGGCCATTGGTGAACCACAGGCGCTCGACCTTGTCATGCGCCCGGAAGCGATGGACGGCGACGGGCGCGCGCGAAGCGAGCGTGAGTTCGGCCCACACGACGCGGCCGACGCCGATCGGCGCACCTTCCGCAGTGAACGCCTGCTCGTAGCGCACATAGAGTCGATCGCCGGGCTTGACGTCGCGCTGCAGGTTCACCGTCGCCGTGAAGGCACGCACTGCCTCGAGCATGGTGGCGGCCGGCACCCCGAGATCGTCCAAGGCTCGATCAAGCGATGTCTTGACGACGGTGCTGGTCGCGATCTCCCGCGTGAAGATCTGATAGGCGAAGAGGCGCGCCTCCTCGTCGGCCGTGCCGAGAAGCCGCTCCTCCGCGGCGCGCGCCTCATCGGCCGGCATACCTTCGACAGCCGCCTGCGGCATGAGGGCGGCCGGCATGTCCAGGTCGGGCAAGGCCTCATCGAGCAGCGATTGGACGACGGCGCGGGCCGCATCCAGAAGGCGTCGTTCGTCGACCACCTCCTGCGCCGTGGCCGCCGGCGTGTCCAGATCGGGCAGGACCTCATCGAGCAACGGCTTGATGACGGCACCAGCGGCGATCTCGCGCGTGAGCGGCTGAAGGCTCAAGAAGCGCGCCTCCTCGTCGCTCGCGCCGAGAAGCTGCTCCTCCGCCACGCGAGCCTCATCGGCCCGCACCTCGTCGGCCGGCGCGCCATCGGCGGCCATAGAGAGGGACACGGAACTGAGGGAGAACGAAGCGGCGAACGCCGCGACGAGCGAGGCCTTCTTCATAGCTTCCCTGTCTGCGACGAAATCACTCCGGACGCCAGTGGACTTTCGTGACCAGGCGGTGGCTGTGCGAGTGTGGCACAGTCAGGGGGTGGGCTTGAAGGCCTTTGCGCGCTGCTCAGCCTCGCTGATTTGCGCAGGTCTCATGCGCTTGGCGAGCGCGGCGAGGTCCGTACGGGCCTGGTCCAGCCGCTCCTGGTTCTTCTCGGTGTAGCCCTTGATGGCGAGCGTCAACCACTTGTAGGCCTCGACGTCGTCCTGTGGCGGGACGCCCTCGCCGAAACCCAGCATGAAACCGATGTTATTCTGCGCCCGCGCATAGCCTTGGTTCGCCGCCAGCAGATAGAGCCTGGCCGCTTCCTTGTGGTCGCGCGGCACGCCCTCGCCGCTCCAGTACATGGCGCCGAGCAGGGTGCGCGCCTCGGCATTGCCCTTGCCCGCCCACACCTTCCAGATCCGCACGGCCGTCGCCATGTCCTTCTGCTCGTAGGCGCCGGCGGCCTTCTTCATGTCGGCTTCGAGGGTTTGGGCGGCGACAGGAGACGATGCGAGGAGCAGCGCCGCCAAGGCCGAAACGATCATTTTCATCAGGTCATGATATTGCCCGGCCGAGCCGCGAGCGCAACCGGCGCCGATGTCCGACGTTGGCTGGAAATCGATGGAGGAAAGTGTCATGGCCGACATCGTCCAGGACCCGCGACTCACCGACCAGGATCTGCGCGCCCATCAGGAAACCTTCCACGGCTTCAGCAAGCTCGTCCTGTTCGCCATCCTGCACATCACGCTGGTGCTGGGCTGCCTGGCGCTGGCCTTCCTCGGCAACGCGCCCATGTTCGCCACGCTGCTGGGCGTCGGCGGCACCGTGGCCCTGCTCGCCATCTTCGCCATCACCTGACGGTCAATCGAGCGTAACGCGGTAGCGGCTGATCGCCAGGGTCGCCACGACCAGCAGGATCGCCACCAGCGCCGCCAGCTCGGTCGAGATGCTGGGAAAGCCCGCGCCCTTCAGCATCAGCCCGCGCACGATGCGCATGAAATGCGTGGCCGGCAGCACCTCGCCGATCCATTGTGCCCAGATCGGCATGCCGCGGAACGGGAACATGAAGCCCGACAGCAGGATCGAGGGCAGCAGCAGGAATACCGAAGCCTGCATGGCCTGGAGCTGGTTCTGGGTGACGGTCGAGATGGTGAAGCCGATGGCGAGGTTGGCGGTGATGAACAGCGCCGTGCCGAGGCAGAAGAGGAAGAAGCTGCCCTGCACTCCCACGCCGAACAGCAGCCACGACACGAGCAGGATCACCGTCACCTGGACCGCCCCGATGGCGATATAGGGTGTGATCTTGCCGACCATGACCTCGAGCGGCCGCACCGGCATGGCCAAGAGGTTCTCCATGGTGCCGCGCTCGCGCTCGCGCGTGACGGCAAGGGCGGTCATCATGACCATCGTCTGGGTCAGGATCACGGCCAGGAGGCCCGGCACCACGTTCAGGTTCGACTTGCCTTCGGGATTGTAGCGGCGCTGCAGCACGACATCGATGGAATCGGCGGTGCTGCGCAGCGAGCTGAGCGGACCGACCAGGTCGCGCACCAGCGCCTGCTCGATGGCGGGCTTGGCGGCGGCCAGAGGATTGGCCGCCGCCATCGGATCGGTGGCGTCGGCATCGATCAGCACCTGGGCGCGCTCGCCGCGCACCAACCGGCGCGTGAAGTCGGACGGGATGGTGACCACGAACTGCACCTCGCCGCTCTGCAGCAGCTCGTTGGCCTCGGCCTCGCTCCTGGGCCGATGGGTGAAGCGCATGTAGCCGGTGTTGCTGAGCGCCGACAGGATGGTGCGGGTGATCTGGCTCTGGTCGGCCGCGACCACGGCCGTCGGCAGACGATGCGGATCGGTGTCGATGGCATAGCCGAACAGCAGGAGCTGCATGATCGGCAGGCCGAACATCATGGCGAAGGTCAACCGGTCGCGGCCGAGCTGGCGCACCTCCTTGGTGATGATGGCGCCGAGGCGACGCCAGAATCCCATGACGTCAGCCGTCGAGGGCATTGTCCCGCGCCTTTCCCATGAGATGGATGAAGATGTCTTCCAGCGTGGGCTCGGCTTCCTCCCATCTGATCGCGGGATCGGCGCGCCAGGGTTCGATGGCCTCGAGCAGCGCCGCGCGATCGGGGCCGCAGACGTGCAACGCGGTGCCGAAGGCCGCGGCGGCGGTGACGCCCGGCGCATCGCGCAGCCTCGCCGCCAACCGGTCGGCGCCGGGCCCCCAAGCGACAAAGGCGATCAGGCCCGATGCCTTGATGATCTCCTCGGCGGTGCCGCGCGCCATCAGCTCGCCATAGGCGATGTAGGCGATCTCGTGACAGCGCTCGGCCTCGTCCATGTAGTGCGTCGACACCAGCACGGTGATGCCCTGTGCAGCATAGGCGTGAATCTCGTCCCAGAAGGCACGCCGCGCCTTGGGGTCGACGCCGGCGGTCGGCTCGTCGAGCAGCAGCAGGCGCGGCTCGTGCAGCACGCAGGCCGCCAGGGCCAGCCGCTGCTTCCAGCCGCCCGACAAGGCACCGGCGAGTTGGTTCTGCCGCGTCGTCAGCTCCAGCCGCTCCAGCGAGGCGTCGACCCGCTGCTTCAGCCGGTCGAGCCCATAGACGCGGCCGACGAATTCCAGGTTCTCGCGGATGGTGAGATCTTCGTAGAGACCGAAGCGCTGGGTCATGTAGCCGGTCCGGCGCTTGATGGCCTCGCGCTCGCGTACCAGGTCGTAGCCGAGACAGGTGCCGCCGCCGCCATCCGGCGTCAGCAGGCCGCAGATCATGCGCAAGGTCGTGGTCTTGCCCGAGCCGTTGGGCCCGAGGAAGCCGCAGATACGGCCCTGCTCGACCGCCAGGTTGACATGGTCGACGACGGTGCGCGGGCCGTAGCGTTTCACCAGGTCACGGACGTCGATGGCCAGGTTCGTGGCAGCGCTCACGATCCGCCCTCCACGAAGGGCGCGACGCTGACCGGCAGGCCGGGCGCCAGCGCAACGTCGTCCGGCACCTTGCCAGGTCGCGCCTCGATCAGGAACACCAGCTTGGTCCGGGCACTCTGCGAGTAGATCACCGGCGGCGTGAACTCGGCACGCGGCGATACATAGGTGATGACGGCCGTGAGATCCGGCGGACAGCCGTCGCAGGTGAAGCTCACCTTGCGACCGATGCGCGCCCGGGAGACTTCCTCCTCGGGCACGAAGAAGCGCAGTTTCACGCGCGAGGCCGGCAGCAGCGACACGACGGGGGTGCCCGCGGGCACCCATTCGCCGACATTGAAGAAGGTGTTCTCGACCAGCGCATCGTCGGGCGCCACCGGCATCAGGTCGGCCAGCCGCTTCATCGCCTGACCGAGGTTGGCTTCATTCTGGACGATCAGGGCAGCGGCTGCCGCGATCTCGGCCTGGCGCGCGGCGAGATCGCCGGCGCGCTCCTGCGCCGCCAGCGAGGCGAGGCGTGCGCGCAGCTGGCGAGCCTGCGATTCGGCCTGATCGTAGGACTGGCGCGTGGTGAAGCCGCGCGGCAGCAACTCGGCCTGCCGCTTCAGCTCGGTCTCGGCCATCGCGAGGCTCGCCTCGACCTCGTGGCGCTGGGCGCGGACCACGTCCTGCTCCTCCGGCCGCTTGCCGGTCAGCAGGTTCTCGTGCCGCGCCATGGCCTCGGCCAAAGCCGCCTCGGCACGCGCCACTTCGGCTTTGGCCACCGTCGGATCGATGACGAACAGCCGGTCGCCCTTCTTGACGTGGCCGCCGCGATCGACCGGACGCTCGAGAAGCTGGCCGGCGACCGGCGGCGCGATAAGGCTGGTCTCGCCCTCGACATAGCCGAGATAGCGGCCGTCATCCCTCTGGATGCCGAGCAGGCCGAGTAGTGGCGGCTGCCAATAGCTGCGGGTCACCAGCCCGGCGGCGAGCAGCGCAACCAGCACGATGAGGATGGCGCGTTTGGGCGGGGCTTTCATGACGCACCGGCTTTCTCCAGGCCTTTCTCTGGCTTCAAAGCGTGCAACATCAGGTCGGCGTGGTGGCGGGCGAGCGCCTTGACGTCCAGCTTCTCGGCGCCGATCGGCTCGAACACGGTGCGCCATACCCCGGCCAGCAGCATGGCGCCCATGATCGAGCGCACGGTCAGGCCGGGATCGACGCGGCGGAACTCGCCCTGGGCAATACCGCGTGCGATCAACCCTTCGAGCAGCGGGATGCCACGGCCGATCACCTCTTTCAGGTAGAAGCGGCCGATCTCGGGGAAGGCGCGCGATTCGGCGATCACCAGCTTGGCGACCGAAGCCATCGGCGTCTCCTCGATGCGGCTTGCCATGAATTCGAGGATGCGCGGCAGGAGCGGCGCCACCGGGCCGCGATGAGCACTCACCATCGCCGCCACCGTACCGAGATTGACGGCGACCGCTTGGCGAACGACGCCCTGGAACAGCGCGGTCTTGTCCTCGAAGTAGAGATAGATCGCAGCCTTCGACAGGCCGGCCCGTTCGGCGACATCGTCCAGCCGGGTCGCGGCAAAGCCCTTCTCGACGAACAGGGCCAATGCCGCGTCGAGGATCTCTCCCGGGCGCTCTGTCGGGGCACGGCGTTGCTTTGGGGCCTTCATACAACTAACTTACTGGTCAGTTAGTTGTAAATCAAGGGTGTCGAAGCCCCGATTTTCCAGAGTCTTGCGAGGGCGGCGGAGACACAATCCGTGGTGTCTCCGCCGCTCCGGCGAGGCCGGTCAGCCCGGCATCTTGTCGATGAAGCCCACGATCGAGGCGAGCTTGCCGTCGGCCGAGAGGGTGGCGAAGTCGACGCCCTCGACCACAGACGGCCCCGCCGCCGGCCCGAGCGACCAGGCGAAGCGCACGGCGTTGTTGTGGCTATCGACCTTGGAAATGCGCTTCAGCACGAAGCCCGGGAACTTGGCCTGGACGCCCTCCAGCATGGCGTCGAGGCCGGCATGGCCGTCGCTCACCATAACCGGATCACGGTAGCTGGCATCTGCAGCGCACGATGCCGCCAGCGCCGACTTGCGCCGCGCAGGGTCGGTCTCGTTCCAGCTCGCGACATAGCTTTCGACGACGGTTTCGATGTTGGACATGACTGCCTCTTTCAAGCGTTGCGACGCCCGAAGAAGAGCGCGAACGCGACAGGCTGGCGATTTCGTCCGAGGTAATGACGGGCCATAATGGCCGCATGCCCTTCAATCGCCGATCCTTCATTGCCGCCGCCTTTGCCGTGTCCGCCCTCCTCCCGGCCGCGGTCCACGGTCAATCCGAAGACAAGCTGGAACAGGTCGAGATCCTGCTCGACTGGAAGGCGCTACCGACTTACGCCGGCTTTTATCTTGCGCGTTCGATGGGCGCGTTCGAACGCCGCGGCCTCGAGGTGACGTTCACCGAGACGCAGGGCGCGATGAGCTCGGCGGCGATGATCGGTGAGGGCAAGCCGTATTGGATCGGCTCGTCGAGCGGGATCGCTACGGCGGTCGGCCGCTCCAAGGGCCAGCCCATCAAGAGCCTCGCCGTCTACTATCTAAAGTCACCGACGGTGATCTTCACCCGCACCGAGGACCGCATCGCGCATCCGCGCGATCTCTACGGCAAGACACTGGGCCTGGTGCCGGGCAGCATCACCAACGAGGAGTTCCGCGCGCTTATCGCGGCCAACAAGCTCGACCGCAGCAGGATCAAGGAAACCACAGTCGAGTGGAACGCCTACGCCCTGGTCGACAAGAAGGTCGATGCCTTGATCGACTACGACGAGATGTCGCCCTCCGAGCTCATCGCCGAAGGTCGCCGCATCACCATGATCCGGCTGAGTGACTTCGGCGTGCGCGCCTACAGCCTCAACCTGATCGTCAACGACGCGGCCTGGGCCGATCCAGCCAAGCGCGCCATCGCCGAGAAGATCGTCGATGCCGTGCAGGAGGGCTACAACATGGTGAGGGAGCGGCCGGGCGACGCCGCCACCCACTTTGCCAACCTGTTCCCGCGGATGGCGCCGCGCTTCGTCGACCGCAGCATGGTGACGGTCTCCCAGCAGCTCTCCGGGGCGCCGACCGGGATCCAGACACGCGCCGGCTGGGAGGCGACGATCAAGACGCTCGAAGCGCTGAACCTGCTGGCCAAGCCGATCACGGTCGACGAGGTGGCGATCTTCAATTAGCGCGCGGAGCGATCTCCGACCATCGGCTGAGCGCGAGGGCGGCACCGACGATGGTGACGAGGCGCAGGCCGATGTGCATGGCGAGGACGGGGCGCAGTTCGTCGGCGTCTACCCAAGCAATGACGTTGAAGCCGATGCTTACGACCTCATAGGCGATCAGGACCCAAAGCGCGGGCCTGGAACGGCTGATGCAGCCCCAGGTGACGATGGCGGCGACGATCAGGGTTTCCACGCCGACCTCGATCAGGGTCCCGGCACTGCTGCCGTAGGCAAGTGACAGGACCACGCCGATGAAGAACCAGATCCCATGACCGCCGGCGAAGGCCAATGGCAGGACCAGACGACGATGCAGGCCGAGCTTGCTGAAGGCCCACCAGCAGGCCGCCACGCCTAGCGCGGGGACCAGGATATTCAGGCCGAGATAGCGCACGGCAACGATGCCGATCACCGCGCCAACGACGGCGGCCACGATCTGCAAGGGTTTGCTGGTCATGGCCGCTACCCGGCCGTCCGCGCATGCAGGCGACCGGCCTCGCGGCCGCCGCCGAAGCGGTTGGCGACCGCCACGACGATGGTGGTGATGGCCACCATGGTGAGGCTCAGGACAGCGATCGCGCCGACATCGCCGCTTTCCTTGAGATCGAAGATCAGGACCGACAGCACCTTGGTCTCCGAGGTGAACAGGATCACGGCAGCCGACAGCTCGCGGATCACGGCGACGAAGACGAAGCGCCAGGTGGCGATGACCGCCGAGCGCAGCAGCGGTGCGGTGATGTCGGCCAGGGTGCGCGGGCGCGAGGCGCCCAGCATGCGGCCGGCCTCCTCGAGTTCGGGATGCACGGCGTGGAAGGCCGACGAGAGCTGCTGGTAGGCTGCCGGCAATTCGATTGTGATGAAGGCGATCAGCAGGATCACAGCGTGCCGTAGAGCGTGAGCGGCGGCCGCGTGTAGGCGAGGAACAGGCCGACACCCAGAACGATGCCGGGGATGGCAAGCGGCGCGGTGGCGAGGAAGGCGAGCACGCGGTGTCCGGCGACGGCGCGGCGAGCGACGATGTAGGCGATGAGCAGGGCCAGCAAGGCACCCAGCGTCGCCGACAGCGTGGCGAGCAGGAAGTTGTTCTTGAGCGCCGGCATGGTCGAGCTGAGCGCGTGATGGTGTCGAGAGTGACCAGGCGCGAGGCGACGCGCGAGAAGGCCGAGTTGAACAGGGCCGCGTAAGGCAGGAACAGCGGCATGGCCAGTATCAGCAGCGCCAGCGCCGCCGCCGGCCAGCGCCAGCCGCCCAGCCGCACCAAACGCGGCTCGCCGTACTTTCCGCGCCCAGCACGGCATACCGCGGCGACCCAGCGCGAGCGCCTGACCGCGCAGCAGCAGGATCGTCAGCACGAGCAGCGGCAGCGAGGCGGCGGCGGCCAGCTCGGGCTTGGGCGGAAACTGGAACAAGCTCCAGATGCGGGTGGTGAGCGTATGGAAGCCGGCCGGGATGGCGAGGATGGCGGGCGACCCGAACAGGTTCAACGCCTGCAGAAAGGCGACCAACGCGCCGGCCAGCAGGGTCGGCAGCGCGAGCGGCACGGTGATGCGTCGCGCGGTCTGCCAGGTCTTCGCCCCCAGCATCGACGAGGCATCCTCCAACTCGCCGGGCATGCGGTCGAGCAGACGAGCTGGCCGTGCTCGATGCGCAGCGAGACATCCGCCACCGCGGTCGTTTCGCCATAGCGCTTGGTGAGGCCCTTCAGCTCGACTGCGGCCACGTTTCCTCCCTGCTCCCATACCTTATTCAAATCGCCGGACGCGCGCTATATTGCCCGGCAAATCTGAAGGATCGGTCCATGCAGGAACAGAAAATCTACGGCCGGCGCGCGGGCGCCGTCGGCCATGTCGTGTTCAACAACCCGGCCAAGCTGAATGCCGTGTCGCTCGACATGTGGGACGCCTTCGTCGGCCTCCTGAAGGACTATGCCAAGGATCCGGAGGTGCGCTGCGTGGTGGTTAGCGGCGCCGGCGGCAAGGCCTTCGTATCGGGCGCCGACATTTCCAAATTCGAGAGCGAGCGCGCCAACGCGGAGGCACAGGTCCGCTACGACGCCATCTCCAAAGAAGGCTACGAGTCGCTCTACGACTTTCCCAAGCCGACCATCGCCAAGATCACCGGCTACTGCATCGGCGGCGGCATGAACCTCGCCGCCTGCTGCGACCTGCGCTACTGCAACGAAGGTGCGCGCTTCGGCGTGCCGGCGGCCAAGCTCGGGCTGGGTTACGGCTTCCTGCGCATCGAGCGGCTATCGCACATCGTCGGCCTGTCGCGCGCGATGGAGTTCCTGTTCACCGCCAAGCAGTACTCCGCTGAGGAAGCCTATGAGATGGGCCTGGTGAACGGCGTGGCGCCCGACGCCGAGCTCGATTCGATGGTCAACAACATCACCGGCGCCATCGCCCACAACGCGCCGCTCACCATTGAACTTGCAAAGGCCGCAGCGCGCGAGATCGCCAAGCCCGAGTCCAAGCAGGACCACGCGAAGCTCGACGTCATGGCCAAGGCCTGCTTCGACAGCGAGGACTACAAGGAGGGCCGCCGCGCTTTCATGGAGAAGAGGAAGCCGATCTTCCGCGGAAGATAGTTCGATGGACGATGCACAGAGGAAACACCCATGACCACCCTGCCCTTGTCCCATATCTCCGTCCTCGACCTGAC
>JAEZIF010000254.1 GCA_023416135.1 Pseudomonadota bacterium
GAGCAACCGTGCGATTGTCGCGTTGATCGCGATTGCGGTCGCCATCTTCCTGGAGCCCCAGACCTTCTACACCGTCGACCCGACCAAGCAGGTGCTGGTCCGCCAGTTCGGCGCCATCGTCGGCGATCCCAAGGTCGACCCCGGCCTCTACGCCAAGCTCCCGCTGATCCAGGACATCCAGCGCATCGACCGCCGGCTGCTGGACTACGAAGCCGAGGAGTTCGAGATCATCGCCGGCGACCAGAAGCGCCTCGTGGTCGATGCCTATGCCCGCTACAAGATCGCCAACGCTAAGACCTTCGCCCAGACCGTTCCGGGCGGCGAGCCGGCGCTGCGCGGGCTGCTCGATTCGCTGATCAACTCCGAGATTCGCGGCGTGCTGAGCTCGGTGCCGCTGCATGCGGTGCTGACCGACCGCCGCGAGAGCCTGATGGAGGACATCACCAAGCGGGTGAATGCCAAGACCAGGGAACTCGGCGTCGACACGGTCGACGTGCGCATCAAACGTGCAGATTTGCCGCAGGCCAACTCCCAGTCGGTCTATAATCGCATGAAGACCGACCGCGAGCGCGAGGCGGGCCAGCTGCGCGCCGAGGGCGACGAGGAGAAGGCCCGCATCACCGCCACGGCCGACCGCGAGGTCGCCGTCATCAAGGCCGATGCCGGATTGAAGGCCCAGGTCCTGAAGGGTGAGGCGGATGCCGAAGCCACCAAGATCTATGCCCAGGCCTTCAACAAGGACAAGGATTTCTATGCCTTCTACCGGCGCATGGAGGCCTACAAGCAGGCCTTCGGCAGCGGTGGCTCGACCATGCTGCTGAGCCCCGACAGCGACTTTTTCCGTTATTTCAACGATCCGTCAGGACCACCCAAGAAGTAGCTTCCGACGACGGTCGACAAGAACAGTACCGGTGGCGTTGTGGCAGTCCTGCAACGCCACTGGCTGATTTTCGTAAAAGCCCGTGGAAAAGCTGAAACAATCGGCAACATCACCGCCTCTTTATTTGCGCCACAATCGGCCGCCATGTAGACAGGAACTCGAACGCGCGGCGCCGGCCGTTCCGATCCGTTGAGGCCTGAGCGCCGTTGGAGGTCGGACGTGAATCTCACTGATTTTCCTGGTGTTTTGAGATCTTCTGCCGTCGCGGCGGCAATGTCGCTCGGCTTGGCGTTGGCGCAGCCCGCCTTGGCGCAACCGGTGCGCAACGCGCCGGACAGCTTCGCCGAACTCGTGGACAAGTTGATGCCCACGGTGGTCAACATCACCACCACCCAGAACGTGCCTCAGCAGGGTCCCCGGCTGCGTGACATGCCGCAGCTTCCGCCGGGATCGCCGTTCGAGGAGCTGTTCAAGGAATTCTTCGACAAGCGCGGCGGCGAGGAGCAGAAGCGCCGTGGCACGTCGCTGGGTTCCGGGTTCGTGATCGACTCCGATGGCTACATCATCACCAACAACCACGTCATCCAGGGCGCCGAGGACATCACGGTCATCTTCCGCGATGATACCCAGCTCAAGGCCAAGCTGATCGGCTCGGACAGCCGCATCGACGTGGCCCTGCTCAAGGTCGAACCGCCGAACAAGCGGCCGATGCCTGCGATCAAGTGGGGCGATTCCGACAAGGAGCGCGTCGGCGACTGGGTCATCGCGATCGGCAACCCGTTCGGCCTGGGTCACTCGGTGACCGCCGGCATCATCTCGGCGCGCGGCCGCTCGCTGAACGATTCGCTGGACGACTATCTGCAGACCGACGCCGCCATCAACAAGGGCAACTCCGGTGGTCCGCTGTTCAACGCCCAGGGCGAGGTGATCGGCGTCAACACCGCGATCTACTCGCCGTCGGGCGTCAATGCGGGCCTCGCCTTCTCGATCCCTTCCAACCTCGTAAAGCAGGTCGCCGACCAGCTGCGCGAGTTCGGCCGCGTCAAGCGCGGCTGGGTGGGCGTGAGCTACCAGAGCGTCACCGACGACATCGCCGATTCCTTTGGCCTCGACCGGGCCAGGGGCGTCCTGGTTGCCAACGTCGTGGCCGACGGCCCGGCGGCAAGGGCGGGTCTCAAGCGCAACGACATCATCCTGAGCTTCGCCGGCCAGGACGTACTCGACCTGCGCCGCTTCCCGCGGCTGGTCGCCAATGCCCGTGTCGGCAGCACGGTCGATATCGTGGTCTGGCGTGGCGGCAAGGAAGTGCCGTTGAAGCTGCGCATCGGCGAGCAGGAAGAGGAAGGCAAGCAGAACGCCGCGGCCAAGGGCGGTGACAAGAAGCCGGCCGAGCCCGACCAGCCAGTCGTCTCGACCATCGAGCAGCTCGGCCTCACCCTGCAGAAGGTCACCGATCAGCTGCGCGAGAAGTACGGCCTGTCCGACCAGGTGAAGGGCGTGGTCATCACCAAGGTGACCCCCAACAGCCCGGCGGCCGAGAAGCAGCTTCAGGCGGGCGACGTCATCCTCGAGGTCGACCAGAAGCCGGTCACCACCCCGCAGGAGGTCGCTGACCTCGTGGGCAAGCTGCAGCAGGCCAAGAAGCGCTCGGTCCTGCTGTTCGTCGAACGCCAGGGTGATCCCAGGTTCGCCGCGTTGAGACTGACGAAGTAGTCACCCCTCTTGTTCCTCTCCCCTGGCTGGCCTAGCGGGGAGAGGAGCTGGGAGGAGAGGAGCTGAAGGGCTAACCGACCTTCACCACCAGCTTGCCGAAGTTCTCGCCGCGCAGCAGGCCCATGAAAGCCTCCGGCGCGCGGGCGAGGCCGTCGACAACGGTCTCGCGGCTCTTGAGCTTGCCGTCTTTCACCAGCCCGCCGACCTCGCTCACGAACTCGCCCATCAAAGCGACGTGGTCGGACATGATGAAGCCCTGCAGTGTGAGCCGCCGCTGCACGATCGTGAACATCTTGGGCGGGCCCGCCATCGGCGTCTTGTCCTGGTACTCAGAGATCGCGCCGCAGAAGGCGACGCGGCCGAAATTGTTCAGCCGCTCGAACACGGCGTGGAAGATCCTGCCGCCGACATTCTCGAAGTCGGCGTCGATGCCCTGCGGGCAGAGCTTGTCGAGCACCGCCCCGACATCGTGCTCGGTCTTGTGGTTGAAGCAGGCGTCGTAGCCTGCCTCGCGCACCGCCCAGGCGCATTTGTCCTTGCCACCGGCGCAGCCGACGACGCGCGCGCCGGCGAGCTTGGCGAGCTGGCCCGCCACCTGCCCGACCGCGCCGGTCGCCGCCGAGACGAACACCGTCTCGCCGGCCTTGGGCTTGCAGATGTGGCGCATGCCGTACCAGGCCGTGAAGGAGGGCATGCCCAGGACGCCGAGATGAGCCGACAAGGGGGCTGCCGCCGGGTCGATCTTGCGCAGTCCCTTGCCGTCGTGGAGCGTGTGGCTTGCCCAGTTCAGCAAGCCGATCACCGTGTCGCCTTTGGCGAAATGCGGGTTCTTCGATTCGACCACCTCACCGATCGAGCCGCCGGTCAACGGCTTGCCGAGCTCGAAAGGCGGCACATAGGAGCGCAGCTCGGTCATGCGCGGCCGCATGTAGGGGTCGAGCGACAGGAAGCGGGAACGCACCAGCACCTGGCCCTCGGCCGGTGCGGCGAGGCTCACCTTCTCCTCGCGGAAGCAGTCAGCGGTCACATCGCCCGCGGGACGCTTCGCGAGCACGATCTGGACGGCATCGGTCATGACTCGGTCCTTTCGACGAAATCGCAGTGGCGGTAGCCCTGCAGGTAGAGGAGCGCGGTGAGGTCGCCGTGGTCGATGCGTGCAGCCACCTCGGCCGCCACCGCGGGCTTGGCGTGGAAGGCGACACCCAGGCCCGCCGCCTTCAGCATGGGCAGGTCGTTGGCGCCGTCGCCCACGGCCACGGCCTCTGCCGGCGAGAGCCCGTGCTCGGCAGCCAGGCGCAGCAGGGTCGCAAGCTTGGCCTCCTTGCCCAGGATCGGCAGATCGACCGTCCCGGCGAGCGTGCGGCCGTCATGCTGCAGGCCGTTGGCGGCATGGCAATCGAAGCCCAGCACCTTGTGCACCATGGCTGTGAAATGGGTGAAGCCGCCCGATACCAGCGCGCAATGGCCGCCATGCTTCTTCATGGTGGCGACCAGCGTCGCGCCGCCTGGCATGTAGCGGATGCGCTTGGCAGCCTCGTCGAGCCTGGCCACGTCGAGGCCCTTCAACAGCGCGACGCGCTCGTTCAGCGCGCCGGCGAAGTCGATCTCGCCGTTCATCGCTCGCGCCGTGATGCCGGCGATCTTCTCGCGCAGGCCCAGAAACTCGGCCAGCTCGTCCAGCATCTCGTTCTCGATCATGGTCGATTCCATGTCGGCCACCAGCAGCTTCTTGCGCCGGCCTTCCGAGGGGACGACCACCGCATCGATCGCGGTCATGGCGACCGGCCGCGCTTCGCCGTCGAAGGGGCCGTCGAAGGGAATGTCGCAGGCGATCTCGGGCGCCAACCACTGAGGTGGCCCGACGGCAGCGCCCTGCGCCTGCAGCACGGCAACGGCGTTCCTGATGGCGCCATCGTTGAGCGCGGGATGCCGCGCGCTCGAGATCAGGACGAGGACGTTTTTCACGCTCCGGCTCTAGCGGCGGCCCGGTGGATTTGCAAACAATTCGCCCGCGATGGCTCAGCAGCAAGTTCTCGTCATCACTGGCCCGACGGCCAGCGGCAAGTCGGCGTTGGCGCTGGCGGTTGCCGAGCGGCAGGGCGGTACGGTGATCAATGCCGACGCCATGCAGACCTACGATGCCTTTCCGATTCTGACCGCGCAGCCGACGGCGGAGGAACGGAGGCGGGTGCCTCACGCGCTCTACGGCGTGCTGCCGCTCAGCGAGACTCTCTCGGCGGCGCGCTGGCGCGATCTCGCCTCGGTCGAGATCGAGCGCTGCTTCGCGATGGGGCGTGCACCCGTGCTGTGCGGCGGCTCCGGCCTCTATCTCAGGACGCTGACGCAGGGCATCGCCGCCATCCCCGACGCGCCGGCAGGCTTGCGCGACCAGGCCAACGCCGACTGGCAGACGATGGGGGCGGCGGCGTTTCGCGCGCGGCTGGCGCAGGAGGATCCGGCAATCGTCGCGCGCCTGAAACCCGGCGATCGCCAGCGCCATGTCCGTGCCTGGGAAGTCTGGCTGGCGACCGGTCGGCCGCTCAGCGCCTGGCAGAAGGATGAGGGGCAGCCGCCACCCTGGCGCTTCGCCACCGTGCTGCTCGCACCGGAGCGCGGCTGGCTCAGGGCGCGCATCGAGACGCGCTTCGACGCCATGTTGAAAGCAGGCGTCCTCGACGAGGTGCGGGCCGTGTTCGATCGCCAGCCCGACGCGCGCTGGCCGGGCCTAAAGGCGCACGGCGCGCCGGAGCTCTTTGCCCACTTCCGCGGCGAGCTGACGCTGGAGGATGCCCGCCGCATCGGCATCGATCACACGCGCCAATACGCCAAACGCCAGATGACGTGGTTTCGACACCAAATGACACCAGATGTGGTGGTCGATCCGACGTCCGACCAGGGCTTGGAGAAAGCTGAGAAATTATTGACCAAAACCGAGGGCTGAAACTTTACGTTTCGTGCGATTTCGGTTGATTCCTCCCGACCCGGCCTATACCTTCCGCGCCGCCGCAAAACCCCCGTTTTGCGGCACATTTGTCATAGAGGAGACCCGTGTCATGAAGCCCGAGGAGTCCGCCACGACTGGCGCCGATCTGCTGGTGAAAGCCCTGATCGACGAGGAAGTCGAGGTCGTCTTCGGCTATCCCGGCGGCGCGGTCCTTCCGATC
>JAEZIF010000304.1 GCA_023416135.1 Pseudomonadota bacterium
GCAACTTGGGCCGGTAGGGTGGAAGCACCGTGCCCGGGGGCGGCAGGCGCACCGGCGGCCTGGTGAACCAGATATCGAGCTGCTCGCCGCAGCCGTCGTCGCCGTAGTACCCGGCCTGCGGCTGGCACTGCGGGTTGCCGGGCGGGCAGTACATGCGGACATGGAAGTGCTCGTCGTGGCCCGCCCAGACGACGATCTTGTTCAGCCAACTGCGATTGCCGGTGACGGCCTGGCAGAGCCGTTGCTTGATCCATTTGTTGGCGAAGATGCGGTCGACGCCCGGCGAGGTGGCGGCGAGCCGCAGCAGCGCCACGTGCTGGTCGGTGAAGATGGTGTCGTCGATGCCGTCGTCGGCGGCGCGCACCAGCGAGCGCAGGCGGGGGTTCTCCCGCTCGGCCGGGGCGCGGCGCGCACCGGGCTGGCGTTCGAACCAGATGTCGACGTCGAGCCCGGTCTGATGGCTGGCATGACCGCTGGGAGCGGGGCCGCCGCGCGGCTGGCCGATATCGCCGATATAGAGCGGCGCCTGGCCCGCGGCGCGCACCTGCTCGCTGAAGCGCTTGACGAAGTCGAGCGTGACGGGCTGGCCCCAGTAGCGGTTGCGGCTGACGCGGATCGCCTCATAGCCCGGCCCGTCGAGCGGGAGGGCCTGCGCGCCTTGCAGGCAGCCCGCCGTGTAGAAGCCGATGGACTGGGTCGGCCCCGGCGCCGGCGTCGTCACCTGGCCCCAGTCCTGCGCGGATGCTCCGAAGGTCGAGAGCATCGCCGCGATCAGCGAAACCACGAAACGCGTCATCTTGTTGGCACGATACCCGCCCGCTAAGACTTTGCCCATGGCCGACTATGCCAACATCACGCTCGAACGCGACGGCGCCGTCGCGCGGCTGGTGCTCAGCCGGCCGGAACGGCGCAACGCGCTCACGCACGCCATGATGCTGGAGCTCGAGGACGCCTTCGCCCAATTGCGCCAGGACAATCGCTGCCGCGCCGTGGTGATCCGCGGCGCCGGCGGCCACTTCTGCGCCGGCGGCGATCTCGATGCCATGGCCGACATGCCGCCGAAGCCCGCCAACGGCGACGCCGATCCGCTGGTTGCGGCCTATCGCCAGTTCGGCGACGCCTTGCTTGCCCTGAACGAGTTGCCCCAGGTCACTGTCTCGATCGTCGAGGGCTCGGCCGTCGGCGGTGGCTTCGGCATGGCCTGCTGCTCGGACGTGGTGATCCTGCACGAAAGCGCGCGTTTCGGCATGCCCGAGCCCAAGGTCGGCTTTATCCCCTCGCAGATCATCCCCTTCGTGGTGCGCCGCATCGGTGAGGGGCCGGCGCGCGACCTTGCCGTGACCGGTCGGGTGATCGACGCCCGGGAAGCGCATCGGCTGGGCGTCGGCGGGCATTGCTGCGCCAACATCGCCGAGGTCAATCGCACCCTGAAGGCCGTGCTCGACGACGTGTTGCGGCTGGAACCTGCGGCCGTTGCCGCCGTCAAGCGTCTGGTGCTGAGTTGCGCCACGAGGGATGATCGCGCCGTGCTGGACGATGCCGCCGAGAGCCTGGTCGACCTGTTGCGCCGGCCGCAGGCGGCGGAAGGCATCCGGCATTTCATGGCCAAGACGCTGCCGCCCTGGGCGCGGGAGTAGGGGCGAACAAGGGTAAGGAACAGCGATGCGCAATTATCGACACATCGAAGTCAGGCCGATCGCCGGCGCGCTCGGCGCTGAGCTGCACGGTGTCGACATGTCGCGCGAGCTCGACGACGAGGTGGTGAGCGAGGTCCGTCAGGCCTTCCTCGACCATCTCGTGATCTTCCTGCGCGACCAGAAGGTGACTCCGCACCAGCAGCTCGCCTTCGCCAGGAAGTTCGGGGCGCCGATCGAGTACCCGCAGCTCAAGGGTCTCCCCGAAACGCCGTTGATCACGCCGGTCGTCAAGCTCGAGCACGAGCGCAACAACTTCGGCGGCATCTGGCATTCCGATACGACGTACCTGGAGATGCCGCCGATGGGCAGCATGCTGCTGGCGCGCGAGATTCCGCCCTGTGGCGGCGACACCATGTTCGCCAACCAGTACCTCGCCTACGAGGCGCTGTCGGACGGCCTGAAGGCCACTCTGGACGGGCTGATGACGGTGAGCTCCTCGATGAAGGCCGAGGTCACGAAGACGCGCGAGGATCGTCTCAAGGCGGCGGGTGTGGAAAACAAGCCGCTCAGCGCCGAGCATCCGCTGGTCCGCACCCATCCCGAGACCGGCCGCAAGGCGCTCTACACCTCGCGCGCGCACACTTCGCATATCAAGGGATGGACCGAGGCGGAGAGCCAGCCGCTGCTGGAGTTCCTGTGGGCGCACCAGGTGCGGCCGGAATATACCTGCCGCTTCCGCTGGGACGTCGGCTCGCTCGCCTTTTGGGACAATCGCTGCGCCATGCACAATCCCATCAATGATTATCACGGCTATCGGCGCGTGATGCATCGCATCACCCTGGCGGGCGACGCGCCGCGGTAGGCGCCCGACCCTTTTCTTCCTCGGTCGTACGGCAAGGAATGGACACAGCTCATGTTCCTCTCCCCCGTCAGGGAGAAAGGAGCGTGACGAATAAGAATCGGAGAAAGAGACATGTCCGACTTCGGTGGCCTGCTGGCGGTCCTCGTCTTCGTCCTTGCCAACGGCTTCTTCGTCGCCGCCGAATTCTCGCTGGTCGCCGTTCGCCGCAGCCGGGTGATGGAGCTCGTCGCTGCCAAGCGCGTGAACGCCAAGGCGCTGGAGCAAGCGCTCGGCAACCTCGACGCCAATCTTGCAGCCACCCAGCTTGGCATCACGATCTCGTCGCTGGCGCTGGGCTGGGTCGGAGAACCCGCGATCGCCCATCTGGTCGAAGCGCCGCTCAGCCGCGTCGCCAGCTCCTTTGCCGGGATCAGCACCTATACCATCGCCGTTGCGCTGTCGTTCGTCATCATCACGGCGCTCCACATCGTGCTGGGCGAGCTCGCACCAAAGAGCCTCGCCCTGCAGCGCAGCGAGGGAACCGCCCTTTGGGTCGTCCGGCCTCTCGCGGTTTTCCGCTGGCTGTTCGGTCCCGCCATCACGGTGCTGAACGGCCTCGGCAATCTCGTCCTGCGCCTGTTCGGGCTGCGGCCGGGCACCGGCGAGGGGTCGCTGCACTCGGCCAGCGAGCTGAAGCTCATTGTCGCCGAAAGCCAGGATGCGGGACTGCTGCAGGACGCGCAGGAGGAGATCGTCGTGCGGACGCTCGACATCGGCAACCGGGCGATCCGCGAGTTCATGACGCCTCGCACGGAGGTCGACTGGATCGACATCGACGACGACCGCGACTCGGTGCGCCAAGTAGTGGTCGAAAGCCGGCATGGCGAGCTGCTGGTCGGACGCGGCAGCATCGATGAAATCGTGGGTGTGGTCGCCAAGAAGGATCTCTTGCGCCAGGTCCTTGCCGGCGGCGAGCTCGATCCGGCTGCGGCGGTCGGCGAGCCGCTCCTGATCCATGAAGGGGCCACGATCTTCAAGGTGCTGGAACTCTTCAAGGAGGCGCCGGTGCGGCTGGCCGTCGTGGTCGACGAATATGGCGGCCTCGAAGGCATCGTTACGCAGACCGACCTGCTCGAGGCCCTGGCGGGCGACCTGCCCGACGACGAGGGCGGCACGCCCGACATCGTCGAGCGCGAGAACGGCTCGCTGCTGATCGACGGCATGGCGCCGGTGAACGGCGTGCTCGGCCGCCTCGGGCTCAGCCTCCAGCCGCGCCACACCGGATTCCACACCATTGCGGGCTTCGTCCTGGCCGAGCTCGGGCGCCTGCCGTCGACCGGTGACTGGGTCAGCTACGACGGCTGGCGCTTCGAGGTCGTCGACATGGACGGCCGGCGCATCGACAAGCTGTTGGTGAAGCGCGAACCACCGGATCCTCAAATGGGCTAAGCCGGCGTCAGGTCGGCCACGGCGATCTTGGGAAACAGCAGAGGCGGCTGGACGATGCGTCGGCCTGCGGCAATTGCCGAAAGGGCCTGCCCTGCCACCCTGCGGCCAGTGCGCCGGGTCGCCGGCCTCGCCCAGGCTGGACAGGACCTTCTCCGCACTCGATGGAATGAAGGGCCAGGCGGCAAGCGCCGAGACGCGCACGAGGTTGATGCCCGTGCAGACGATGGTGGCCGCTCGCGCCGGGTCGTTCTTGACGGCGGACCACGGCGCGGCTTCTGCAAGTTAGGCATTCGCCAGCCGCCAGATCGCGCGGACTTCCTCGGCGGCCTTGCGCAACGCGAGGCTTTCGTGATGGCGGCGCAGGTGAGCCAGGTGTGTGTCGAGCGAGCAGGCAAGCTGGTGCTCGAGAGGGCTTGGCTGGCCCGCTTCCGGCACGATGCCGTCAAAGCGCGCGGCTGCGAAAGCGAGGCAGCGGTTGACGAGGTTGCCGAGAATGTCGGCAAGGTCCTTGTTCGCGCCGTCGACGAAGCGGGCAAGGGTAAAGTCGGCGTCGGCCGTCTCCGGGGCATTGGCCGCCAGCCACCATCGCCAGGTGTCCGGCGGCAAGAGCGCCAGCGCGGTGTCGGTGAATATGCCGTGGCGGCTACTGGTCGAGAACTTGCCGCCTTCGAACGTCAGCCAGTTGAAGCCCTTGATGGTATCGACGAGCTTGAACGGCTGGCCGGAGCCGAGCAGCGTCGCCGGGAAGCCCACGGCGTGGAAGGGCACGTTGTCCTTGGCGAGGAACTCTACGTAAGTTACCTCGTCTCCGCTCTGCCACCAGTCGCGCCAGTCCCGCCCCGGCGCCGCCTCGCTCCATTCGATGGCGGCGGCGATGTAGCCGATGGGTGCGTCGAACCAGACGTAGAATACCTTGTCATCGAAGCCCACCTTGGGCACCGGCACGCCCCATTCCAGGTCGCGGGTGATGCAACGGTCGCGCAAGCCTTCGTCGAGCCACTTCAGCGCGATGGAGCGAACGAGGAGCGGCCAGCCACGCCGGGTCGCCAGCCAATCGCGCAAGCGCCCATCGAAGGCCGAGAGCTTCAGGAACAGGTGGCGGGTCGCGCGGAATTCGACGTCGGTCGCGCCCGATATCGCCGAGCGCGGCGAACGGAGGTCCTCGGGCTCGAGCAGCGTCGTGCAGCTCTCGCACTGGTCGCAGCGCGCGTTGGGATGGCCGCAGTGCGGGCAGGTGCCCACGACGTAGCGGTCGGGCAGGAAGCGCCTGTCCGTGGGCGAGTAGGTCTGCAGGATCGTGCGTTCATCGATGAAGCCCGCCTCGTCCAGGCGCCGGAAGATGTCCTGGGTCAGCTGGCGGTCGGCGACGCCGGACGTCCGCGAGAAATGATCGAACGACAGTCCGAACCGACGATAAATGTCGGCCTGGACGGCGTGCTGGCGTTCGCAAAAGTGGGCGACCGGCACGCCGGCGGCGTGCGCCGCCAGCTCGACCGGTGTGCCGTGCTCATCGGTGCCGCACAGGGTTGCCGAGATGCTTCGAGGAAGGGCCGGAGAGACCGATCGGGCTTTTAACGCCCGCGCGTCAGCGTTCCGCCCTGTCCTGTCGAAGGGGCCGGCGCATTCGCGAGAAGACGGCGCCGAGCGGCGTGGTCATGCAACGAACATGGGGTAGGACAGACGGATGGTCAACGGCGCTCGGCGGGCGGCGCGAGCTGGATCGTTCCGACGGCACCGCGACCGAGCACGGCGCGGCTGCCGGCGATCTCGATGTAGCTCAGGCTCTGCCATCGCTCGACGAAGTTGCGGGCCCATGGCGACAGCATGTTGCCCGACTGGCCGAGAGGGATGGCGAAGCGGCTGTTGTCGAGGTCGCTGAAATCGTAGACGCCACGGTAACCCGCGCCATGGACCGCCTCGAACGGCCGGCTGCCGCGATACGAGGGCTGGGCGCGGTTGAGGGTCTGGCCGCCGCCGTCCGAGGGAAAGCGCACCGAGGCGATGTCGCGCAAGAGGGGGATGCCGTCGAACATCGGATGGCGGTGCGCGGCGTCATGCGCGATGCCCCATTGCCAAGTGTCGATGTCGGCGCCTTGCCGACGGGCGATCCAGGCGAGGGCGCGATCGAGCGCCAGCGCGATGGCGTCTTCGCATGTCTCGGTTTGGCGTGTTCCGCCATCGTCGCACCAGCCCGGCTTCTCGCGAATGATGCGTAGCAACAGCGGTACGTCCGGCGTCGCCATCGTCTGGAAAAGCTCCTCGCCCAGCTCGTCGGCCATGATCCCGCGCTGCAGTTCCCATATCCACGCGGTGTAGATCAGCGGCTCGGGTCGGCTGGCCAGCATGAAGCGGTTCCAGCTCGCGAGCATGGCATGCGCCTTGGCGGCGCGCGCGTTGCGCGGCGCCACCTTCAGCAGCACCGGCAGCATGTCGTCGGCATCGAGCGTGCGGTTGTCGGCCTGCATGGCAATCATGCCGTAGACCGGGTGGCGCTCGACCTCGCGCAGGAGCTGGTTGGCGCGGCGCTGGCGGTAGGGCTCGCCCCAGTCGCGGCTGATGAAGTGCCGGTAGTGGTCGGGCACCAGGCGGGCGTTGGCGTTGACGATGAGGCCACTCGGCGGGTTGTAGACGCGCGGCAATTCGTCGAACGGCACGAAACCCGCCCAGTCGAACTCCGATGTCCAGCCCGGTACCGGCATCGAGCCGTCACCCTTGCGCCGGATCGGCACGCGCGCGGGTGACACCAGCCCGACATTGCCCGCGGTATCGGCGTAAACCATGTTCTGCATCGGCGACACGATACGCCGAGCGGCGGCGAGGAACTCCTCCCAGTTCTGCGCCAGCCCCAGCCGGCCGAAGCCCTCGGCCGAGGTATCGGCGCCGTCCAGCGCCGTCGCCTGCAGGGCGAGAACGTGACCCTGGGGCGTGAGGTCCTCGTCGCCCGTGCGCCGAATGAAGTCGTCGATCACCGGGCCATGCCGCGTCTCGCGGACGCGCATGGTGATCGGCTCGCCCCAGCGGACGTTGATCGTTTCCTCGCGCACCGTGAACGGGCGCGGCCCGTCGGGCGTGACGTAGCGGTTGGGATCGGTCGGATCGACGCGCTCGATGAACAGGTCCTGGCTGTCGAGGTTGGTGGTGGTGAAGCCCCATCCGATCGTGCCGTTGTGGCCCAGCACGACGGCCGGCGAGCCGGGCGAGGTGGCGCCGCGGATGTCGAAGCCCGGCCCGACCAGCCGCGCCAGGTACCAGGTCCCGGGGAAGCCGAGGCTGAGATGCGGATCGTTGGCGAGCAGGGGCTTTTCGGACACAGAATGGGCGCCCGACAGCACCCATTCGTTGGAGGCCTCGCGCTTGCGCGTGGCGATGTTGTCGGTCTCGCGATAGAGCCGGTCGAGGTTGGTGCCCTTGAGCACCTCGTTGGCCATCACCAGCGTGGCGTCCTGGTTGTCGCCCACCGGCTCGATCAGGAACTTCACCGTATCCACGCCGATCTTGCGCGCGAGTCGCAGCCGCAGCAGCTCGGCGCGCCAGTTGCCGTCGAGGCCGAGCGCCATCAGCTTGGCCCATACCAGCGAATCGGCCGCCCGCCACGGCTCCGGCCTGTAGGAGCCGCCGGACATGAACTTGATCAGCGTGAGCTCGAGGCCGAACTGCTGGTCGTCGTCGCCGATCCAGGCATTCACGCCGGCGGCGTAGGCCTCGACGATGCCGCGCATGGCGGGCGACAGCGCGTTCAGGCTCTCGGTGGCGCGGCGATAGAGGCCGAGCCCGCGCATGGTGCGGTCGGTGTCGATCAGGCCGGAGCCGATCAGGCGCGGCGGCAGCAGTTCGGCCAGGCGGCCCTGGCCGAGGCGGCGCAGGAGTTCCATCTGCCAGAAGCGGTCCTGGGCATGGACGTATCCCAGCCCGAACGAGGCATCCTCGAGCGAACCCGCGATGATGTGCGGCACGGCGTTCTTGTCGCGCAGGATCTCGACCGGCGCCTTGAGACCCGCGGCATCGATGTGCCCGCTGTACGGCGGGAGCGCACCGCGCACCTGGAAGAATGCGCCGGTCAGGAACACCAAGGTCGCAAGAACAGCGCCGGCCACGAACTTCGTGAGGCCAGCGGCGAGCCGGGCAAGCTGCCGCACCGATTATCCGCCGAGAAAGGAGAGGATGGCGTCGCGGTCGCTGTCGAGGTCGGGCGCGGGCCGCCGCGTCTTGGGATCCTCGAAGGCCGACATCTTCAGCGGGTTGCCGGCGAGCTTCAGGGTGCCGCCGCTGCCGTCGGGCGCCTCGATCAGCATGTTGCGCGCCGCCACCTGCGGGTGCTCCAGCGCCTGCTTGATGTTGTTGATCGGCCCGCACGGCACGCCGGCCTTGCCGATGACGCCGAGCCAATGCGCCGTGGTGTTGCCCTTCAGCACCGCTTCCAGCTCCTGCTCGAGCTTGTGGTGGTGCTTCAGTCTGAGCGCGTTGGTCTTGTAATCGGCATGGGCGGCGAGATGGGCCAGGCCCAGCGCCTCACAGGTCTTGACGAACAGGCCGTCGTTGCCGGCGGCGATGATGATGGTGCCGTCCGACGTCTTGAACGCCTGGAAGGGCGTGATGGTGGGATGGCGCGCGCCGAGCGGGCCGGGGACCTCGCCCTCGACGGTGTAGCGCATGATGGCGTTCTCGAGCAGCGCCAGCTGGCAGTCGAACATGGCGATGTCGACCTTGGTCGATTCGCCGGTCTTGAGGCGATGTACCAGCGCGGCGTTGACCGCGACCGCGGTGAACAGGCCGGCGCCGACGTCGCCGATCGACATGCCGACGCGGGCCGGCGGCTGACCCTCGTTGCCGGTGATGCTCATGATGCCGCCCATGCCCTGGACCACCATGTCGTAGGCGGGGTCCTTGGAGTTGGGGCCGGTGTGGCCGAAGCCCGAGGCCGAGGCGTAGATCAGCTTGGGATATTGCTTGTGCAGCGTGTCCCAGCCGTAGCCCAGCTTCTCCATGGTGCCCGGACGGAAGTTCTCGACAATCACGTCGGCCTTCTCGAGCAGCTTCTCGAAGATCTTGCGGTCGGCCTCGGCCTTGAGGTCGAGCGCGATGCTCTCCTTGCCGCGGTTGACCGAGGCGAAGTAGGTCGACTTGCCGTTGACGAACGGGCCATAGGCCCGCGCATCGTCGCCGCCCTTGGGCGGCTCGACCTTGATCACGCGCGCGCCCATCTCGGCCATCAGCAAGGTGCAGTAGGGCCCGGCCAGGATGCGCGACAGGTCGATCACGACGACGCCCGACAAGGGGCCCTTGGTAGCTTGGGTCATGTTGGCTTCTTAGCCAGTGGCTGGCCGCGAATCCAGCCGGCCATTTCACCGCACCGGACGCAGGATTTCGCCGGTATCGAGGCGGAGGCCCGCGGTCGAATGAAACTCAGCGCGCTGCCCGTCGCGAATCGAGCCACACGTTCATGCCGGCCGCACCGATCACGATGAGGCCACCGAGCAGCGTCAGGTCGTCCGGCCTTTCGCCATCGATCAGCCATACCCAGACCGGACCCAGGACCAGCTCGAGCAGGCCGAGCAGGGCCGCCTGTCCGGCCGGGATGCGCTTCAGGCTCGCCATGTAGAGCAGCATGCCGCCCGCGAGCTGGCCGGGGCTGAGCGCCAGCAGCCAGGGCAACTGCTGCCAGGTGACGTTCGTTGGATCGGCAAAGGGCAGGGCGACCAGGCCGGAGATCACGCCCGCCAACCAGATCGCCGGCGCCATGCCGACATCGCGGCGATGGCGCACCACGACGTAATTGCCGCTCATGCACAGCACGACGATGAACGCCACCGCCATCCCGGCGAGCGCACCGGCCTGCACCGAACCTGCGACGCTGATGCCAAGGCCGACCACCGCCGCTCCCATGGTGAGGATCGTGTGGCCATGGATCGGCTCGCCGAGGAAGAAGCGCGCCAGCAGCGCAGTGATGAAGGGCGTGGCGCCGAACATGAGCAGCACGTTGGCGACGGGCGCCAGGCCGAGCGCGAGGATGAAGCTGACGAAACTTCCGGCAAGCAACACGGCACTCGCGAGCAACGCGAGGCCGGCATTGCGGACGTCGATCAGCACGCCGCGGCGCTGCAGCAGAAGCAGTGGCAACATTGAGGCAACCAGAAGGGCCGATCGCCAGAACGACACATCCCATGCGGGTAATTGGATATGGCGCACGATCACGCCGGCCGTACTGAATATCGCCGCGGCGGCGACGGCACAGGCGATGCCGACCGCGGTGGCGGAACTCCGGGAAGTGTCGCGCGTTTTCATGGCAAGAAGCTGTGAATACGGAACCGACGTGCCCCCGTCCATCGATTCTCTCGACCTGCCGCCGTTCAAGCCGCGCTTTCCCTGGTGGAGCGCCGACCTGCAGACGATCGCAGTGCTCCTCGGCACTTATCAGTCCGACATGTCGCCCCATACCAGCGAGCGCGTGTGCTTCTGCATGGCAGATCGCAGCGGCGACATACTGGTGGGCATGCTCGACCGCCCCGAAGTGCCGAAGGAAGGGCGGCCGTTGGTCATCCTCGTGCACGGCTTTACCGGCTGCGAGAACAGCTCGCACGTTCTGAACGCCGCGCGCCATCTGCTCGATCTCGGCTATCGCGTGTTGCGACTGAACCTGCGCGGCTGCGGTGCCTCGCGCCCGCATTGCCGCGAGCACTATCACATCGGACGTACCGCCGACTTCCGCCGCGTCCTGACGCAACTGCCCGACGACCTCACCGGCAACGGCGTCGTCGCGGTCGGCTATTCGATGGGCGGTGCGATGATGCTGAAATACCTCGGCGAGGAAGGCTCGTACTCGTCGCTGCGGGCGGCGGCCACGATCTGCGCGCCGCTCGACCTGGCGCAGACCTGCGAGCACATGCTGCGGCCGCGCAACTGGCTCTATCACAACTACATCCTGGCCGATCTCAAGAAGGAGACGCTGGGCCCGGGCGGCAGGCTGTCGGACGAGGAACGCGAGACCGTGCGGATGGCGCGGACGGTCCGCGAATACGACGATCGCTTCATCGCGCCGCGCTACGGCTTTCGCGGCGCCGACGACTACTACGCGCTGTGCACGCCGTTGGCCTACATGCTGGAGATCCGCGTGCCCACCCTGGTGCTCGCCGCAAGCGACGATCCGTGGATTCCCGTCGGCTACTATCGCGATTTCAAATGGTCCGACAATCCGGCGCTTCTGTCGGTGATGGCCGAGGGCGGCGGGCATCTCGGCTTTCATTCGGCCGACAGCCATCGGCCGTGGTGCGACACGGTTCTGGAGAAATTCCTGGAGCGGGTCTGATAGACTTTCGGGCGTGAGCTCGCGACCCGACCTGCGGCCGTTCCGGCCGCGCTTTCCCTGGTGGACTGGAGACCTGCAGACCGTCGCCAACCGCCTGCGCATCGCCGACAAGTTGGCGCCTCACACCAGTGAGCGGCTGAAGTTTGACCTGGCCGACGGCACCGGCGACACGCTGCTGGCGAGCCTCGACCGGCCGGCCACGCCGCGCCCGGCGTCGCCCTTGGCCATCCTCATCCACGGCCTGACCGGATCCGAGGAAAGTCGCTACATCGTCAGCATGGCCCGTCTGCTGCTCGACCGAGGCTGCCGCGTGCTGCGGCTCAATCTTCGTGGCGCGGGGCCGTCGCGCGCCCTTTGCGGCCAGCACTACTATGCCGGCCGCAGCCAGGATTTTCGTGCCCTGCTGGCGGCTCTGCCGCAGGAATTGACGGCCGATGGCGTGGTCGCCGCGGGCTACTCGCTGGGCGGCGCCATGCTCTTGAAGTATCTCGGCGAGGAGGGGCGGGCCGCCCCGCTGCTCGCCGCTGCCAGCGTGTCCGCGCCGATCGACCTTGCCGTCACCTGCCGCTACATGATGCGGCCGCGCAACCGACTCTATCACCGCTACATCCTCGATCAGATGAAGATCGAGGCGACGGGCGAGGGCGCCGTCATTACGGCCACCGAGCGCGCCGCCATCATGGGCTCCCATACGGTCTGGGACTACGACGACGTTTTCATAGCGCCGCGCTACGGCTTTGGCAGCGCCGAGGACTACTACGAGCGCTGCCGCCCGACGCGGTTCATCGGCGGCATCGGCATTCCGACGCTGGTGTTGGCATCGTTCGACGATCCCTGGATACCCGGGTCGCTCTATCGGGAGTATGATTGGGCGGAGAACCCGTCGCTCTCGCCGGTGCTGACCGAGCATGGCGGCCATGTCGGCTTCCATGGTATCGGCAACCGCCAGCCGTGGAGCGACCTCGTGGTGGCGAGGTTTTTCGAGAATGGCTGACCAGATGGCAATGATCGTGGGAGTGGCCTGCTCGGTGGTGGCGCTCGTGCTGGCATGGCGCGCCTATCGCAGCGCCGCCGATGAGCATGAGAGGCGCAAGCGGGAGAAGGACAGGCGGGACTGATTTGGCTAGCGGACCGTGATCGGTTCGGCCGCCGGTCCGTTCTTAAGCAACGCCTGCAACTGCGCCCCAAGATCGAGCGGTTCGAAGCGCTCCTTGGAGGCGGCAATTTCTTCGGCGCGCCACCAGCGATGGCCGAGCGTCCAGCTGCGTTCGCGCTCGTCGAGTCCGGACGTGTCGATCTCGGTGCGGCTGGTGCGGCCGAGGAAGAAGCGCTCCCGGTGCAGCACATCCTTGCCGCGCCACCTCATGTGTCGTTCGCGCTTCCACACCCATCGCACGGGCCCGTCGACCACGATCGCGGTCTCTTCGTGCGCTTCACGGACCGCGGCGTCTGCGTAGTCCTCGCCGGGATCGACGAAGCCGCCGATCATCACCCAGAAGGGATCGAGATGCGGGTTGGCCGGGTCGAAGACGCCCGGGTCGTGCACGTTGAACAGGAAGAGGCGGTCGTGGGGATCGAGCAGGATCAGCCGCGCCGAGGGACGTTCGATCATGTCGGGGCGATCATTTGCCTTTCAACAACCTCGCGGCATCGACCGCGCCGTAGGTCAGGATGCCGTCGCAGCCGGCGCGCTTGAAGCCGGTCAGGGTCTCGAGCAGCACCTTGTTCCAGTCGAGCCAGCCGCGGTCGGCGGCGCCCTTCAGCATCGCGTACTCGCCGCTCACCTGGTAGGCGTAGGTCGGCACGCCGAAGGCATCCTTCACGCGGCGCACGATGTCGAGGTAGGGCAGGCCGGGCTTGACCATCACCATGTCGGCGCCTTCCTCGATGTCCAGACCGACCTCGCGCAGTGCTTCATCGGAGTTGGCGTAGTCCATCTGGTAGGTCTTCTTGTCGCCCTTGAGCGCGCCCGAGCTGCCGATGGCGTCGCGGAAGGGATTGTAGAAGGCCGACGCGTACTTGGCGGCATAGCTCATGATCTGGGCGTGGATGTAGCCCTTGGCGTCGAGGGCCTGGCGGATGGCGCCGATGCGGCCGTCCATCATGTCGGACGGCGCCTGGATGTCGGCCCCTGCTTCGGTCTGCACGATCGCCTGCTTGACCAGGGCTTCCAGCGATTCGTCGTTCTGCACGTAACCGTCGCGCACGATGCCGTCATGGCCGTCGCTGTTGAAGGGATCGAGCGCCACGTCGCAGACGACGCCAATGCCCGCCACGTGCTTCTTCACCGCGGTGATGGCGCGGCAGACCAGGCCGTCGGGATTGTAGGCCTCGCGCGCATCGGGCGTCTTCCTGGCCGGGTCGGTCTCCGGGAAGATGGCAATGGCCGGGATGCCGAGATCGCGTGCCTGCTTGGCGGCTTCGACGAAGAGGTCGACTGTCAGGCGGTCGACGCCCGGCATCGAGTCTACGGGCGTGCGGGCGTTGGTGCCTTCCTGCACGAACACCGGCCAGATCAGGTCGTCGACCGAGAGCCTGGTTTCGGCGACCAGTCGGCGCGACCACTCTTCGCGGCGGTTACGGCGCAGCCGCGTCGTCGGATAGCGACCCAAGGTCGTAAAGCGTTTCGCCATGGCGCACGTTTATAGCGGCTCAGGCCGCCGGAAGGCGACGGCGATAATAGGCATTGGGTCGCACCCCGTCGGCCATGTAGCCGCAGAATCCGGCCGCGAGCACAGCCTCGGCCAGGAGGTCCACCGCCAGGGGCCAGCCCGCCTGGTTCGACAGGGCGACGGCGAAACGCCAGGCGATCCAGGCGAGGAAGCCTGCACTGGACACCAGCGGCGTTGTCCGCAGGCGGAGCAGGGTCATGACGACGAAGACGGCGGACCAGGCGCCGGCAAAGCCGACGGCGATCGTGTAGCTGACGCCGATCAGGCGGAGCTGGTCGAAGGCGAAAAGTGCGCCGCCGATGGCCAGGACGCAGACCACGCCTGCCGCGAGCACGACCCAGAGCAATGCACCGCCCAGACGTGCCTCCGGCCGCGTCGCCTGCTCCTGCTCGGTCATGTATCGCCAGCCCATGGGCCGAGTTTAGCCGCTTCATTGACTGTCCAGGACCCCCCGATATGATCCGCCGCGCATGGATTTCACCCTCTCCGAAGACCAGCAGGCCTTCCGCGACACGGCTCGACAATTCGCGACCGACCGCATGCTGCCCGAGGCGGCGCGCTGGGATGCCGAGAAGATCTTTCCCGAGGAGGTGTTGCGCGAGGCTGCGGCACTGGGCTTCGGCGGCATCTACGTGCGCGACGATGTCGGCGGCAGCGGGCTGTCGCGGTTCGATGCGGCGCTGATCATGGAGGAGCTGGCCGCCGCCTGCCCGAGCACGGCGGCCTACATCTCGATCCACAACATGGCCGCCTGGATGATCGACGGCTTCGGCGACGACGAGCAGCGCAGACGCTTCCTGCCGAAACTCTGCTCGATGGAGCATTTCGCCAGCTACTGCCTGACCGAGCCCGGCGCCGGCTCGGACGCCGCGGGACTGTCGACGCGCGCCGAGCTTTCGGGGGACTACTACGTCGTGAACGGCACCAAAGCCTTCATCTCGGGCGGCGGGCGCAGCGACATCTACGTCGTCATGCTGCGCACCGGCGGGAAGGGCGCGGGCGGCATCTCGACGCTCGTCGTCGAGGCTGGAACACCGGGCCTGTCGTTCGGCAAGCAGGAGCAGAAACTCGGCTGGAACAGCCAGCCTACCGCCGCTGTGATCTTCGAGAACTGCAGGGTGCCGGTCGCCAATCGCCTGGGACCGGAGGGCCACGGCTTCAAGATCGCCATGGCCGGGCTCGACGGCGGACGCATCAATATCGGCGCCTGTTCGCTGGGCGGCGCGCGCGCCTGCCTGGAGACGGCGTCGCGCTACGTCGTCGAGCGCAAGCAGTTCGGCAAGCCGATCGCCGACTTCCAGGCCACGCAGTTCAAGCTCGCCGACATGGCGACCGAGCTCGACGCGGCGCGGCTCATGATCTGGCGCGCGGCCTCGCTGCTCGACGCCAAGTCGCCCGAGGCGACGCAGGCCGCCGCCATGGGCAAGCGCTTCGCTACCGACGTGGGGTTCCGTGTCGTCAACGACGCGCTGCAACTGCATGGCGGCTACGGCTACTTGAAGGACTTTCCCATCGAGCGCTATCTGCGCGACCTGCGCGTGCACCAGATCCTCGAAGGCACCAACGAGATCATGCGCGTCATCATTTCGCGCCGGCTGCTGATGGGCTGAGCGAAGACGGCAGTGGAGTATCGATGTCCGAGTCTGAAATCCTGTTCGAAATCAAAGACGGCCTGGGCGTGATCACGCTGAACCGGCCCAAGGCGCTCAACGCGCTGACGCACGGCATGATCCTGGAGATGGAGAAGGTGATCCCGCGGTGGGAGAAGGATTCCGCGGTGAAGGCCGTGATCCTGCGCGGCGCCGGCGACCGCGCCTTCTGCGCCGGCGGCGACGTCACAGGTCTTTATCGCGAGATGAAGGACGATCCCGCGGGCACGCTGCGCCGCGATTTCTTCTACGACGAATACATCGTCAACCGCCGCATCTACCGTTACGCCAAGCCGTGGATCTCGTTGATCGACGGCATCGACATGGGCGGCGGCGTCGGTCTCTCGGCGCACGGCTCGCATTCGGTGGCGAGCGAGAAGTTCCTGTTCGCCATGCCGGAGACCACGATCGGTCTCTTTCCCGATGTCGGCGGCGGCTATTTCCTGACGCGCCTGCAGGGGGCGCTCGGCACCTTCCTGGCGCTGACCAGTCATCGCCTGAAGGCGGCGGATGCGCTGTGGGCCGGTATCGTCGATGCCCACGTGCCGAGCGCGAAGATCGGCGATCTGCAGGCAGCCCTCGCGGCGGCCGATATCTCCGGCCCCGACGCCCACCGCAAGGTCGATGCCGTCATCGCGCGCTTCTCGGCCGATCCCGGCATGCCGGCGCTGCCGGCTCTGATGACCGACATCGATCGCTGTTTCTCGGCGGACACCGTCGGCGAGATCGTCGCCAAGCTCGAGAAGCAGCAGGGCGAGTGGGCGCAGAAGCAGCTCGCCGCGCTGCTGAAGCTGTCGCCGCTGTCGATGGCGATCACGCTGGAGCAGCTCAGGCGCTGCGCCAATCGCTCGTTCGAGGATACGATGACCATCGAGTACCGCATGTCGCAGGCGTGCATGCGGCCCGACCACGACTTCTTCGAGGGCGTGCGCGCACTCTTGATCGACAAGGACCAGAAGCCGAAATGGAACCCGCCGACCATCGAGGGCGTGACGCGCGAGATGGTCGAAGCGCATTTCAAACCGGTGGCGAACGACCTGTTCTTCGATTGAAAGGGAGGATGACATGGCGAAGATCGCCTTCATCGGTCTGGGCAACATGGGCGGGCCGATGGCCGCCAACCTGGTCAAGGGCCAGCATCAGGTGACGGCTTTCGACCTGTCGGCGGCGGCGCTCGATACCGCCGTCGAGAAGGGTGCGAAGAAGGCGCCGTCGGCCGCCGAAGCCGTGAAGGGTGCGGAGATCGTGGTCACCATGCTGCCGGCCGGCCGCCACGTGCGCGGGGTCTACGAAAACGACGTGTTGCCCAACGTCGCCAAGGGCACACTGCTGATCGACTGCTCGACCATCGACGTCGACAGCGCCCGCCACGTCGGCGAACTCGCGGCCAAGGCCGGGCTGGAGATGGTCGACGCCCCGGTCTCCGGCGGTGTCGGTGGCGCGACGGCCGGAACGCTCACCTTCATGGTCGGCGGCAGCGAAGGCGGTTTCGCCAAGGCGCGGCCCATCCTGGAGAAGATGGGCAAGAACATCGTCCATACCGGCGCCCCAGGCTCGGGCCAGGCGGCCAAGATCTGCAACAACATGATCCTCGGCATCACCATGATCGGCGTGGCCGAGGGCTTCCTGCTGGGCAAGCGCCTGGGACTGGACGTGAAGAAACTGTTCGACATCGTGTCGACGTCGTCCGGCAGCTGCTGGGCGGTGAACAACTATCTGCCGCTGCCTGGACCGGTGCCGACCTCGCCGGCGAACCGCGACTACCAGGCGGGCTTCACCGCCGACAACATGCTGAAGGACCTGAAGCTCGCCCAGCAGGCGGCGCAGACCTCGGGTGCCAGCACGCCGATGGGGGCGGAGGCGGCACAGCTCTTCAACATGTTCGTCAACGCCGGCGGCGGGCCCAAGGATTTCTCGGGCATCATCAAGATGCTCGAAGGCAAGTGAGCGCATGATCACGCTCTACGACCTCGTCTTCCAGGACGATCGTCGGCCCAGCCCGTTCTGCTGGCGCGCCAAGTTCGCGCTGAAGCACAAGGGGTTGGCCTGGCGCGACGAGCCGGTGGGGTTCTCGGAGAAGGAAAAGATCGCCTTCGCCAAGTCGCTGACCGTGCCGGTGATCCACGATGGGCCCAAGCCGGTCAAGGACAGCTGGGAGATCGCCCGGCATCTCGACGACGCCTATCCGGACAAGCCCTTGTTCGGGCCGGCGCTCAACCACGCTCGCTTCGTCGCCCACTGGGTCGATGGCGCCGTCCATGCCGCGTTGTTCCCGATCCTGGTCGGCGATCTCTACGCGCGCGTCCGTCCGGTCGATCAGCCCTACTTTCAGGAAACGCGCGGCAAGCGTCTCGGCACGACCGACTTCGCGGGCTTCCAGGCGAAGGCGCGGGAGAAGGGCGTCGACGCCTTCCGCGCCACGCTCGAGCCGGCGCGGCGCGTCCTGAAGGAGCAACCGTTTCTCAGCGGCGAGCAGCCGGCCTACGCAGATTACGCACTGGGAGGCGCCTTCCTGTGGGCGCGTGTCGCAACACCGCTCGAGGTGCTGCAGCCCGACGATCCGATCTGGGCATGGCGCGAGCGCATGCTCGACCTGTTCGATGGCATGGGCCGCAAGGCACGAGCCGCTTAGAGGGGCGGCGTGAAGTACGACGCGGTCGTCTT
>JAEZIF010000347.1 GCA_023416135.1 Pseudomonadota bacterium
CACCTTCATCAACCTGCTGACCGGCGTGCTGGCGCCGTCGTCGGGCCGGGTCGTCATGGAGGGCGAAGACATCACGCGGCTGAGGCCCGAAGCGCGCGTGCGCCGCGGCTTGGTGCGCACCTTCCAGATCAACCAGCTCTTCGCCGATCTCACGCCGCTCGAGACCCTGGCCCTGGCGGTGGGCGAGCGCCGGCGGCTCGGCCGGGAGTGGCGCCGGCGGGTCGGCGCCGACGACGCGGTGAGTGCGGAGGTCATGCAGGTCGCCGAGCGCTTCGACCTCGTCGACGTGCTCGAGCGGCCCACCGACACCTTGCCTTACGGCAAGCAGCGCCTGTTGGAGATCGCCGCGGCCTTTGCCTGCGCGCCCAAGGTGCTGCTGCTCGACGAGCCGGCGGCCGGCGTGCCCCGAGCGGCGCGACATCCTGAACGCGATCGCCGCACTGCCCGACGACGTCTCCGTGCTGCTGATCGAGCACGACATGGACCTCGTGTTCAGCTTCGCACGCCGTATCTCGGTGCTGGTCGACGGCGCCTTGCTGGTCGAGGGCGAGCCGGCGGCGATCGCCGTCGATCCGCGTGTGCGCGCCGTCTATCTCGGCGAGAGCCGCGATGGCTGACCTACTTTCCGTCGAGAACCTGTCGGCGGGCTATGGCCGCGCCGTCGTTCTGACCGATGTGGCGTTCCGCCTGAGCGAGGGTGAGGCGCTGGCCGTGCTGGGCCGCAACGGCGTCGGCAAGACGACGCTTCTCGACACGCTGGTCGGCGTGACGCGGCGCTTCACCGGCTCGATCGCCTTCGGCGGCCGCGAGGTCGGCACGTCGGCTCCGGAGACGCGCGCGGCGCTCGGCGTCGGCTGGGTACCGCAGGAGCGCAATATCTTCCGCTCGCTCAGTGTGGAGGAAAACCTGACCGCCGTGGCTCGGCCCGGACCATGGACGATCGATCGCGTGTTCGAACTCTTCCCGCGACTGAAGGAGCGGCGACGCCAAGCCGGCGGCTCACTGTCCGGCGGCGAGCAGCAGATGCTGGCGATCGGCCGCGCGCTCACGACCAATCCGCGACTGCTTCTGCTCGACGAACCGACCGAAGGCCTGGCGCCGATCATCGTGCAAGAGCTGCTCGCGGCACTGACCCGGCTGTTCCGTGAGGAGAAGCTCGCCGCGATCATCGTCGAGCAGCATGCGCGGAAGATACTGCCCATCACCGATCGCGCGCTGATCCTGGAGCGCGGCCGTATCGTGCATCGAAGCGCCAGCGCCGCGCTGCTCGCCGATCCCTCGTTGCTCGAACGGTTCCTCGGAGTCACCGGTCGGTAACGATCTTCGAAAGTCCCGAAACTTTCGAAAAACCGTTTTACATGGTGCAACGCCTGTCCCAACATTCGGCAAACGGCGCATCACAAAAAACGTGCCGGGTGTGGAGGGAACAATGCTCGATCGGACGGGTGCGTGGCGCCGTCGCCGCGTGTTGGGTGGACTATTGGCTTCGACAACGGCGCTGGCGGCGCCGTCGATCCTGCGGGCAGCGCCATCCGGCACGCCGGTGAAGGTCGGCGGCACGCTGTCGCTGACGGGCTTCCTCGCCCAGACCGCGGTGATCCACAAGATCGCCGCCGAGATCATGATCGAGGACATCAACAGCCGGAACGGTCTTCTCGGCAGGCCCGTCGAATACGTGCTGCTCGACGACCAGTCCAAGCCCGACGTGGCGCGCAGTCTCTACGAAAAGCTCATAACCGTCGACAAGGTCGACCTGATCATGGGTCCCTATGCGACCGCGCCGATCCTGGCGGCGATGGGCGTGGCCCAGCGCTACGGCAAGGTGATGATCCAGAGCAGCATGGGCATCCCCAAGCTGCAGACCTACGACATGGCATTCCCGGCGACGCCGTTCGGGCCGGAACCGGACAAGACCTATCCCAACGTCATCCTCGACGCGATGGCGAGCCTGCCGACGCCGCCCAAGAGTATGGTCATCGTCACCAGCAAGTTCCCCTCGGCGCAGTTCATGGCGCAGGGCATGCGCACCGAGGCAGAGAAGCGTGGCGTGAAGGTGCCGCTCTATCTCGAATACGAAGCGGGCAACCGCGACTTCGGCGCCATCGCCGCGCGCGTGAAGGAAGCCAATGCCGACTTTCTGTGGGTGGGTTCACTGGGGCTGGAAAGCAACCAGCTCCTGGAAGCGCTGCGCAAGCTCGACTACACGCCGAAGACCAGCTTCCATCTCTATCCGGCGCCGGGTCCGCTGGCGCTGTCGCCCGACGGCAATCTCGTCTGGTGCTCGACTTTCCTCGAGCCCGACGAGCCGTTCATGAGCCGGCCCGGCATGAAGAAGATCGCCGAGCTCTACAAGGAGCGCGCCGCCAAGGCGAACCTGCCGTATCCCATCATCGATGCGCAGGCAGCCGGCATGGTCGCGGCCTGGCAGATCCTCGAGGCCGGCGTGAACGGCGCCAAGAGCCTGGAGGACAAGCAGATCGCCGCGTGGCTGAAGAAGAACGTCGTGAACACGGTCTACGGTCCGACCAAATTCGACGGTCCCTACAACCACGGCGAACCGGCGCAGCTAATCCGCCAGGTGCAGGACAAGCAGTGGAAAGTCGTCTGGCCGAAGCAGTTGGCGGCGCCGGGCGTCAAGCTGATCCCGACCTGATCAGGCGAAGGCGAGCATGCCGAGTGCGACTCTGCTGGGCCAGGCGCTGATTTCCGGTGTCCTGGCGGGCGGGATGTACGGCCTGCTGGCGCTCGGCCTCAGCCTGAGCTGGGGCCTGCTGCGGCTGGTCAATCTCAGCCACTTCGCGCTCGCCTTTCTCGCCGCCTACCTGACCTACGAGCTCGGCACGACCTATCACGTGGCGCCGTGGTGGTCGGCGGCGATGGTGGTGCCGGTAATGTTCCTGATCGGCCTCGCCCAGCACTGGCTGTTCGACAGGTTCAAGGTCAACGAGCTCGCCTCGCTGCTCATCACCTTCAGCTTCGCCGTCATCCTCGAAGTCGCGATCCAGCTCTACTGGACGGCCGACTACCGGCGCTTCGAGACGCACTACTCGACCATGTCGATCAAGGTGGGGGCGTTCTACATCCCGGTGCTCGAGCTGACGCTCTGCATGGTGGCGGGGGTGCTGGCCTGGGGCACCTGGCTGTGGCTGCGCAAGACCTATGTCGGCAAGGCCCTGCGCGCTGCCGCCGAGGACGCCGACATCGCCGCGGCCTACGGCGTCGACCACAAGAAGCTCGCCTATCTCCTTTCGGGCATGGGTGCTGCCTATGCCGCGATCGCCGGCACCTTCATCGCGCTCATCGCCACGCTCGCTCCTGCGCAGATCTGGGCCTGGCTGGGCGTGGTGTTCGCCGTCGTCATCATCGGCCGCCTGGGCAATCCGCTCGGCGCCTTGCTGGCCGGCATGCTGATCGGCGCCTCGGAATCCATCGCCATGGCGATCTTCGCGCCCGCCTGGGCGCCGGTCGTGTCTTTCTCGGTGCTGATCGCCATCCTTCTGTGGGATCCGGAATGGCTGTGAACGCCGCCCGTGACCTGCCCAAGGTCGTTGCCGCGCTCGCCATCGTCGCCTTGGCGTTCCTGCCCATGGCGAAGATGCCGGCGTTCTACGAGTCCTTCATCTATCTCATCTTCTTCTGGGTCTCGCTGTCGACGAGCTGGGCGCTGTTGAGCGGCTTCGCCGGCTACTTCAGCCTGGGTCACGCAGCCTTCTTCGGCGTCGGCGTCTACACGACTGCCGCGCTGACGACCAAGTTCGGCGTGCCGTTCCTGGTGACGGTCCCGATCGCAGCGGCGTCGGCAGCGCTGCTGGCGGCGGGCGTCGGCGCCATCGTGTTCCGCCTGCGCCGGCTGCGCGGCGAGCTGTTCGCACTGCTGACGCTCGCGGTGACCTTCGTCATCGCCACCATCATCCTCAACACGCCGATCGACGGCGGCGGGGGCGTGTTCATGAGTGCGGTGCCGCTACCGCATCTCATGCCGACTCCGACCGGCACGATCTACATCCTGGGCTTCGGCCTCTGCGTGCTCACCCTGGTCACCGCCTGGTGGGTCGCCCATGCGCGGCTGGGCATGGGGCTGTTCGCGATCCACGACGCCGAGGACGTGGCCGAAGCCAAGGGCGTCCCGACTTTCCGATACAAGATCATGGCCTTCGCGCTGTCGGCCGCCATCGCCGGCGCCGTCGGCGGCGTGCATGCCATGTATGTCGGCTTCATCACCGTCGCCGGCACGTTCGAGCTCACCGTGCCGCTCTACGTGGTGCTGATGAGCGTTCTGGGCGGCTCGCGCCACTGGCTGGGGCCGGCCATTGGCGCCACCTTCATCACCGCCTTGCTCTACGCCTTCATCAGCGGCGGCGAGGCCGTCATGGGCCGCGCCATCGTCGGCCTGATCCTGATCGTCGCCATACTGTGGCTGCCCGAGGGCGTCATTCCCGCCGTCCAGGCCTGGCTGAAACGGCGCCGCGCTGCGCCGGCGGCGACACGCGCCGAAGTCGTTCCCGTCGTGGCAACCGCCGAGCGCCAGATCAGCGATCGTGCCATCCTGCAGGTGAGGGGCGTCATCAAGCGCTTCGGCGGCCTGCAGGCGCTGGCCGGCGTCGACCTCGATGTGCGCGAGGGCGAGATCTTCGGCTTGGTCGGCCCCAACGGCTCGGGCAAGACCACGCTGATCAACGTCATCTCGGGCTTCTATCCGCTCACCAGCGGCACCATCACTCTCGACGGTGCTGAGATCGGCCGCGATCCCGCGCACGAGATCGCCCGCCGCGGCGTGGCGCGCACCTATCAGATCCCGCGGCCGTTCGCGAACATGACCGTCCTCGACAACGTGGCGCTCTGCGCCACCTTCGGCGGGCCGGTGCGTTCCAAGGCCGAGATCCGCGACGAGGCCATGCACTGGATCGGCTTCACCGGCCTTGGCGGCAAGGAAGACGTGCTGCCGGTCGGCCTGAACCTGCACGAGCGCAAGTTCCTCGAACTGGCGAGAGCGCTCGCCGCGAGGCCCAAGCTCCTGCTGCTCGACGAGGTCTTGTCCGGCCTCAACCCAGCCGAGATCGACAATGCCATCCGCCTGGTGCGCGCCATCCGTGCCCAAGGCTCCACCATCATCTTCGTCGAGCATCTGATGCGCGCCGTCGTTGAACTGTCCGACCGTGTCGCCGTGCTGAACGAGGGCAGGCTCTTCGCCCTCGGCAGGCCGCGCGAGGTGATGCGCGATCCGCGCGTCGTCAGCATCTATCTGGGCAAAGCCTATGCTGCTTGAGGCCCGCAATCTCCACGTCGGCTACGGCGACGCCACGGCGATCTGGGACGTCTCGCTCGACGTCGATGCCGGCGAGATCGTGTCGGTGATCGGCCCCAACGGTGCAGGCAAGACCACACTGATCAACGCCATGGCAGGCCTGCTGAGGTGCCGTAGAGGCGATTTGCGGTTCGACGGCACCGACATGACCCGGGTGCGCGCCCATGACTATTGCCGCCACGGTATCGCGCTGGTCCCGGAGGGCAGGCGCCTGTTCGCAAAAATGTCGGTTGAGGAGAACCTGGAGCTCGGCTGCTATCTGCCGGCGGCGCGCGCCCATCGCCAGGAATCGCTCGAGCGCGTCTATGGGCTGTTCCCCATCCTGCGCGACAAGCATCGCCAGCCGGCCGGCGAACTGTCGGGCGGCCAGCAGCAGATGGTGGCGATCGGCCGGGCGCTGATGGCGCGGCCGCGCATCGTGCTGTTCGACGAGCCGTCGCTCGGCCTCGCGCCGACCATCGTCGACGACATGTTCGACATCATTGCCCGCGTGCGCCAGGACGGCGCCGCCGTCCTGCTGGTCGAGCAGAACGTCCTGAAGGCGCTCGACGTCGCCGACCGCGCCTACGTGCTGGAGCAGGGGCGTATCGTCAGCACAGGCCTGCCGACCGACCTTGTGAACCAACCCCACATCCGCGAAGCCTATCTCGGCGTTTGAGGACTACCCATGGCCAGGATCCTGAGGATGCCTCTCGACATCATCGACCGTACCGCCGCCACCACCGCACCCCAGGACGTGCTGGCCGAGGATGCCGCCACCTTCGACGTGCTGCGGCGGATGCGCGAGGACATTCTGTGCTGCGTGCTGAAGCCCGACCAGCGCCTGCGTTTCGGCGAGCTGCGCCAGCGTTACGACACCTCGGTCGGCACCTTGCGCGAAGCGCTGTCGCATCTGGTGTCGGAGGGGCTGGCGCGCACCGAGGCCGGCCGCGGCTTCAGCGTGGCGCCGATCTCGCTGGCGGACTTCCTCGATCTCTCGGAGCTGCGCGTCTACCTCGAGACCCGCACTCTGGCCGACGCGATCCGTCACGGCACCGACGCCTGGGAAGCCGAGATCGTCAGCTCCTACTTTCTGCTGAGCAAGCTCGCACCGCCCAAGACCGACGATCCGGTCAGCGTCAAGCGCGAGTGGGGCAAGCGGCACAAGCGCTTCCACGATTCGCTGGTGGCGACCTGCACCTCGCCGTGGTCGCTGCATTTCCGCAGCGAGCTGTTCGACCAGGCGCGGCGCTACCACTGGCTGACGATGATCCACGCCCGCTCGCGTCGCCGGAACGAGCACCTGGAATTGCGCGACGCGGCGTTGGCCCGCGACGTCGATCTCGCCTGCGACCTGATCGAGAAGCACATTCGCACGACGGTCGAGCAGGCGGCGTCGGAGGTGCCGGGCCTGACGATGGATGGCGGCGTGCGCACGGCCAAGCGGAGGAAAGCATGACCTCATCGCCTTCGGGGCCGCGGGCAATTCGCCCGCCGACGGGCGCGCCCGAGGCGCGCGGGTCAGCACACCGAATGAATTCCGCGCCCGCGTCGAGCAGGACGTGGCGCGCTGGCGGCCACTCGCCCATGTCGTCAACCAGTCGTAAAGTGCGCGCAGTACGAGGAAAGTCATGAGCAAATACGGTATCGGTCAGCCTGTCCTGCGCTTCGAGGACCCGCGCCTGCTGCGCGGCCAGGGCCGCTTCATCAACGACGTCAACCTGCATGGCCAGGCGCACGCCGTGTTCGTGCGCTCGCCACATGCCCACGCGAAGATCCTGTCGATCGACATCGAGGCGGCCAGGCAGGCTCCCGGTGTCGTCGCGGTGCTGACCGGCCACGATGTCGCGGCCGACGGGCTGGGAATGCCCAAGGCCAACATGCCGCGCAAGCGTCCCGATGGTAAGCCGATGTTCGCGCCGCAGCGCCCGCCGCTGGTGACCGATCGCGTGCGCTATGTCGGCGATCCGGTGGTGATGGTGATTGCCGACACGCTCGCCGAAGCCAAGGACGCGGCCGAGCTGGTCGGCATCGAGTACGATCCGTTGCCGTCCGTGACCTCGACCGAGGACACCGTGAAGCCCGGCGCGCCCGCGGTGTGGGACGACTGCCCGGACAACGTCTCCAACAACGTCGAGCGCGGCAACAAGGCCGGCACCGACGAGGCGATCAAGGGCGCGGCCAAGGTCGTCAAGCGACGCTACGTGATCACGCGCGTGCACGCCCAGTACATGGAGCCGCGTGGCACGGTTGCGACCTACGACCAGGGCGAGGATCGCATGATCCTCTATGCCGACGTCCAGTATCCCCATCGCGTGCGCAACATGCTGGCGCAGAACGTCTTCAAGGTGCCCGAAAGCAAGATGCGCGTCATCGCCCAGGATGTCGGCGGCGGCTTCGGCACCAAGGGTTGGCAGTACGTCGAGCATCGCCTGACCCTGTGGGCGGCGCGCAAGCTGCTGCGTCCGGTGAAATGGACCTGCGAGCGCAGCGAGGCCGTGATGGCAGACGAGCACGGTCGCGACAATATCGGCGAGATCGAGTTGGCGCTGGACAAGGACAACAGGTTCGTCGCGCTGCGGCTCAACATGCTGGCCAACATCGGCGCCTATGTCGGCTCCGACCGCAACCTGCTCTCGCCCTTCGGCATGATCGGCACGGTGCTGGGCGTCTATCTGATTCCCAAGGCCTACATCAACGTCGTGGGCGTGCTCTCGAACACCAACCCGACGGCGCCCTATCGCGGCGCGGGGCGGCCCGAGGCAATCTACCTGATCGAGCGGCTGATCGACGACGCTGCGCGCGAACTCGGTGTCGATCGCATAGAACTTCGGCGCAAGAACATGCTGCCGGAAACGTCGCTGCCGTATCAGAGCCCGGTCGGGCCGTTCTACGACTGCGGCAAGTTCGAGGAGAATCTCGACATGGCGTTGAAGCTTGCCGATGTCGATGGCTTCGCGGCGCGTCAGGCGGAATCGAAGAAGCGCGGCAAGTTGCGCGGCCTCGGTATCGTCAATGCGATCGAGCAGGCGGCAGGCACGGCCCAGCCCGAGTACGCCGAGATCCGCTTCAATCCCAGCGGCACGGCGGCACTGCTGATGGGCACCAAGGCCCAAGGGCAGGGCCACGAAACCATGTTCAAGCAGATCCTGAACGAGCGATTGGGCATCGACCCCAAGGACGTGCAATTCATCGACGGCGACACAGATCGCGTGGCCTTCGGCATGGGCACCAACGGCTCGCGCTCGACGGTGCTGGGCGGCTCGGCGCTGTTCGTCGCTGCCGGCAAGGTGATCGAGAAGGGCAAGAGGATCGCGGGCCATCTGCTCGAGGCCGGGGAGCAGGACATCGAGTTCAAGGACGGCAACTTCACGGTCAAGGGCACCGACAAGACCGTGCCCCTGAAGCAGGTGGCGATGGCGGCCTTCAATCCCACCAAGTGGCCGAAAGGCTTCGAGGGTGGACTGTACGAGAACGCCACCTTCCTCGGACAGAAGGACACCTTTCCCAACGGTTGCCACATCTGCGAGGTCGAGGTCGATCCCGACACCGGTGAGGTGAAGCTCGATCGCTATTCGGTGGTCGACGACGTGGGCACGGTGATGAATCCGATCGGCCTCAAGGGCCAGATCCACGGCGGCGTCGCCCAGGGCGTCGGCCAGATCCTGAGCGAGCAGGTGGTGTGGGACCGCGAAAGCGGCCAGCTCCTGACGGCG
>JAEZIF010000365.1 GCA_023416135.1 Pseudomonadota bacterium
CGCGCCATGTCCTCCTTCTCGTCCTGGTTCATGCCGCCCATCGGCTCGTCGAGCAGCAGCACGCGCGGCTCGACCGCCAGCGCGCGACCGAGCTCGACGCGCTTGCGCAGGCCGTAGGCCAGCGCCGCCGTCGGCTGCTTGCGCAGATCCTGCAGCTTCAGGAAGTCGATGATCTCCTCGCAGGCCTCGCGATGGGCGATGTCTTCCTTCTGGGCCATGCCCCAATAGACGACGGAGGCGAGCACGCCTGCCTTCATGCGCACGTGACGACCGAGCATCAGGTTGTCGAGCACGGTGAGACCGCTGAAAAGCGCGATGTTCTGGAAGGTGCGGGCAATGCCCAGGGCCGCGATGTCGCTCGGCTTCTTCTGGGTGATGTCCCGGCCTTCGAGGACGACCCGGCCGCTGTCGGGCTTGTAGAAGCCCGAGATCATGTTCAGGAGGGAGGTCTTGCCGGCGCCGTTGGGACCGATGATGGAAACGATCGCGCCGCGCGGCACTTCCAGCGACACATCCTGCACGGCAACGACGCCGCCGAACCGCTTGGATACGCCTTCGACCACGAGCTGACTGTCGCCCTCGCGCGCAGCCAAGCGCCGGGCAGACGACCCCACCATGAACCCTCCCTAATACTCAGCCGTACTTTGCTTATAATTACGAACATCATGCAGGCTCCGATGGGCGAACGCAACGCCGTCACCCGAGCGAAATCAGGGATCTTTCCAGGGCCCAAAGGCCCCTCGCTTCGTTGGGGGTAACAGTCGTAGAGTTGGCGAGCAGCCGCCCGGGAGTTCACTATGTCGCGCCATATCGTCTGTCTCACCTTCGACCACGACCACCTGTCCGGCTTCATTGCACGCGGGCTGACGACGCCCACGGCCATATCGCGAGGCGAGTATGACGTCGTGGTCATACCGAGGCTGGTCGCGCTGCTGGAGCGATACGGCATCAAGGCGACCTTCTTCACGCCGGGCCATACGATCGACAGCACCCCGGAAGCGGTCACGCCCTATGTCGAGGCCGGCCACGAACTCGCGCATCACGGCTGGACGCATCGGCTGCCCGCCTCGCTGTCGCGCGAGGAGGAGGAGGAGGAAATCGTCCGCGGCAACGAATCGATCAAGCGCATCAGCGGCAAGCTTGCGCGCGGCTACCGCTCGCCGGCCTGGGACCTCTCCCCCCATTCGATCGAGCTGCTGCTGAAGCACGGCATCCAGTACGACAGCTCGCTGATGGGTCACGACTACGACTGCTACTTTGCCCGCCAGGGCGACGTCGCCGAGCTCAAGACGCCGTTCGTACGCGGCCGGGAGACGACATTGCTCGAGATGCCGATCAGCTGGTCGCTCGATGACTTTCCCCACTTTGAATACATGCGCCTGCCCAACGGCTCGGTCATGCCCGGCCTGATGAACGCCACCGCCGTCCTGGAAAACTTCGTCGACGACTTCACCTACATGACGCGCGTGCAGCCCGACTTCGGCATCCTCACCTATACCTTCCATCCCCACGTCATCGGCCGCGGCCATCGCATGATGATGCTGGAGCGCCTGATCCAGAAGCTGATGGAGGGCGGCGCCGTGTTCATGACCATGGAAGCCGCCATGCAGGAGTGGCTGGCGCGGCGGACGAAGGCACGCAAGGTCGCCGCCGAATAGACGAGCGGACTCGCAATCGCGTTCGCTGCACGTCTTCGGAAATAGCCGCAGTAGATTGATGCCGCTGCACATTCCGGCAATTGCAGGGGCCATGTGCTGTCCGATGAACAGCGACACCAACGATAATCCGCGTTCTTCGGCTCGGCGAGTGGATTTTGCGGCATTTCCGGCATTTCCGACAGCGGTCGAAGTGGATCCTCGCAACGCCCTCTACCAGATATGGGGGCTTACCGGCGAATTGGGATGAATCACGCAAGCCTGAATGATGGTTTACGAGCGCCGCAGGGGCGGCAGCCTTTTCCGATGGCGCTTCGGTGCAGCGCAGTCCGACAGGCCGGCTCGGCGTACGCGGGGGCCATGATTTCGGATCAACGATGCATAGAGCGGAGCTGCCGGGCGGCGAGCGCAAAAGCCAATATAACCCCAGTTCTATTTCAAGTCAACTGCGGTTCTGCCTGCCGGTTGGTTCTTGACCAGCCGCTACTGGATTGACGCGCGAGGCGGTGGAGCAAGCTTTCAGCCGGACAGGCCGTAGAACCGCGCGGCGCTGCCGCCGAACACGGCGTCATGCGTGTCTACCGGCAGGAGCGTCCCCGCCGCCTCGCGCCAGCGCCGATAGTTGCTCGCCAGCGTGACGACCGGCCAATCGCTGCCCCACATCAGGCGATCCGGCCCGAATGTCGCGAGCAGGTGATCGACGTAGGGACGCAGATCGTCGACCCGCCAATCCGCTCGCGCCTCGGTGACCAGGCCGGACACCTTGCAGCACCACGACGTCTCGCGGGCCAGTCGCGCCATGTGGGTCGCCCATGGTCGCAGACCGCCACTAGCGATGTCCGGCTTGGCGGCATGGTCGATCACGACCGGCAGATCGGGGTGACGCTGCGCGAGCTCGCCGATGACGGGAAGGTGGCGTGGCTTGAGCAGAGCATCGAAGCGCAGGCCGTGGCGCACCATGGCGGCGAGCGCCGGCTGCACAGCGGGAAGCAGGATCCAGTTGGTGTCGTCGATATCCTGCAGCATCGGGCGAAGGCCCTTCAGCAAGGGATCGGCGGCAAGCTCGGCGATGCGCGCCGGCGCGGCGGGCGATGCGAGGTTCGTCCAGCCGACGACGCCGCGGACCAGCCCGGCCGAGCCGCGCGCCACATCCAGCATGAACGACGTCTCGGCTTCGGTGTCGGCGGCTTGCACCAGCACGGTCGCCGTGACGTCGCCCAGCTGCGGCCGCAGGTCGTCCAGCTCGTAGTCGCGGGCGATCGACATGTCGGGCGACAGCCATCGGTAGTCGCCGCGCGCGATGGTCCAGACGTGATGGTGGGCGTCTACCCGGATCATCTCTGCGGTGTCGGGGCGTTCTCGGGCAGCAAGCCGGCGCCGCGCAGCTCGGACCACAGGGCTCCGGGAATCGCGGCCTGCATGAGCGCCGCGTTCTGTGTCACTTCCGCGGCGGTGCGCGGGCCCGGAATCACGGCAGCCACGACCGGATGCGCCGCACAGAACTGCAGCGCGGCGGCCTTGATGTCGACGCCGTGGCGGTCGCAAATGCTGCGGATGGCATCGGCGCGGGCCACCATGTCGGGCTGCGCGGCCACATAGTTGAAGGTCGTGCCGCCCGCGAGCAGGCCGGAGTTGTAGGGGCCGCCCAGCACGACCTTCACGCCCTTGGCCGCGCAGGCCGGAAACAGCCGGTCGAGCGCCGTATGGTCGAGGAGCGTGTAGCGTCCGGCGATCAGGAAAAGGTCCGGACGCTCCGTCTCGAGGCAGGCGAGCGCGGGTTCGACCAGATTGAGGCCCATTCCCCAGGCGCGGATTTCACCGCGGTCGCGCATTGCGCCCAGAACCTTCGCCGCGCCGGCCATGGCCTCGGCAAACCGGTCCTTGAAGGCGGCGCCATGCCAGTCCTCGGCGCCGTCATGGATGTAGACGATGTCGAACCGATTGAGGCCCGTGCGCTGATGGCTGTCCTCCAGGGAGCGCATCGTGCCGGCAGCGGTGTAGTCGAAGGTGCGGCGGAAGGGCAATGCATGAACGAAGCCCTGGTTCACCTCCCGCGTCTCCGGCGCGACGTGAAGCAATCGGCCGACCTTGGTGGAGAGCGCATAGGCATCGCGCGGTCGGCTGCGCAGGGCGTTGCCCAGCCGATGTTCGGCCAACCCGGCGCCGTAGTGCGGCGCCGTATCGTAGTGGCGAATGCCTGCGTCCCAGGCCGCCGCCAGGCAGGCGACGGCATCCTCTTCAGGCACGACCGTGCCCAGGTTGCCCAGAGGCGCGCTGCCCGCGCCGAGCGGGCCTGGAGGATTGTAGTCCGTCATGACTGGTCCTCCGGTGCAACGACGCCCTTGGCGAGCAGGATATTTCCGTAGAAGCGGCGCTCGCCGGTCTGCACGATGGCATAGGCAGTCTCGGCGGCGGCGTAGAAGGCATTGCGCTCGAGGCTCGCGGCCGCCCTCGCGCCGTGCCCGGCCAACGCCGAATTCATCTCGGCGACCACCGGCGGCAACGCCCTCGGCTCGTCTACGACCTGCATGACGGCGCAGGGGTCGGCGACAAAGGTATCGATCGGGAATACCGAGAGCACCGCCTGCAGGACACGCGGCGTGGAGAGGCCGGGCATGCGGATCAGGCGGCGGCTGCGCGTGGCAGGATAATTGGCGTCGACCAGCGCGATGCGATCGCCATGGCCCATCGCGGCCAGGGCGTGCAGCAGGTCCGGGCCCAGCACGGGGTCGAGGCCGAGCAGCATGTTTCCTCCGACTTTTGCCGCGACCGTAGCATGACATCCTGCGCTTCGCTCAGGACGACACTGCTCCTCGCGCCACGCGGATGGCCCGACAGATCGTGACCATCTTGCCGATCGCGTGCTCGACGAACGCCGACACGGAAGCCTCGATCTCCTGGGCGAGCCGTGGTCGCTCGGCGGAGATCGCCCGCGCCAGCACGCGCGCTCGCTGATGAGCCGCCCGGCGATTGGCGAGGATGGCGCGATCGAGCGAACCATCGGCCTGCGCCGGCGCCAACGCCGCTTCGAGCCGCTGCAGGAAAGGGGGCGCATGGGCGAGATGGCGGTACATGCTGGCGAGGATCAAAGGCTCGGGACGGTCGCCGAACCGGTTGAGCCGCAGCACCCGCTGCCATGTCTCCGGTGAGACATCGGCTTCGGAGGCCAGCGGCGGCAAGGCGACATCGGGCGGCGGCAGGCGCCTCCCCTGCTCCGGCCTGCCGTCGTCCGCCACATCGCCACGCAGTCGCGCCACCAGGGCGCCGAGCGTGAAGAGATTGACGGTGTTGGAGTGATCGTAGCTTGCCAGCACCGCATCGACGCTGGCGGGTTCCGCTCCGGCCAGCGGGCCCAGCTTCGGCAAGGCCATTTCGCGGCGGAAGTCGACGACGGCACGATCGGCCATGCCCTGCAGGTAAAGCGGCTTCACCGCCTGCCACGCCCACGGCAGGGCATCGTCGAGGGTGGCCAGATGCCGCCACACGAGGTTGACCACGCGCACCCCGACCGTCGCGCGGATGTCTGCAAAGAGAGCCGCCGTTTCTCCGGCCGCCGCAGACTCCGCGATTGCCGGAAACGGGTCGCTCACTCGGCAGCCTGCTTGGATTCCTGGCCCAGCACGGTGAAGAACGACGCCGACTTGGGTTGCTTGGGCAGTTCGACCAGGCCTTCGCTCAGCCGGGCGAAGCGGGCTTCCTTGCCGCGCACGATGCGCCCCTCGTTCGGGCTCGGCATGGGATTGCGCGCGATCGGCACGGCGTCGGCCGCGGTATAGACGCAGATATAGAGCCCGCGCGCCTTGTCGGCGCCGTTGGCCGCCGAGCCGTGCAAGAGCTTGGTGTGCATCAGGCAGACGCTGCCCGCCTTGCCGAGGCAGGGCACCGACCGGGCCAGCGCCTGCTTCTCCTCGTCGGCTGCGACCCCGCCGGTGAAGCGCTCGCCGTCGAACAGCGACAGCATCGGCCCCTTGTGCGAGCCGGGCACGACGGTGAGGCACCCGTTGCTCTCGTCGATGTCGTCGAGGAACAGCAGCGCCGTCACGATGTCGGAGTTGGTGTGCGGCGTGTAGGCGAAGTCCTGGTGGTAGGCGACCTCGGTCTTGGCGCCCGAAAGCTTCAGGTTGATCTTGCAATGGTGGAACTTGACGTCGGGCCCGATCAGGTCGGCCACCATGTCGACCGTGCGCGCGTCGAGCATGACCTCGCGATAGGCGTCGGAAATATCGGACGGGTTGTTGATGCGCCGCAGCGCCGGGTTGTCGGCGTTGTGCTCGCTGCCCATGTCGAAGCGCGGCCGGCCGTCGATGGTCGGCGGCCCGAACGGGCTGCTGTGACCGCGGCTCTCTTCCACCCACTTGGCGATTTCGGCCTTGAGGGCGGCGAGCTGGCGCGGTGTCACCGCATCCTCGACCATCAGGTAACCGTCGCGCCAGAAAGCGTCGATCTGTTCGCGGCTGAGAACGGTCATTGTCATCTCCCTCATTGGACCGCGGACCTCCAGGTCCGCTCATGAATGCGGGCCTGGAGGCCCGCGGTCCCCATGACTAACGCCCCTTGAACTGCGGCTTGCGCTTTTCCATGAAAGCGGTGCGGCCCTCGATGTAGTCTTCGGAGGCGAAGCATTCCTTCACCAGCCCCGTCAGGCGGCCGAAGTCGGGCTTGCCGTCGAGCCGGGCCAGTTCCTCGACCGTGCGCTTGGCGGCGTGCATGGTGAGCGGCGCGTTCTCGCCGATGCGCTTGCAGTAGTCGTCGACATAGGCGTCGAGCTCGGCGTCCGGCACGACGCGGTTCACCAGGCCCATGCCCAGCGCCTCCTCGGGGCTGAAATGGCGGGCCGTGAAGAAGATCTCCTTGGCATAGGCCGGACCGACCAGGTCCATCAGGTTCTTGAGGCCGGCGGCGCGGTAGCCCAGGCCGAGCCTGGCCGCGGGCACGCCGAACTTCGACTTGTCGGACGCGATGCGGATATCGCAGGTCAGCGACACCGCCAGCCCGCCGCCGATGCAATAGCCGCGGATGCGGGCGATCGTCGGTTTGGAGCACTTGACGAGGCGTGAATTGGCGATCTCGCCGATCTTGTCGTAGTAGGCGACCTGCTCGGGCGTCGAGCGCGCCTTCTCGAACTCCGAGATGTCGGCGCCGGACACGAACGCCTTGTCGCCGGCTCCCGTAACCACCACCACCCGCACGGCCGGGTCCTTTTCGAAGTCGTCGAGGATGACCGGAATGGCCTCCCACATGTCGGTCGAGGTCGCGTTGTGCTTGGCCGGCTTGTTGAAGATGAGCTTGCCGACCGGCCCATG
>JAEZIF010000441.1 GCA_023416135.1 Pseudomonadota bacterium
GCCGCGTCATGCCGCCCAACAACAAGAAGCAGGCGATGCTGCCGGAGAACGCCGAGTTCATCGACAACCCGATCGGCACGGCCTGCGGCTTCGCCGTCACCATCGGCAAGGCCCGCTTCTTCTTCACCCCGGGCGTGCCGCGCGAGATGCGCCTCATGCTCGACGAGCAGGTGATCCCACGCCTGCTGAAGCTCGGCGGCATCACCGGCGTGACCCGGCTGAAGCGCTTCCACACCTTCGGCATCGGCGAATCGCGCGCCGACGGCATGCTGAGCGACATTCCGGCGTTCCAGAACGGACACATCAAGCTCGGCTTCCAGGCCCACTATCCCGAGCTCGAGACCAAGCTCGCCATCCACAGCGACAGCGAGGCAGAGCTGAACATCAGGCTGGCGCCGGTCGAGGCGGAGGTGCGCAAGCGCCTCGGCAATTTCATCATTGCCGAGGACAACCAGACGCTGGAGAGCGTGGTGCTGGCGGCGCTGCTCGAGCGCGGCCTCACGCTGGCCACGGCGGAGATGTTCAGCGGCGGCCACATGGCGGCGCGGCTGGCGCCTCTGCCCGGCGCCGAGAAGATCTTCCGCAAGGGCGTCGTCACGCGCGATCCCGGCGAGCTCGGCATCAACGGCGTGTCGGCCGAGACCGCGCAATCGGTCGGGCGCAAGCTGCGCGAGGAAAGCCGCGCCAGCCATGCCCTCGCCCTGCTGATCGACCTCGACGAAGGTCCAGAGCGGCCCGACTTCGGCGGCACCGTCTGCATCGGCATCGCCGACGGGCGCGGCACCGTCGCCCGCCAGGCGCGCCTGATCGGCAACCGCGACTGGATCCGTGCCGGCGCCGTCGAGATGGGGTTGGATTGCCTGCGTCGGCATCTGCTGGGCCTGCCCGTCGACGAGCGCATCGACTTCGAGAGGCGCTGACGCTCGATCACACCCCCGCGTGTTCGCGGCCCGGCGAGTACGGGCTCACGGCAGCGTAACAGTCAGCAGCTCGTAGGCCACGACCGGGCTCCCCTGGTAGGCCTTCTCGGTGGCAGCGGCGTCGGCGAGCTTGATCGTCTTCTTGGCCGCATCCTTCCACGGCTTGCGGTTCTTCTGCTCGCCCAGGGGAATCGGGATGGCCGAGGCGAAGCTGCCGTCGGGCGAGCCATAGACGGCGACGAGGTCGATCTCGTGATCGTTGCGCGAGGTGTGGGTCTTGACCAGCACGTTGGCGGCCGGGATCAGCTCGACCGAGTAGGGAATGAGCGGATCCAGTGCGGCCTTGATCTTCTTTTCCTCGACGCCCTTGGGCAGCTTGACGTTGATCGGCGTCTTGATCGTCCACCAGGTGAAGCCCGCGACCGACTTGGCGCCGAACAGCTTGCCGAACGCCGCCATCTGCACCGGCCGGTTGCCGACGTTGCAGCCGAAGAAGGAGATCTTGCCGACCTGCGGCGGCTTGGTGAACAGCTTGACGACCGATGCCTCGCCGAGCTCACGGCCCTCGCCGCCGACGATCATGCCGCCGTCGAAGCTGTGGAAGCTGAAGGCGAGATGGCCGATCTTGGTATGCTTCTGGATCGCCGCGCCAAGGCCTGCCCAGTCATCGATCGGCACCGGCTTGTCGGTGATGCCGAACATCCCCTTGGCGATTATCTTCTCTCGTCCGGCATCGAATTCGGAATCGTAGAGATAGAGATCGGCCATGCCTGCCCCCTTCATCGATCGGCCGACGATACGATGCATTCCGGGCCCTTCTGCGGCAAAGTGCGGACCCGATGGCACGGAAGCTCAAGACCTATACGACCTCCGCCGGATTCTTCGATCTCGCCATTGCCGCGCCGTCGATGAAGGCGGCGCTGGAAGCCTGGGGTTCGAGAAGCAATCTGTTCCAGCATGGCTTTGCCAGGATCACCGACGATCCGAAGATCGTCGCCGCCACGATGGCGCAACCCGGCGTCGTCCTGAAGCGTCCGGTCGGCACGAACGGCACTTTCAGCGAGCATGCCAGGCTTCCCACGAACCTTCCCGTCGGCAAGGTCCAGCGGCCGCCGGCAGCGCGCGCGGCGAAGAAGCCCGAGCCGATACCCAAGTCGGTCGACGACAAGTCAGCCCGCAAGGCCGCACGGAAGGCCTCTCTGGCGTTCGAGAAGGAGCAGAAGCGACGCGACAGCGAGCGCCGCAAGGAAGAGGCGGCCCGACAGAAAGAACGCGCTCGTCGCGAGCGGTCGATCGCTGCCGCCGGAGCCGCGCTCGAGCGAGCCAGCCAGGAGCACCGGGCGAGACTCGACGAGATCGAGAAGGACCGCGCCGCGCTCGACAAGCGATCGCAAGCGGAGGACGCCCGCTGGCGAAAGAAGAAGGAAGAGCTGGAGGCCGACCTGCGCAAGGCGCGGTCCGGAAGTCGTCTGCGTCTCGTTTGACGCCGACGCTACGGCCGTCTCGTTCCCTCGGGCCGGTCGGCGCGCAGAAAGAATCCCGTGGCAGTGCGCGTGACCGACAAGCGTGCGCCATCGAGGCCGCTGAAGCCGGCGGCCTCGATGGCCCAAGGCAGGTCGTTCTCTGCTTCGTTGGGCGTGTGCTCGTACCACAGCAGCACCGGGCAGCTGCCCGGCGTCGCCTGAGCGCGGCCGTTCTGGCCGATGAAGTGGACGGCAAAGCCTCCGGACGCAGCGAGCGACCGGTAGGCCCGCTCGAACACCGGATCCTCACGCCGCGCCATGCGGGTCTCCGCGGCCGGTCCCAGCGCCCAGCCGCTGGCGGCGTAGACCCGGGTGGTCGGGCACCCGGCGACGATGGCGGCGATCGTGCCGGCATTCTCGCGCCACAAGGGCTTGATGCCGGTCTCGATCATCGGCCGGGCGGCGCCCGCCACCGCCACCAGCGTCAGCAGACCGAACAGCCGTCGATCCCGCGCGAGCCGCGCCGCCGGTACGGCCAGCAGCGCGCACACCAGCACCGGAACGGAGAAAAGATAGCGTTCGACGGCGATCGGCTGGACGACATGGACGGCGAACACGATGGCCATGCCGGCGGCCAGCACGAAGCCGACCATGGCGACGAACCAGGTCTGCGAGGACTCGCGCGCCCCCTCGTGGCCCAGCCAAAGGCCGGCCAGCGGCACGGGATTGAGCCAGATTGGCGTCGCGGCGAGCGACCCCAGCACGCCGAACGCGGCAAGGCCGGGCAGGTCGATCCAGATATGATCGAACTCCGCCGCCCAGCTCGGCATCTGCAACGCGATGCTGGCCAGGATGAACGAGCTCGCCAGCACCGCCGTCGCCAGCATCAGGATCGCCCAGCGCCGCAAACCCCGGGCAAAGGCACAGACGACAATGGCCGCGGCGAGAAGACCGCCAAACAGGGCGCCGACGTAATGGATGGCGATCGAGGCGGCGGTGGCCACCACGGCAATCGCCGCCACATCGAGGTCTCGGCGCCAATCGAGGTCGGCTTTCGCCGCGGCGACGTGGCGGGCGACCAGGGCGAGCGTACCGATCGCTGCCATCTGCCAAAAATAGGAGCGGTACACGGCGAAGGATTCCATCGCCTGCGGCAGCGACAGGGTGAGCAGCACCAGGGCGGCGGCGAAGCTCGCCTGCCCGGGCGTCCGCCGTGACAGGCGAAAGGCGGCCAGGATCATCAGGCCGGCGGCCAGCAGGTTCGAGACCAGGCGGCCGGCCGGGATCGACGTGATGCCGAGCGATGCCAGAAGGGTCGCCCAGGCATTGAAGACGGGTGGATGGGCATCGCGCATCCAGCCCTCGCGGATCAGCGCCGGCAGCCCCTTGGCGCTGTCGGACAGCTCGAGGGTCCAGAACTCGTCGAGCCACGGGCCGCGCAATGCCGCATCGACGACGGCAAGCGCCAGGATGGCGGTCAGTCCTGCGGCGGCAATGACGGTCGGCGTGAGCAGCTCGCGCCATAGCGGCTCGGCGGCGGTGGCCACGAAACCGCGCGTTTCGGCGGGCTGATCGCTCATTACGTGAAAGGGACTCCGCTGGGCTTCCAGCGTGCCGTCAACGACGCGCTCGGCCAAAGGTTGCTCAGAGATGCGCGATGCCGGCTTCCCTGCGCTCCCGGTCGCAAATAGGCTTAGGTCCTGTTCTTGAGGCGAAGGCCGCCGCGGAGGTGCCCATGGCTACAGCCGTTCTCATCGTTCGGGCGAGACTGACCAACATGGCCGATCGGCAGCAATTCGACAGTTGGTACAGTTCGGAACATCTTCCCAATGGCGTGAGGCTGTACCACGCGCAACGCGCATGGCGCTGCTGGAGCCGGACCAATCCTCTCGTTCACATCGCCCTTTACGAGTTCCCGAGTGTCGAAGAGGCCGAGGCCATCCTGGATTCGTCGGCGCTCGCCGCGCAGATGGCGGATTTCGACCGTGTCTGGGGAACGGGCATAACGCGCACGCGCGAAGTCGTGGAGGTCGCGGAAGAAATCTATGCCCCGTCCTGAAATGCAGGTAACCGACATGTCCGCACCCGACCTCCAAGACCGCATCGCGCTCGTCACCGGCGCCGCGGGCGGCATCGGCCAAGCGCTTGCGCGCGCTTTCGCCGGTGCCGGCATGCGCGTGGCCCTTTGCGATACCTCGAAGGAAGCCCTGCTTCGCCTCCATGGCGAGCTCGGCGCCGACCGGACGATCGCGCTGCCCATGGACGTGTCGGATCCTGCTTCGTGTCGCGACAGCGTCGCCCGCACGGTCGGCCAGTTCGGACGCCTCGATGTGCTGGTCAACAATGCCGCGGTCGGAATGACGACGGTGCGCGAAGACCATATGCGTCGCGTCGTGCAGATCGAGGATATCGCGCCGGACCTGTGGGCCCGCTTCATGGCGGTCAATCTCTCCGGGCCGTTCTACATGGCCCACGCCGCCGTGCCGGGCATGCGCGCCCGGAAATTCGGGCGGATAATCAACGTCACCACCAGCTTCTTCACGATGCTCAATCCCGGCTTCTCGCCCTATGGCCCGGCCAAGTCGGGCCTCGAAGCGTGGAGCGCCAGCCTGGCCGGCGAGCTTTCGGGCACCGGCATCACCGTCAACGTGGTGGTGCCCGGCGGCCCCACCGACACGCCGATGGTGCCGGACGACGGATCGATGCAACGCAGCCAGTTGATTCGCCCGGAGAAGATGGCGCCGCCCATGTTGCATCTCGCCTCGGATGCCGGTGGCGCCGTGACCGGCATGCGATTCGTCGCGGCGAAATGGGAGGCCTCGCTTTCCCCTGCGGAGGCCATCGTCGCTTCAGGCGCGCCGGCCGGCTGGCCTGACCTGGCGAAAAACCCGGTCTGGTCGGGCGGTGGTCCGAAGCGTTAGCGCCCTACCCGCCGACGCCCTTGAGGGCCTGGACAGAAGCACGGCGCCCCCACCGGAATAGCGATTCCCATCGGGCACATGCTGAAGGGCGTCGCACAAACGGCGGCCGTTGCCTTCCGCTGGCCCGCGAAACGTGGAATTCGCATTGAGCGCCGTGAGCTTTTCCTTCCGAGAGATCGTGGCCAAGCCTTCGAATATGAGCGACCTTCTCGATTGGAAATTCACCCGATGAACGACCTGCTGACCACTGACTTCAGGAACGCGCCCTATTGGTGGGACGCCGCACCGCTCACCGAGAGCACCGGTGGTGCGCTCGCGCCCTCCTCTGACGTCGTCATCGTCGGATCGGGCTACACCGGCTTGCGTGCGGCCTTGACCCTGGCGCGCGCCGGACGAAGCGTCGCGGTGTTCGACAAGGAGCGGCCGGGTTACGGCGCATCGCGCCGCAATGCCGGATTTCTCGGCCGCACGCTGAAGAAATCCTACATTGACCTGAAGGGGGCCAAGGGCGCTGCCCATGCCGCCGCCATCTATCGCGACCTGATGACGGCCTACGAGAGCACCCTCGGCTTCATCGAAGAAGAAGGCATCGACTGTCATGCCGTGCGCTGCGGCCGGCTCATCGCAGCGACGTCGGCCGCACACTATGCCCTGCTCGATCGCGAGCTCAGCGGCATGAAGGCTGATCTCGGCCTGCCCTATTCCATGCTGCCGCGCGATCGGCTGCGCGAGGAAATGGCCAGCGACCTGTACGACGGCGGCGCCGTCATTCCCGATCTCGGGTCGCTGCATCCGGGTCTCTATCACCGCGGCCTCATGGAGCGCGCGCTGGCCGCCGGCGTCGTGATCTTCGGCAACTGCGAGGTCACGGCGATAGAGCAGGTCGGCCGACAAGGCGATCGCTTCCGCGTCGCCACGGCCGCCGGAGAGATGCGCGCCCGCGACGTGATCGTCGCCACCAACGGCTACACGCCCGGGAGCCTGCCCTGGCACGCCCGGCGCGTCATTCCCTTCGTCGGCTACATGGCGGCGACCGAACCGCTGCCGCCGGCGCTGCTGGCGAGGCAGCTTCCGCACCGTCGCACGGTGATCGATTCCAATCTCGACATCGATTTCTTCCGGCCGGCGCCCGACTCGCCGCGCCTGCTGTTCGGCGGCGCAACGGCCAACGGTCTGCAAGATCCCGCGGCCATCGCCAGCCTCCTGCACGGACGCCTCAGGCGCGCCCTGCCGGATCTCGCCGACGTCAAGCTCAGCCACGTCTGGACGGGCCAATGCGCCGGCACCTTCGACATGATGCCCCATATCGGCTGCCATGACGGCATCTGGTACGGCATGGGCTACAACTTCGCCGGCGTCCCCATGGGCTCGTTCTTCGGGCTGAAGATCGCGCAGAAGATCCTCGGCCTGTCGGCCGGAGCCACCGCCTTCGAGGCGGCCTCCTTTCCTACCTTGCCGCTCTATCGCGGCAATCCGTGGTTCCTGCCGCTCGCGATGCGCTGGTTCGCCTGGCAGGATTCCAGGCTCGCGAAACGCCGCGCCGCTTAGCTAGCCGCCTTCAGCACGGGCAAGACATTGCGCGCGATGCGCTCGAAGGTCGGCTTCTGCTCCTCCACCATGGGGTAGTAGAAGGCGACCTCCCTGATGCCCATCGCGACCACCTGCTCCAACATCTGCCGGCAGGTCTCCTCCGACTCGTAGTACTTGATCTTGCCGCCGCTCGAGCGGGCAGTCGGATCGAACATGAGATAGGAGCGCCGAAGCGTCGCCGGATCGCGGCCGATCTTGGCGCACCGTGCGTCGATCGCCGCCACACGCTGGCGGGTCTCGGCGAGCTGGGCCTCGAAGGTCTTGGCGAAGCTGATGCTGTTCCAGACGTCGGCATGGCGCGCGGCGTGACCCAGCATGACGTGTCCCATTGCCGCGATCACGATCGGCGGGCGCGGCGACTGGACGGGGCGCGGGCGCAGCGCTGCGCCATCGGCCTTGTAGAAGCGCCCCTGGAACGTCGTCTCCTCGTCCGACAGCAGCCGGTCGACGATCTCGACATACTCGCCGAAGCGGGCGACGCGTTCCCTCGCGCTCCAGTTTTCGATGCCCATCATGCGATACGAGGGATCGACCTCCAGCCCGATGCCCAGTCCGACATCGAGCCGGCCGCCGGAAATGTGGTCGGCAGTGAGCGCCTGGAGTGCCAGCAGAGCCGGATTGCGCAGCGGGATCTGGGCAACCAGGGTCGTGAGCCGAACGCGCGTCGTTGCCTGGGCAATGGCGGCAAGCTGCGTCCACAACTCGAACCACGGCCCCTTTCCGCCGGCCCAGTCGACGAGATGGTCGGCAAGGCCGATGGAATCGAAACCCAGCTCCTCGACGTGCCGGCAGCGTCGCAACAGCTCGGGCCACGGCACGTTCGGCAGCACGAGGACGGAGAAGCGGAGTTGGTTCATGATCGCTCCGGTCGGGATGACGAAGGGGACATCACCAACCCATCGCCCGGCCGGTGCGGCGCGGATCGGCGGCGCCATGGAGCTTGCCGCTTTCGAGGTCGGCGGAGATGGCGCAGACAGCGGCGGTCTTGAGCGAAAGATCGGGCAGCCAGTTCACCTGGTGGCCCATGGCGGCGAGCGCCTCCCCGGTCGGCCGGCCGATCCCCTGCTCGATGTCGACGCGGCCCGGATAGTAGCTGTGCGGCTCGAAACTGTCCGGGAAGTTGCGGGTGATGAAGCGCGGCACCTCGACCGACTGCTGGATGTCCATGCCGAAGACGACATGATTGAGCAGCACCTGCAGCATGCCCTGCGGCTGAAGATCCCCGCCCGGCGAGCCGAACGGCATCAGGAATTCGCCCTCGCGCATCGCCATCGCCGGATTGGGCGTGAGCCGCGGCCGCTTGCCCGGTGCAGCGACGGAGGTATGGCCGGGATCGGCCCACGACTGCGAGCCGCGCGACGACGGGCAGAGACCAAGCCCGGGAATGACCGGGCTTTCCCACGACACGTCGCTCGGCGTCGCCGAGAAGGCGTTGCCCTGGGAGTCGACGACGCAGACGTATGACGTATCGCCCGGCAGCCCGGGCTCGCCGACGGCAACCGACGGCACACGGGTGTGGCCCGCGACGTGGCCGGCGACATGACCGGCCGGCGGCATCTCGCCGAACGCGCGGTCGTCGCGGATCGTCTTCAGCCGCTCCTGCACATAGGGCCGCGACAGCAGCGTCTCCATGGGGACGTCGACGAAGCGCGGATCGCCGTAGTAGCGCTCGCGGTCGGCGAAGCAGAGGTTCATGACCTCGGCCAGGAGATGGACGTAGTCCTTCGAATTGTGGCCCAGCGCCAAAAGGTCGACCTCGTTCAGCATCGACAGCATCTGCAGCAGCACCGGCCCCTGGCACCATGGACCGCAGCTCATCACCTCGGTGCCCTTGAAGCTGTAGCGGAGCGGCCGCTCGATCTCGGAGAAGTACTCGGCGAGGTCCTGCTGCGTCAGCAGCCCGCCATTCTCGCGGTGATACTTCGCGATCGTCTGCGCGATGTCGCCGCGATAAAAGGCGTCGCGCGCGGCCGCCAGGCCGGCCTCGCGGCCCTTCGCCGACGCCGCCTTCTCCTGGTCGACCATGTACTGGATGGTGCGGCCGAGATCGGCCTGCACCAGGCGATCGCCTTCCTCGAGCGGCGCGCCGTCGCGATGAAAGATCGCGACGTTCTGCGGCCAACGCCGGT
>JAEZIF010000444.1 GCA_023416135.1 Pseudomonadota bacterium
TCCTCGCCTCGGCCAAGGATATCGCCGCCGGCGGCGCCGGACGCCTCGAAGCGGAGCCAGATTGATGGGAATGCCAGCAGCCCGGGTCGGCGACATGCACGTCTGCCCCATGGTCACCGTCCTGGTACCGCATGTCGGCGGTCCGATTCTTCCTCCCGGCGGCCTGACCGTCCTGATCGGCGGCATGCCGGCCGCCCGCGTCGGCGATATGTGCGTCTGCGTCGGGCCGCCCGATGTCATCGCTCTCGGCTCGTTCAACGTGCTGATCGGGGGCATGCCGGCGGCACGCCTGGGTTCGCTCACCGCCCATGGCGGCACCGTCGTCGTCGGCTGTCCGACCGTCCTCGTCTGACGAACCGAGCCGCGATCAGTTGCTGCCTGTGTTGAAGTCGATCGTCACGCAGGTGACGTTGTCGGTAGCCTGAGCCATCAGCGCGGCCGTGACCAGGCGCTCGGCTGCGCTCTCGTCGTCACCGGACAACAGCTCGGCCAACAGGTCCTCGGGCACGGCCTTGCTCAGGCCATCGCTGCACAGCAGCAGCCGGTCACCGGGCTGGAGCTGGCCGGTCCGCTTGTCCAGCTCGAGAGGATCAATGTCGGCGCCGACGGCGCGCGTGATGACATTGGCCTGCGGATGGCGGGCCGCTTCGGCCTCGCTGATCGTTCCGTTCTCGACCAGCACCTGCACCAGGCTGTGGTCGCGCGTTATTCTGGTCAGGGCTTGGCCGCGCAGCAGATAGGCGCGCGAATCTCCTGCCCACAGGCAGGCGAAATGATCGTCGCGCGCCATCACGACCACCACGGTCGTTGCCACCATGGCGCCGGCGCCATGTCGGGAAGCTTCGGTATGGAGTCGCACATGCGTTGCCTCGAGCCGTGATCGCACTTCGACGAGCATCTCACTGGCGGAAAGCCCGGGGTCGATGGACTGCAGAATGGTGGCGACTTCCGCCGACGCGATCTCCCCCGAGGCGTGCCCGCCCGCGCCATCGGCTACCGCCCACAGACCGAGATCGGGCCGATTGACGAAGGCATCCTCGTTCATCCGGTTTGCCGTGCCGGCATGAGTCGCAGCGCAAGAGCGGAAGCTGCCGTGGCGAGCGGCGTTCTGAGCAATTCCGTTCTCAGACATCACGAGGCATCCGAAGCTCGGGGAGCCAGCGCCTCAGGTGCGGCACCGCTTGCGCCCCAGTCATCATCTATGAGGGCCGCGAACGCGCATCCCTCAGGCAAGGCTGTTGAAGTCTCGAAACGCGCGACCACTCTCGGACCGCCATCGGTCCACCACGCGGTGCAGCCAGGCACGAACCTCAGCTCGGAAGCCGGCGCCTCGGCTGCGACGAAAGCCGCCTGAATGCGCTCGAGCAGGTCGGCTGGAGCGAGATCATACTCCAGCGCATCGCGCCCCGCCTCCTCGGCCGCCGCCAGGAACGATGTCATTTCCGCAACATGCGGCAACCAATCACAAGGTGCCGCGGCGGCGATCGTCAAAGGCGAATAGCGTCCGACCTTGTCGACGCTCGGCAACCAGAGTCCGAGCATGCCGCTCCTGCCGCAGAGGCCCGGCGGCAGCAGGAAGCGCCAGACCGGGGCCTCCAGCCAGGCATCCTGCCACTCGTCGCGCCACCGCGCCTGGGTGTCGGCGAGCCCGCGCTGCCACCAGTCGTCCCAGCTGTCGGTGAAGTCGCGCGGCAAGCTCTCGCGCACGAAATCACCCCGCGCCGGCAGCTTGCCGAACAGGCCGGCAATCGCATCAAGAGGAAGCACGGGCATTGCCGCCTAGCCGCTGACCGACGGACAGCGGAAGTCCTGCAGGACGCCCGGCGCAAAGGGGTTCATGACTGAGCCGGCGCGAATCTCGAACGCCGCACTGCGCTCGCCAAGCTGGAAGGTCAGCAGATAGCGCTCCGGCGACCCGGCCTGCTGGAGGGTGCCGCGGCTGAACAGGCGGAACATCGCCCACGGGCCGGTCTCCGAAATGACGCCGGTGCCGCCGCGCGGCGGCGGATTGAAGACCAGCCGGACGTTCGTCATCCCGTTCGGCCCCGGCCAGGTGATCTGGGTCGAGCGCGCCGGCCCGTGCGCATAGGTGACCGTCGTGCCGTCGAACTCCAGGTTGACCTGGGAAGCGCCGGAGTCGAGCTCGACCGGCGTGATGTCGAAGCGCACGGCGATCGTCGTCGACCCTGACGCGAAGAACAGGTCGCGGATGACCGCGGCACGCTGGAACTGGGTGATGTCCGCCGGCGACACCGGCGCGGACACGCCGTCCACCGCCTGGGCCGTCCAGGTCTTGCCGGTGGTATTCACATAAGGTCTGAGCTGCGTGTTGAAGAAGCCGTCTATGAGTCCGCCCGGCGCGAACAGCTTGGCGAAGTCGTCCAAGGGTGTCTCGTTCGAGCTCCCGGGCACGAACGGGAAGCGCCCGTTGACCGCAGGGGCACAGAGCCTGGCCGGCCCGTTCACGCCATTGTAGGCGGCGGCAACCTGCTGGCGGGCACCGCCGGCGCGTAGCGCGGTGCTTTGCTCGGCCATGCTGGCCAGCCAGCGCCCCAGCGGCTGGGGCTGGCGCTGGGACTCCGCCCGGAGCGCCAGCGAGGGATCGTCGCCGGCCGCCACGGCGGGCGCACCGGCACCGGCAGCATTCATCCTGGCGAGCTGCTGGCGCAGGTCGTCCAGCAGCTTCAGCACCTGGTCGATCGGCGCCGATCCGGGTGGCGTGACCAGGTCACGCAGCTGCCTGTAGCGTTCGTCGATCTGATGACCGGGCGGAAGGGCGGGCGCGGCGCCCGCCTGCCCGGCAAGCAGCGTGGCAAGCGCTGCGGATTTCGCCACCGTGGGCGCTGCCGCCGCAGCCTTCTCCTTCGCAGCCTTCTCCGCTTCCGCGGCGGCCGCCTCGGCCGCGGAAGGTTTGGGCGGTTCCGACAGCGTAAGCTGGCGGGCTATGGCAACCAGCAGCTCCTTCAACGGCGACTGCCTCGACGCGAGGATATAGAGGTCCTGCGACGCCTGGTTCAGGCTGCGCAGTGGCGCGACCTCGAGGTCCTGCAGCAGCGCATCCCACGCCTTGGCGTAGTCCTCCATGTACTGCTTGACGACCTCGTTCGCGACTTCGCTCTGCTTGGAGAGGTCGAAGTTGACGGGCACCTTCTGTCCCAGCACCCAGCTTTCCGACGCGACCTCGCGCGTCGCCGTGGCCAGCGCGGGCAGCAGTACCTTGTGGAACCCGTCGACGGTCAAAAAGCCCGGTACGCCGTCGCTCAGCTTCCGGCCCGAGGCCCGGGTGAAGACGCTTCCACCCGCCCGTCCGAGAGCGTCGCTCGGCCGCCAAGGCGGCAGGCTCTGGGCCGCCGCCGAAGGCTTGATACGGGAGTAGGCACGCGACGCCAGCGAGACGCGGCTGAAGGTCGTGCGCGCCTTCTCCACCAGCGCCTCGTCGAGCGACACCGCGGGCAGCGGCTGCGCCAGGAGCGCATCCAGATGCTGCTGCAGGCTCGCGACCACCGCCAGGTTGCCGGGGCCGGAATACTGGGCCTGCCAGTCGTAGGTCATCCATTCCTTGACCAGCGACGGATCGAGCGGCCCCTGCCCACCCAGCATCAGGTAAACGCGCGTCGCTTCATAAAGGAAGTCGGGCTGGGTGAAGTAGCCTCGCATCTGGGCTTCCAGCCGCCACACCAGGCGCGGCAGCAGCGCATAGCCCAACGCGTGGCGATAGACCGACTCTGCACCGCTGCGCAGCTTCGCCGACTGCGACAGGTCGAACCCTGCCAGCAACGTGCCGCCGCGCTTGGCGGTGGTTGACAAGTCACGTGCCGCATCCAGGAGAGGCAGCAGTCGCGGCAGATCGGAATCGTTCACCGGATCGAACGTCGTGTCCTTGGCCAATGCCTCGTAGGCATCCAGTGCTACCGTCATCTGCTCGATCTCGCGCTGTCCGGCGGAGCGGTTCGCGATCAGCCAGCCGACCGCCCCCAGGGTCAGCAAGGCGACGGCGGCATAGGCG
>JAEZIF010000033.1 GCA_023416135.1 Pseudomonadota bacterium
CCCGGCACTGACATCGCATCGCGGCGGCAGCCGCTCGTCGGATCAGCATCGATCGTCCCTCCCGGGATTGATTTTCTGGTTCTTCAGCCGATCATGACCCATTCTCGTCCGGACGAACCTTGGAAAAAAGGAGGGGATCACCATGACCGCCAGCGCGCAGCCGAAGAACCGCATCCTGGGCCGCAGCGACCTCTCCGTCTCGCCCATCGGGCTCGGCTGCATGTCGCTGTCCGGCGCCTACGGCAAGAGCAACGACGACGAAGCGATCCGTGTCATCCACCACGCGATCGATCGCGGCGTGAACTTCCTGGACAGCTCCGACATGTACGGCTGGGGCCACAACGAGACCCTGATCGGCAAGGCGCTGGCCGGTGGCCGGCGGGACAAGGTCGTGCTCGCCACCAAGTTCGGCCAGACGCAGCAGCCGGGTGGCGCCAACGGCGTCGACGGCAGCCCGGCCTATGTGAAGGCTGCTTGCGACGCCAGCCTCAAGCGATTGGGCGTCGATGTCATCGATCTCTACTACCAGCACCGCGTCGATCCCTCGGTGCCGATCGAGGACACGGTGGGCGCCATGGCCGAGCTGGTGAAGGCGGGCAAGGTGCGGGCGCTTGGCCTCAGCGAGGCCAGGCCCGAGACCATCCGGCGCGGCCATAAGGTTCATCCCCTCGCCGCGGTGCAGAGCGAATACTCGCTGCTCTATCGCGAGCACGCCGAGGAGACGCTGAAGACGACGCGCGAGCTCGGCATCTCCTACGTCGCCTACTCGCCGCTCGGCCGCAGCCTGCTGACCGGCACCGTACGGGAGATCTCCGACATTCCCGAGGGCGACGGTCGCGGCCGCCACCCGCGCTTCGCCGCGAACAATCTCAGCCAGAACCTCGCCAAGACCGCCGCCATCGAGGCCGTCGCGCGCGACAAGGGCTGCAAGCCCGGCCAGGTGGCGCTCGCCTGGCTGCTGGCGCAAGGCGCCGACATCATCCCGATCCCCGGGACCAAGCGCGCCGAGCGGATCGACGAGAACGTGGCGGCGCTGAACGTCGCGCTTTCGGCTGACGAGGTCGCCCGGCTGTCGTCGGCGCTGCCGCCGGGAACGGCCGCCGGCACGCGCTATCCGGAAGGCGGCATGAAAGGCGTCTACCTCTGAGATTTCACATTATCGACGCAATGTGAGGCGAAGGCCCGCAGCGGCGACTGATGCAGCCGACGCGGCCTGACAGTCCCGGCGCCCGGGTGTATGGAGGCGCCCGGTTCAATGCCGGAGGATCGCCGCCATGTCGGATGAGGTCGTTTTCTATCACAATCCACAATCGCGCGCGCAGATCGCGCACTGGATGCTCGAGGAGGCCGGCGCGCCCTACAAGACCGTGCTGATCGACTTTGCGAAGGGTGAGAATCGCACGCCTCAATTCCTGGCGATCAATCCCATGGGCAAGCTGCCGACCATCGTGCATCGCGGCGTGGTCGTGACCGAAACGGCGGCGATCATCGCCTATCTCGCCGATTCCTTCCCGGCGGCCCGGTTGGCGCCGCCGGTCGGCGATCCGCTGCGCGGAGCCTACTACCGATGGCTGTTCTTCGGTGCCGGCTGCATGGAGCCCGCCTTGCTGGACAAGATGATGAACCGCCCACCCGTGGAACGTAAGGCGGCAGTCGGCTGGGGCAGCTACGAAGAGGTCGTGGCGACGCTCAAGGCGGCGCTGGCCAAGGGCCCCTACCTGCTCGGCGACAGGTTCAGTGCCGCCGATGTCTATGTCGGTTCGGAGATTCGCTTTGCCATGATGTTCGGCGCGCCGGGGCTGAAGGGCGAGAAGGTGTTCGACGACTATGTCGCGCGCCTGTCCGCCCGTCCCGCCGCGCAGCGCGCCGACGGAGCCTGACAACCCGTCGATGGCGACCTCGACGACCAACCGCCGGCTCGCGACCATCCTGGTCGCCGACGTCGACGGCTACAGCCGCCTGATGCGCGCCGACGAGGAGCGCACGCTGGTCGACCTGCGCGCGCATATCGCCGAGCTGGTGTCGCCGGTCGTCGAGCGCTTCCACGGCCGCATCGTCAAGACCGTGGGCGACGGCGTGCTCGTCGAGTTCGGCAGCGCCGTCGAAGCGGTACGCTCGGCCGTCGAGCTGCAGCGCGGCATGGTCGAGCGCAACGCCGGCATACCGGCCGAGCATCGCCAGGCGTTCCGCATCGGACTGCATCTCGGCGACATCATCGTTTCCGAGGACGACGTGTTCGGCGACACAGTCAACGTGGCCTCGCGCCTGGAAGGCCTGGCCGAGCCCGGCTCGATCGTCCTGTCGGCCAGCGTCTACGAGCAGGTGCGCGACAAGCTCGCCCTGCCGTTCCGCTCCCAGGGCTCGCGCGCGCTGAAGAACATCGATCGGCCGATCCGGGTCTATTCCCTGGATGCGGCGGCACTGTCTCGGGATGGCGCCAGGCCGCCGAGGACGAGGGTTCCGGTCCGTCGCCTGACGATCACCGGTGCCGCCGTCGCCCTGGCGCTGGCCATCGGCGGTGGACTGGCCTACGTCGTCGATCGGGGGCTGCTGGACAATGCCGTGGCGATCACGCGTCCGTCGGCCGAGAGCGGGCTCTCCGTCGCCGTCCTGATGTTCACCAACCAGAGCGGCGACGCCGCGCAGGACTACTTCTCCGACGGCCTGACCGAGGACATCACCCGTGCGTTGGGACGCTTCAAGGAGCTGACGGTGATCTCCTACAACGCCGTCCTGCCGTTCCGGAACAAGGAGCTGCCGCTCGGCGAGATCGGCCGGGCGCTGAACGCACGCTACATCGTGAGCGGCAGCGTGCGTCGCATGGGGCAGCGCGTGCGGGTCACGGTGCAGCTCAGCGATGCGATGAACAGCACGCAGCTATGGTCGGAGCAGTACGACGACGAGCTGAGCGATATCTTCGCCGTGCAGGAGCGCATCGCCCGCCGCGTCGCCGGCACGCTGGCGTCGAGCCTGCAGCAGATCGCGCTGCAGCAGGCGCTGCGCAAGCCGACCGACAATCTCGATGCCTACGACATGTTGCTGCGCGCCCGTGCGCTCGGTGCCGATCCGACGCGCGCGGCCAATCGCATGGCGCGCGAGATGCTGGAGCGGGTGACCCAGATGGCGCCGGGCTATGCCGACGCCTACGCCGAGCTCGCCGACATCTATTTCCAGCGCGCGACCTTCGGCTGGTCGGAGTTCGCCCAGCAGGACGTCGAGACCTCGATCCGCCTCGCGCAGAAGGCGCTCGAGATCGATACCGACAGCGTGCTCGCCCACAGCGTGCTGGCGCGCGCCTATACCTCGGTCCTGAAGTACGACCTGGGGCTGGCCGAATCGGAACGCGCCCTGCAGCTCAATCCCAGCGACGCCGAGGTCATGCTGGCGCGTGCCGCCGTGCTGCTGTGGACCGGTCGCATCGACGAGTCGATTGCAACCGCAGAGGCCGCCATGCGCCTCAATGTCAGCATAGGTCCGGAGGCCTCGTTCAACCTCGGCCTCGCCTATCTGCTGGCCCGCCGCTACGGCGACGCCGTGCGCCTGCTCGAGGCGCAGCGCATCCGCTATCCCGGCTATCCGCTGCTCGACCTGCCGCTCGCCGCTTCCTACGCCGAGCTCGGCCGCACCAGCGATGCCCAGGAGGCCGTCGAGCAGGGCAAGCTCAAGAACCCGCACTTCGACCTGGCAAGCTTCGGCTCGCGCTTCCAGGACCCCGCGCTGCAGCGCCGCGTCGAGGAAAGCCTGCGCAAGGCCGGCATCAACTGACCTCCCCCGCGCGGACTCCACGATGGAGAGGAAATCGCCTTACTGGCTCGGCATGTCCTTCAGCGTCTTCCAGTTCGCCGACGCTTTCAGTGCCGCGCTCGCGGCATCCTTGCGGAAGCGCTCGGCGCCGGCGGTGCCGGCGAAGACGTAGAGCTTGTCGCCGATGATCACCCATATCGTCGGATCGGATTCCCGGCGCACGCCGTTGGCCATGTTGTTGGCGCAGTTGCCGCCGAATTGCGGGGCATACTTGTCAGGATTGGCCTTGAACAGGTCGCGATGGCGGGCGTTGGCGAAATAGTAGCGCACGCCGTCATGGACGTAGTCGTATTCGGCGACGCCAGGTGTCGGCGTCGACAGCGTGAAGTAGGCCACCGGATCGTAGCCTTTCAGCGCGATGCGCTCGGTGGCCGGCGGATTTGTCTGCGCAACGGCGCGGACCTGGGCCAGCACCTGGATCGATGCGGCAACGCCGATCACGGCGACGCCCGCGACCAGCCTCAGGACATTGCGGCGTGTGGACATGATTCGATACTCCCACACTGGCCCGGCACCACCCAAACCGGCCAGCCATCATCGCGACTTGGGCTCGAAATGGGGCGGGACGGCGGCGCCGTATGAATCACCGTTCAACTCTCGTCAGCAGGCATGCTCGTTCTGTGAAAAAGGCAAAGGGCGAATCAGCTCGCGCCGTTCTGGTCTTGCGCCCGTTCGAGCATGCGGTCGGCGATCTCGGACTCGCCCAGCACGACCAGATTGGCGCCGAGCTTTTTCAGATGATCGACCGCGGCGTTCGAATGGGCGCGGGCAAGGATATCGAGTGCCGGATTGGCCGAGCGCGCCTGATGGACGGCCTGGCCGGCCTCGAACGGCTCGGGAATGGTGACGAACAGCCGCCGCGCACCCGCGACGTTGGCGGTGGCGAGGATGGCCGGATCAGCTGCGTTGCCCGTGATCACCTCGGCGCCGTCCAGGCGCGCCTTCTCGATTCCGTCGCCGCTGGTCTCGATCACGAGCATCTTCCTGCCTTGTCCGGCAAGTCCCTTGCCGATCAACGAGCCGACGCGGCCATACCCGATCAGGACGTCGTGGTCGCTGAGGCCAGTCGCTCGGAGCGTGCTGGCGGGCTCCTCCGGCATGCCGATATCGGCCGGCTGGACGATCGGCGCGCCGCGCCTCAGGCGCTCCATCAGGATGAAGGCCACCGGATTGAGGACGATCGAGACGATGGCGCCGGCCAGGACGAGGTCGCGCGCTTCCTTGGGCACCATGGTGAGCTCGATGCCGAGACCGATCAGGATGAAAGAGAATTCGCCGATCTGGGCCAGGCTCGCGGCGATGGTGAGCGCGGTCGAATTCGAATGGCGGAAGGCGCGCACGATCGCCCAGGCGACGGCAGATTTTCCGACGACGATGATGGCGACCGTCGCCAGCACGGCGAGCGGTGCGTCGACGAACACCATGGGGTTCAGGAGCATGCCGACGGAAACGAAGAAGAGCACGGCGAAGGCGTCGCGCAACGGCATCGCTTCTTCGGTGGCCTGCTGGCTGAGGTTGCTTTCGCCCATCACCATGCCGGCGAAGAAGGCGCCGAGCGCGAACGACACGTCGAACAGCTTGGCTGCGCCGAAGGCGACGCCGAGCGCGATGGCGTAGACGGCAAGCCGGAACAGCTCGCGCGAGCCCGTGTGCGCCGTGTGGTGCATCAGCCAGGGGATCACCCGGCGGCCGACGATCAGCATGATCGCCACGAATGCGGACACCTTGGCCAGCGTGATCAGCAGGTAGAAGGCGATCCGGGTGGCGGGAACACCGTCACCCTCCGTCACTCTCGCGAGAGCGGGCAGCAGCACCAGCGCCAGCACCATGGCAAGGTCTTCGACCACGAGCCAACCCACCGCGATGCGCCCGCGTGACGTCTCGAGGATGTGATGATCCTGCAGGGCGCGTACCAGCACGACGGTGCTGGCGACCGAAAGGGCCAGGCCGAAGACGAAGCCGGCCAGGGGCGACCAGCCCAGCGCCCAGGAGAGCCCGGCGCCCATGAGCGTGGCGACGACGATCTGGCCGACCGCGCCCGGGACCGCAATGCGGGCGACCGACAGGAGGTCCTTCAGGGAGAAATGCAGGCCGACGCCGAACATCAGCAGGATGACGCCGATCTCGGCGAGCTCGCCGGCAAGGGCAGGGTCGGCCTCGAAGCCCGGCGTGTAAGGGCCGACCATGACACCGGCCACCAGGTAGCCGACCAGGGGCTGCACGCGCAGGCGATGGGCCACTAGCCCGAAAACGTAGGCGAGCATCAGACCCGCGGCGATGGTGGCGATCAGCGGTGTCTGATGTTCAGGCATCGCCTGTTTCTCTCCGCGGTTGGATGGCTGCTCAATCGATTTGGCGTGATCGCGTTGACATTGCAATCTTTCAGACGACGGTGGGAGGGAGAAGCATGCGAATGAGGCGCAGGGAGCTTTTCGGCGCAGGCGTTGGCCTGATGGCAATGCCGGCCTGGGCACAGACCCTTCCCAGCAAGCCGGTGCGCTGGATCATCCCGTTCGCGCCCGGCGGCAACTACGACGTCACCTCACGCCTGGTCGGCGACGTGTTGGGCAAGAAGCTGGGTCAGACCGTGCTGGCGGACAATCGGCCCGGCGCCGGCGGCGTGATCGGCCTCGAGGCGGCGGTCGCGGCGCCGGCCGACGGCTATACCGTCGTGCTGGGCAGCTTCAGCGTGATGTGGTTCGCGCCCTACATGGCGGGCAAGCCGCC
>JAEZIF010000186.1 GCA_023416135.1 Pseudomonadota bacterium
TGGCTGCCCGCAACGACGAGGACCACAGCGCAAGCGTCTCTTCAATCGACGCACCACCAATCATCATATCCCGAATCATGGGTCCCCATTGATTCAGAACACACTGACAATAGCAACTGTAATGCTAACCGTCACTTGCAGACATTTCGCACGGCGCTCCACTCGGCGTCGGTGAAGGGCGGCTTGCCGGACGACGGGCGCCGCGTCGCCTCGATGCGCTCCGTGGTCGGCGGATGGCTCGACCAGATGCCGGCGATGGCGGCCGTGTCCTTGGGCTCCTTGGCCAGCATCTGCTCGAAGAAGCTCGCGACGCCGTCGGCGCGAATTTCGAGCTTCTCCAGGAGGGCGACGCCGGTGGCATCGGCATCGCGCTCGAAGGCGCGGCCGTTGCGCAGCGCCAGCAGGACGTTGCCACCCGAGGCCAATGTGCTCAGCAGGTCGGAGTAGCCGCCGCTCACCAGCTTGACCAGAAGGTCGATGCCGTACTGGCGCGCCAGTCCCTTGACCGGGTGATAGTGCACGACGTGTCCAATTTCGTGCGCCATGACACCCGCCACCTGCGTGCCGTCCTTGGCCTGGTCGATGAGATCCGAATAGAAGACCAGGATGCCGCCAGGCAGGGTAAAGGCGTTGACCGGACCGCCCTCCATGACGTGCACGGCAATCTCGTGCGGATAATCCGCCGCCTTGGCCAGTCGATTGGCGAGGTCGTTCAACGCCTTGAGGCCGACCTTGCCATGGCACTCGTCCTTGTCGGTCGTCAGTTCGTCGAACACGGTCTCGCCCAGCTTGACCTGCAGGCTGTAGGGCAGCAGCGGCGCGGCGAACTCGGTGCCGTAATCGATGGCGAGCCAGAACAGCCCGATCAAGGCCACCAAGGTAGCGCTGAAGCCGGCAATGCGGGCGACCGGCGCGGGCCGCGCGCCGGCCAGCGGCGCAAGCTGCGGCACCAGCGAGGCGAGCTGCCGGCGCAATTCGGGGTCCTCGACCAACAGTCGCGCCTCCGATCCCTTTCGAACGATCGGCGGCGTCACCTCGTGCTGGATGTCGCCCAGCACCGCGACCTCGCCGATCGGCCAGCGCGCCAGGATGCCTGCGTCGGCGAGGCGGAAGATCACCAGCTCGTTGGCGGTGGTGCGCACGCTGACGTCGTGCACCTGGGCGGTCTCACCGTCGTAGAAGCGCGCCGTGCTCGCCATGTCAGACGCCGCTCACGTCGAACATGTCCAGAAGACCCTCGCCGTAACGCGGCCCGAGATCGGTCGGCTGGCGGATCGAGGCGCCATCGGGCGAACCGTACAGCCACAGCTCGGCCGAGATCAGCCGCAAGGTGCGATGCATCACCCAGGGCCAGCCCAGGCCCAGGGTCAGCATGATGATCAGATAGTTCAGCACCAGGAAGCCCCACATCTGGCGCGTCGAGATCGCGGTGGCGAACAGCACGTTGCCGGCGCGGCTGTGCGAGACGAGATAACGCAACAGATAGGCCTGCCACCAGCAGCGCAGCGGCAGGATCAGCAGGCTGAAGACGATGTAGACGCCGATCGCGAGGGCGGCGACCAGGAGGATGGTGCGCAGGCTGGGCCGCGTCAGCAGCTGCCCGAGCTCTTCCTCGGTGAAGCTGGTGCCAAGGCTGCCGACGGCGCCGCCGATGGCGGCGAAGAAGATGCCGGCTGCCACCATCCAGGCGATGATGTTGAGGAAGTAATAGCCGATGTAGCGGCCGTAGATGTCGCCCGCGCCGCCGGCGAAGTCGAAAGGCAAGCTGCCAAAGCGCGTGTTGGCGATGCGCGGCCGCGCCAAGTTCACCGACATGAGAGGCGTCAGGAGCTGGAAGGTCACGGCGTTGGCGAAGGTGAGGAAGGTGGCCAACCCGCCGTAGCGCCACGCCGAGCCCGCGAGACCGCAGCGTATGCCGCGCCAGCGCGTGCGCGACAGCCGATAGCGCAGGCCGGCATAGTGACCGACATAGGCGAGCGGGAAGCCGATCAGGGCGACCGACAAGGAGAAGATGTCGAACAGACCGAAGCTCGCAAACGGCCGCTCGTGGAACACATAGATCCACACCAGGTACATCAGGCCGCCCCAGCTCGCGAGCATCAGCAGCGCCAGCACGAAACCCACCATCAGCTCGATGCCGCGACCACGATATTCGAAGCGGTCGCCCAGGACGGCAAAGTGGTTCCACAGGTAGCGGCGGATCCGCGTGCGCCCCCAGAAACGCGACCAGCCCAGGGTCACCAGCATCAGCACGAGGTGGCGCAGATAGATGACGTAGAGCTCGCCGAGCTTGCCGTCATAGACCGGCCGGCTCGGTGTCAGGTCCGGCTCTGCCGTCGCGGCCGCCGCGGGCCGGCCGGGCGTTGCAGCCTGTCCCCAAGGAGAGGTCGTGTTGGTCACGAAGCGGTCTCTTACCTCGGTTGCGCTGCGAAATCTTTCATGCTGCAATGCAGCATCACTTGATGCATCAGTTTACGGAAACCTTTCGGCACCCGCTACCATGACCAAGCGCGACCGTCCCTGGCTGATTCGGACCTATGCCGGCCATTCGACCGCAGCCAAATCGAACGAGCTTTACCGCACCAACCTGGCCCGCGGTCAAACCGGCCTGTCGGTCGCCTTCGATCTGCCGACCCAGACCGGCTACGACTCCGACCATCCACTGGCCAAGGGTGAGGTCGGAAAGGTCGGCGTGCCGATAAGCCACCTCGGCGACATGCGGACCCTGTTCGATGGCATCCCGCTCGACCGCATGAACACGTCGATGACCATCAACGCTCCGGCGGCGTGGCTCCTGTCTCTCTACATCGCCACCGCCGAGGCGCAGGGTGTCGAGCGCGCCAAGCTGCAGGGTACGACGCAGAACGACATCATCAAGGAGTACCTCTCGCGCGGCACATACATCTTCCCGCCCGAGCCGTCGCTCCGGCTGACCGCCGACACGATCGGTTTCACCTATCGTGAAGTTCCCAAGTGGAACCCGATGAACGTCTGCAGCTATCACCTGCAGGAAGCGGGCGCGACGCCGGTTCAGGAACTCGCCTTCTCGCTCGCCAACGCCATCGCCGTACTCGATGCCGTGCGCAATCGCGGCCAGGTGCCCGAGGCCGACTTCCCGCAGGTCGTCGGCCGCATCTCCTTCTTCGTCAACGCCGGCATCCGCTTCGTCACCGAGATGTGCAAGATGCGGGCATTCGCCGAACTGTGGGACGAGCTTACGCGCAGCCGCTACGGCGTCGCCGAGGCCAAGCAGCGGCTGTTCCGTTACGGCGTGCAGGTGAACTCACTCGGCCTCACCGAGCAGCAGCCCGAGAACAACGTCTACCGCATCCTGCTCGAAATGCTGGCCGTGGTAATGAGCAAGAACGCCCGCGCGCGCTCGGTGCAATTGCCGGCATGGAACGAAGCGCTCGGCCTGCCGCGGCCGTGGGACCAGCAGTGGTCGCTCCGGCTCCAGCAGATCGTGGCGTTCGAGACCGACCTCCTGGAATACGGCGACATCTTCGACGGCAGCGCCGAGATTGCGCGCAAGGTCGAGCAGCTCAAGGCCGAGGCCACCGCCGAGGTGGCGCGTATCGCCGACATGGGTGGAGCCGTGGCGGCGATCGAAGCGGCCTACATGAAGCAGCGGCTGGTCGAATCGAACCTCAAGCGGCTCGCCGCCATCGAGGCCCGCGAGCAGACTGTGGTCGGCGTCAACGCCTACACCGACGCCGAGCCGTCGCCGCTGTCGACCGGCGAAGGCTCCATCCTGACGGTCGATGCCTCGGTCGAGCGCGAGCAGGTCGAGCGCCTGGAGGCATGGCGGGCTTCGCGTGACGGCGCCGCCGTGAAGAAGGCATTGGATGCGTTGACTGCTGCCGCCAAGGAAGACCGCAACGTCATGCCGGCCTCGATCGCCTGCGCGCAGGCGGGCGTCACCACCGGCGAATGGACCGAGGCCCTGCGTTTGGTGTTCGGCGAGTATCGCGCGCCCACCGGCGTCGCCCGCGCCGTCGGCGTCAGCGACGGCCGCTTGGAAGCTGCGCGCCGTGAGGTCGATACGGTGTCGCGGCGGCTGGGCCGGCGCATAAAGATCCTGGTCGGCAAGCCCGGGCTCGACGGCCATTCCAACGGCGCCGAGCAGATCGCCGTGCGCGCCCGCGACTGCGGCATGGAAGTGGTCTACGAAGGCATCCGGCTGACGCCCGATCGCATCGTCAACGCCGCCCTCGAGGAGAGCGTGCACGTGGTCGGCCTCTCCATCCTGTCCGGCGGCCATGTCTCCCTGGTCGGCGAGGTGCTGGCCGGCCTGCGCGCCGCCGGCATCGGCGACGTGCCGGTGGTGGTGGGCGGCATCATTCCGCCGGCCGACGCCGAGGCGCTGATCCAGGCGGGCGTGGCGCGCGTCTACACGCCGAAGGACTTCGACCTCACCCAGATCATGCGCGACGTCGTCGCCGTCGTGGACGGCGCCTGGAAGGAAGCGGCCTGATCGTTGCCAGGAGCGCCGGCGCTACTTTTTCAGCGTCGCCGTCGCGTGCAGCATGGGCTCGACGACGGCGTGGCTGAACAGCCAGGCCTCGGCATGAACCGTCGCGCCGTCGCGGCGGATGACACGCGACAAGGCGAGCACGTCGGCCTCGTGTGCTGCCTGGAGCACCGTGACGCTGAGATGCGTGAGGAATGCTTCCAGCCCTGCGGCCGCTCGCAAGGAGGTGTCGGCCAGGGACAGCAGCGACGCGCTCGACCATGATTTGCCGGGCTCGAGCGAGAAGCGCAGCCGCACGTCCTGATCCTGGCATTCCTCGACGAACACATCGTGGCGGTCGGCCGCCGGCAGGGCCCTGTCGAGGAGGTCTTGCAACTCGGCTTCGGTCATCGGAATCAATGTCGCAGACACAACGACGGGTGTCATCCCGAGCGCAGCGAGAGACCTCGCGCGCGTGATGACAGTCGCGCCCTGGCCGGCTATGTGCGAGACCAATGTCCTTCCTCGATCACATCAAGCGCTGCAACAATGGCGACCTCGGCCAGTTCGAGCCATGGTTCATCGGCTCTCAGCACGCCGGCTACATCCATCGCGACTTCGCGCCGACAGTGGCGGCGCGGCCCGATCTCTTCGTGCGACGCGACGGCGCCTGGCATCTCGATCCGGCGCTCGACACGCCGGACAGGCGCACCGCCTCCGTGCGCGTCTTCCTTCTCGAGCTGCGCGAGCGGGGCCAGTTCGGCAAGTTGTGGCGCGAGGAAGCCTATCCCGTCACGCGGCTGCTCACCGACCCGCCATTGATGGCGATGGAGCGCGCGGCGGTGCCGTGGTTCGGCGTGCGCGCCTTCGGGCCGCACCTTACAGGTTACGTGCGGCGCAAGGACGGCCTGCACGTCTGGGTGCCGCGCCGCTCCTATACGAAGCCGACCTTCCCCGGCCAGCTCGACAACACCGTCGCCGGCGGCCAGCCGATCGGCATCGGCCTGCACGAGAATCTGATCAAGGAATGTGCAGAGGAAGCCTCGATTCCGCGCAATCTCGCCGAACAGGCCAAGGCGGTGAGCTACATCAGCTACCTCAACCAGTCCGGCCCGCAGCTCAAGCCCGACGTCATGACATGCTTCGATCTCGAGCTGCCCGAGGACTTCACACCGCGCGCAAACGACGGCGAGGTGCATTCCTTCGAACTGTGGCCGGTGCAGCGCGTGTTCGAGACCGTACGCGACACCACCGAGTTCAAGTACAACTGCAATCTGGTCTTGATCGACTTCTTCGTCCGCCACGGGCTTCTGTCGGCCGACGATCCACAATTCATGGCCATCGTCTCGGGACTCAAGAAGGAGTACACTCCGCTCAACGGTATCGGTTGAGCGACGGCGCGTCGCTACGAATGCGTGACCGGCTCGACAGAGTCTGCGAAAGGTGGCGCCCCGAATGCCACGATGCGCGTTACTTAGTGTCGGTGCGGCTTGTGCCCTGTTCGGCGCGAGCATTCATTATCCCGCCTTGGCACAGGACGGCCACCACGGCCAGGGCCACGCACAGAACCACGACTGGTATCAGGAGCTGAAGCAGCCAGGCACCGGCCTCTCCTGCTGCAACGGCACCACCAACGAGATCGAAGGCGATTGCCGGCCGACCCGGGCCTATGTCAACGACGACGGTCAGTGGTATGCTTTGCTCAATGGCCGCTGGGTGCCGGTGCCGCCGCGCGTGGTCCTGAAGCAACTCGCGCCCGATGGCAGCTCGCATATCTGTGCCAGCAAGAATGGCATGATCTATTGCTTTCTGGGCGGCTCGCCCAAGATCTAAGGGGAACCGGAGGTTTCCGGCCTCGTTGCGCAAACGATGTCGTTCGTCCCACGGCAGACGGAGGCGGTCCGATGCGCCTGCCCGCTCTTGGTTTCTTCCTGCTATCGACTCTGTGCATGGCCAGCGTCGCCGGCCGCGCACAGGATGCGCACGACGCCCAGGGTGAGTACGGCCAGGGCCACGCCGAGAACCACGACTGGTACCAGGAGCTGAAACAGCCCGGCACGGGCTACTCATGCTGCAACGGTCGCAGCAACACGTCGGAAGGCGACTGCCGGCCGACCCGCGCCTATCTCAACGACGACGGCATGTGGTACGCGTTGCTCGACGGCCGCTGGGTGCCGGTGCCGCCGCGCGTCGTGCTGAAACAGCTCGCACCCGACGGCCGCAGCCACATCTGCGCCAGCAAGAGCGGCATGATCTATTGCTTCCTCGGCGGCAGCCCCAAGAGCTGAACCGGAGCGGCTCACGTCATCACGTCGGCGCCGGGATATTAGAATCCTTGATCACCTTGCGCCACTTGGCGATCTCTCTCGTGACCACCGCGAGATAGGCCTGTGGCGCGCCGCCGACGGGGATGAAGCCGAGTTCCAGCAGCTTCCGCCGTATCGGCGGATCGTCGAGAGCCTCGTTGAACGCGGTGTTGAGCTTCATCACCACGGCCGCCGGCGTGCCGCCCGGCACCGAGATGCCGAAGGGGATGATGCCTTCGGTCCCAGGTAATCCCGCCTCGGCGACCGTCGGCACATCGGGCAGCAGCTCGGAGCGTTGTGTCGTCGCCACGCCAAGGCCGCGCAACTGGCCGGCCCTGATGGCCGTAGCCGTCGGCACGAGCACTCGGAGAACAGCGGCACGTGGCCGGCGATGACGTCGCGCAGGGCCTCGGCACTGCCCTTGTAGCCGACATGCTCCAGCGGCAGGCCGGTCTTGACCTTCAGGTACTCACCCCACAGATGGGTCAGCGCGCCGATGCCGGCGGAGGCATAGGAGATCGTCTTGCCGGGATTGGCCTGCGGCCAGGCCAGAAGCTCGGCGACCGTGCGGAAGGGCGCGCGGTTGTTGGCGGCCAGCAGGATCGGCAGGTCGACGAAGCCCACGACAGGCACGAGATCCTTCTCGATATCGAAGGGCACCGCGACGCCGAACGCGGCATTGGCAATCAGCGCCGCCGGGGTCAGGAGGATCGTATGTCCGTCGGGCCTGGCCTTGGCGTCGATCTCGCGGATGGGCCGCTCGGGAAACGACTGCGCGTGACCGGATTGCGGAATGGCGGCCACGGCCGCCGCGGCCAGGAGATGCCGTCGCTTCATTCTTCCTCCCGTTTTGCTCAACCTGCCACGGCATGCGAAGGTTGGACAAGACAACAGGGGACGAATGTGGCGCGGGACGGTCAAGGCCTGGAAGTGAGCAACGCCGGTGCGGAGGCGATCGCTTCCCTGGATTTCCTGCGCGAAGAATGGCTCTCCTTCGGAAACCGGCTGGCCGAGTTCGTCGAAGCCGCTGACAAGGAAGCGAGCTGCGCGCTCCTGCCGGTGATGGCGGCCAACCTCGTGCTGTCGATGAACTCCGACGAAGGCCGCGAGCTCGCCCGCAAGTACGTCGCCCGCGCCAGGACATTGGCCAAGGACGCCAACGCCCGTGAGCAGGCCTGGCTCGCGACGACCGAGGCCTGGATCGACGGCAACACCGACCGCTGCCTGAAAATCCACGAGGACATGGCCGACGAATGGCCCCGCGACCTCCTGGCCGGCAAGCTGGGCCAGCTGCATGCCTTCAACTGCGGCGACGCCGAAGCCCTGCTGCGTATCGGCGAGCGCCTGTTCGCCGCCAACCAGGACAACCGCTACGTCGGCGCGATGTACGCCTTCGGCCTCGAAGAGTGCAATCGCATCGGCGAGGCCGAGAAGGTCGCGCGTGCGGCGCTCGAAGTCGACCGCCGCGATCCCTGGGCCCATCACGCCGTCGCCCATTGCCTGGAGGCGCGCGGCAGGATGCTGGAGGGCGTGGCCTTCCTTGAAGGAATGTCGGATACCTGGGAGGGCTGCAACTCCTTCATGTACACCCACAACTGGTGGCACCTGGCGCTGTTCCTGATCGACCTCGACCGCAGCGACGAGGCACTGGCCCTGTTCGACAACCGCGTGTGGGGCGTTTGGAAGGAGTTCTGCGAGGATCAGATCAATGCCGTCTCGCTGCTGGCGCGCCTCGAACTGCGCGGCATCGATGTCGGCAGCCGCTGGGCCGATGTTGCTCGGTATCTGAAGCCGCGCCTGCACGAGCACTTCGTGCCCTTCCTCGACCTGCAGTATCTCTACGGCCTGGCGCGCGCCGGCGAGCAGAGCGCCGTCACCGAGATGCTGGCGAGCCTGGAAGACAAGGCTGAGAGCGCGAAACCTTTCGAGCGCGAGGCCTGGGCCGATTGCACCGTGCCGGCCGCCCACGGCCTCGCCGCCTACGCCAAGGCCGACCACGCCGAGGCGGCGCGCCTGCTCGGCCAGGCGATGCCGCATCTGTCGAAGATCGGCGGCAGCATCGCCCAGCGCTCGCTGTTCGGCGCCATCTATCTCGACTCGCTGATGAAGTCCGGCTGGAACGACGCGGCGCTGAAGATCCTGCAGGCCGACGACCGCGAGCGGCCGACCGTGCCGTGGACCAAGCGCTCGCTGGGCGACCTCTACCGCCGCGTCGGTCGCATGGAGCAGGCGCTGGCCGCCGAGTACCAGGCCGAGCAGTTGGCACGGCAGTATACAAGGGGAAGAACGACATGAGCGACCTCACCCAACTGACGGCGGCAGAGCTTTCCAGGCTCTACCGCAAGGGCAAGGCCACGCCGGTCGAGACCATGAAGGCCGTGCTGGCGCGCACCAAGCGGGTCAATCCCGTGCTCAACGCCCTCTGCCGTGTCGACGCCGAGCCGTCGCTCAAGGCGGCGCGCGAGTCCGAGCGGCGCTGGAGGAAGGGCAAGCCGTTGTCGCCGATCGACGGCGTGCCGGTATCGATCAAGGAGCTGGTGCGGGTGAAGGGCTGGCCCGCCTCGATGGGCAGCAAGCTCACCGACAAGACGCCGGTCGACGCCGATGCGCCGGCCGTGGCGCGGTTGCGCGAGGCGGGCGCCATCGTGTTCGCCCAGAGCACCAGCTCTGAATATGGCCACAAGGGCGTGACCGATTCGCCGCTGCACGGCATCACGCGCAATCCGTGGAACACCGAGCGCACGCCGGGCGGCTCCTCGGGCGGTGCCGGTGCGGCTGTGGCCGCGGGCCTGGGGCCGATCGCCATCGGCACGGACGGCGGCGGCTCGGTGCGCATCCCTTCGAGCTTCAACGGCCTGGTCGGCCTCAAGGCCACGTTCGGCCGCGTGCCCGCCTGGCCGCCGTCGATGACGGGCGATCTGTCGAACACCGGTCCGATGTGCCGCACCGCCCTCGACTGCGCGCTGATGATGAACGCCATCAGCCGGCCCGATGCCCGCGACGCCTACGCTCTGCCCGAAGACGACATCGACTACGCCGGGAACATCGAGGGCAAGCTCAAGAAGCTGAAAGTCGCCTTCGTGCTGCGCTTCGGCGATCATCCGCTCGACATCGAGGTTGCGGCCCTGGTCACCAAGGCGGCCAAGCAGTTCGAGAAGCTCGGCTGCAAGGTCGAGGAGGTCGAGGCGCCCTTCTCCTATCCCGAGGCCGGTCGCGCCTTCGTCATCCATTGGCTGTCGGCCCTGCAGCGGCTGTTGCAGCTCTTCCCCGAAAGCCGCCACGGCGAGTTCGATCCCAACCTCCTGGCGTCGGCCAAGGCCGGCCTGCGCTATTCGCTGCACGACGTGATCAACGCCCAGGTCACGCGCCGCGACCTCGCCAACGCCTGGAACCTGTTCTTCGACAAGTACGACCTGCTGCTCTCTCCCACGGTCGCCGTCCAACCCTTCGAGGCCGGCAAGAACCTGCCTGACGGACCGGAAGGCAAGGCCAATGTCCTGTGGTCGCCCTACACCTCGCAGTTCAACCTGAGCCGTCATCCCGCGGCGTCGGTGCCCTGTGGCCTCAGCCGTCAGGGCCTGCCGATCGGCCTGCAGATTGCAGCGGGGCACTACAAGGATGCGCTCGTGCTGCGCGCCGCCGCCCGCTATGCCGAAACCAATCCGATCAAGTTCCCTGTCCTGCCGGAGATCAAGTAAATGACCGCCGATCTTGCGATGATGCCCGCCTGGCAGCTCGTGAAGCTCTACAAGGCGCGCAAGGCCTCGCCGGTCGAAGCGACCAAGGCCGCCATCACTCGCATAGAAGCGTTCAATCCGCAGCTCAACGCCTTCCAGCATCTCGATCCCGACGGCGCGCTGCGCGCTGCGCGCGCCTCGGAGAAGCGCTGGAAGAAGGGCGGCACGCGGCTATCCGACATCGACGGCGTGCCCATCACCATCAAGGACATGGTGCTGACCAAGGGCCTGCCGACGCGCATGGGCAGCCTCGCCACCGACGCCGACGGGCCGTGGACCGTCGACTCGCCGGTCGGCCAGCACCTGCGGCAGGCCGGCACGGTCCTTCTCGGCAAGACGACCTCGCCCGAATACGGCTGGAAGGGCGTGACCGATTCCGCGCTGTTCGGCGCCACCCACAATCCCTGGAAGATCGGCCGCACGCCGGGCGGCTCGTCGGGCGGCGGCGTGGCGGCCGAGGCGGTCGGCATGGGTAACCTCGCCGTCGGCACCGACGGCGCGGGCTCGGTGCGCATCCCCTGCTCCTTCACCGGCCTGTTCGGCCTGAAGCCCACCCAGGCGCGCGTGCCGCTCTATCCGCCGTCGGCGCAGGGCACGCTGTCGCATATCGGGCCGATGACACGCACCGTGCGCGACGCGGCGATGATGATGAACGTGATGGCCCGGCCCGATGCGCGCGATCCCTACGGCCGGCCGGACGACGAGGAGGACTATCTGAAGGGCTTGGAAAAGGGCGTGAAGGGCCTGCGCATCGCCTACTCGCCCAATCTGGGCTTCGTCGAGAAGGAGAAGATCGATCGCGACGTCGCCCAGGCGGTCGAGAACGCCGTGAAGGTGTTCCGCACGCTGGGCGCCAAGGTGATCGAGGATTCGCCCGACCTGATGGGCCTCGATCCGCGGGGCATCCTGAATGCGCACTGGCAGTCCAACGTCGCCATCCTCGTGAAGACGTTCAGCCCCGAGAAGCGCGCGCTGATGGATCCGGGCCTGCTGAAGGCGGCCGAGCACGGCGCCAATCTCGGCCAGGAAGCCGTCGTGACGGCGATCCATCAGCGCCAGCAGGTGGCTGTGATCATGAATGCGTTCATGGCCAAATACGACCTGCTGCTGACGCCCACCATGCCGATGACGGCCTTTGCGGTGAACGAGAATGCCGCCTGGGGCGGCGACGGCGTCGACATCGGCTGGACGCCGTTCACGCTGACCTTCAACCTGACGCGCCAGCCGGCAGCCACCATCCCCTGCGGCCTCGACCGCGAGGGCCTGCCGATCGGCCTCCAGATCGTCGGCAGCCACGCGCGCGATGCCTTGGTGCTGCGCGCGGCAGCCGCCTACGAGCGCGTGCGCCCGATCCCGACGCCGCCGATGGCCCATCAGATCTGAGGCAGCCGCCGAAAAGGCAAGACCGGCTCAGTCCTTCTGGCCGTAGAGCTTGCGGCATTCGTAGATGAGCTGGGTCGTCCGCTGCTCGGCGCAGTCGTTCTGGCGCTCGATGTAGAGCGAGATGCCGTAGAACACGAAAGCCCCCAGCAGCCAGACGATGATCGAGACGGTGAGCGCCGTCTCGAACGTGTCGTCGAGCTTGCGGGCGATGCGGCCGCCGGGCGACAGGGACGCGACGACGCGCATGGCAATCAGCGTCAGCGGGAACGTCGCCACGCCACACGCCAGGAAAAAGAGCAGGAGATGCCCGATCGTCATCGCGGGCGGCAAAATGATGTCGGCAGCCCGCAGGGTCAAGAACCTGCGATCGCCCGTCGCGGTATATTATCGCCGTGTACAGGGAGAGCGCGATGGCGCTGATGACGCGCCGCACCGTCACCAAGATGTATCTGGGCGCAGGCATGGTTGCCGGCCTGGCCGGGCTCGCCTGGCTTGCGGAGGAGCGCGTCGCCCTCGGTCCAACCGACGGCAAGGGCTTCAGACCCATCCGCTGGCCGTTCGCCGCCGACCCCTGGCCGCCCGGTCGCGCCTGGACCGGCCACGATCTCGACTTCTATGTCCGCCTGAAATTCGACATCTGCAGCGACTGTGAGACGGGCGTGACGAGCGACGAGGCCGTCGACCGCGTGGTCGACATCGACCGCCTCGATCCGCGCTTCGTGCCGGACGGTCCGGGCAGCCGCATCCGCATCACAGACCTGTTCGGCAGGAGCCGCCGCTACCGCCACAGAATGCGCAACGGCGCGCCGCGGCTCGCCGAGGGCATCGTCGTCGCCTACAAGTGCGATCTCCTGGTCGCCATCGTCGACGGCAACATGGCGGATCCCGAGAAGCGCAGGATGGCGCACCGGTTCCTGGAGTCGAACACCGTTCAGGTGTGGGTGAACAAGCAGCTCCAGGGGCGGTAAGCAGGCGGTCGTCAAGGCGCGTTATTCGCTATCTCGAAGGCGGTTCCGACCCGTCGCCGGTCCGGCCAGTCGGGCGTATAATTCGCCGAACTCCGGAGAAAACATCATGACGCGGCAGTCTCTGCTCATCGTCGGTTTGTTGGTCGCGGCGTTTCCATCTTTTGCCCAGCAACAGAAAGTCGGTGCCGCGCCGGAAGCATCGAACATGCGCCTGGTCGGCTGGACCGACCTGCAGGCGCGCAGCGCCTACCAGCCCACCATCCATCGCCAGGGCGACCGCTGGATCGCCTATGTCGGCCATCACGGCGGCACCGACGACATCCCGACGCCGGTCAATTCCATGACCGGCAGGCCCGAGCCCAACGGCACCTCGATCGTCGACGTCACCGATCCCGCCAACCCGAAGTACCTGCGCCACCTGCCCGGCCAGCCGGGCAAGTACGAGGCAGGCGGCGCGCAGATGGTGCGCATCTGCGACGGCGCTGCCCTGCCCGAGGGCGACCGCGCAGCGGTCTACATGCTGCGCACCTTCGGTGGCGAGCGCATGAGATCTGGAACGTCGCCAATCCGGCCGAGCCCGTGCTGCTGACACGCATCGGCGGGCTCAAGGACACGCACAAGAGCTGGTGGGAGTGCGACACCGGCATCGCCTTCCTGGTCGGCGGCGCGCCCGACTGGCGCACCAAGCGCATGACGCAGATCTACGATCTCTCTGACCCGAAGAACCCGGTGAAGATCCGAGACTTCGGGCTGGTCGGCCAGGAGCCGGGCGCCACCGGCACCGTGCCGACCGACCTGCACGGGCCGATCTCGAGGCAGGGCAATCGCGTCTATTTCGGCTACGGCACCAACAAGGGCGGCATCCTGCAGGTCGTCGACCGCGAGAAGCTGCTCAAGGGGCCGAAGGAGCCCACGCCGGCCAACCTCGCCGCGCCCGAAGTGTCGCGCCTGGTGATGACGCCGTGGACCGGCGCCCACACCACCTTCCCCAGGCCGCAGATGGCGATCGGCGAGTTTACCCGCGACAAGGACGGCGGAAAGCGCGACATCGTCATGATCGTAAACGAATCGATCCTGAACGAATGCCTGGAAGCGCGGCAGATGGTCTGGTTCGCCGATGTGTCGATCGAAAAGGCGCCGATGATGGTGTCGAACTGGACCGTGCCGGAAGCCAGCGGCAGTTTCTGCCAGCGCGGCGGCCGCTTCGGCGCGCACTCCTCCAACGAGAGCATGGATCCGGTCTACTACAAGAAGATGGCCTTCATCGCCTACTTCAATGCCGGCGTGCGCGCGCTCGACATCCGCAATCCCTTCCAGCCCAAGGAAGTCGGTTACTTCATCCCGGCGATCACCGAGAAGACCGACAAGCGGTGCGTGAAGGTCGACGGCCAGGACCGCTGCAAGACGGCTATCCAGACCAACAACGTCGAGACCGATGCGCGCGGCTACATCTACATCGTCGATCGCGCCAACACCGGCATGCACGTCCTCGAGCTGGGCGGCGAGGCGCGCACCGTGGCGGGCCTCAAGTAGATGGCCCCCATGAAGCGCCGCACGATCGTTCAGACATCGCTCGCAGCCGGCCTGATGGCCGGCATGGTCGCGCTCAATCTGAGCGAGCACGACCCGCCGTCGCTCGGCAAGGACATGCCGTGGCGGCCGACCGCCTGGCCGTTCGCGCGCGATGCGTGGCTGCCGGGCCGCGCCTGGCGCCGCGGCACGCTCGAGGTCTATGTCCGGCCCAAGCTCGGATTCTGCAGCAACTGCGAGACCGGCGTCACCACCGACGACGAGGTCGACCGCGTCACCGACGTCGACCTGCTGGACGAACGCTTCGTGCCGGCCAGGGAAGGCCTCGTCGTCCGCATCGGCCCTCTGTCCGGCCGCGCCCGGCTCTATCGCTACGAGCTCGCGGGCGGCGGGCTGCGCCACGCCGAAGGCATCGCCGTCGCCCAGAAGTGCGATCTCGTCATCGCCGTGATCGTCGGCAACCTCACCGACGAACGTGAACGTGCCGCGGCCTATGGGTTTCTCGAGTCCAAGACAGTCCTGAGCTGGCTGAGTCACCAGCTCGAGGGACGCTAGATTGAGTTATTGCCGACAGCCGAGACGGCCGACCAGGGCGGAAACCTGCTCGTCGACGCCCATCCGCGCCGTGTCGACCACGACGTGTTCCCGGTCCCAGCTTTCATAGTGGCGGTCGACGACAGCTTGCCAGGTCGGCAATCGATGTCCCTCGATGTCCGCCGTCCGCGTCTCCACACGGCGACGATGCTCGACGGAATCGGAGCAGATCACCTCGACCTCGGCGGCGCGAACGCCGGCGCGCCGCGCCACGTCGAGCCAGGCATCGCGCGTCACCCGAATGGGATTGACCGAGTCGGCAACCACGATTCTCCCCAGGCGCAGATTGTCCGCGGCAACGCCGTACGCCACCTGGTAACCCGCCGGCCCGACATCCGCCTTGAGCACGTCGCACTCCCGCATCGCCTGCTCGATCGTATCGACACGGACATGGACGGCCTGCAGCCGCTCCGCCAGGGCGCGCGCGACGGTCGTCTTGCCGGTGCCCGGCAGCCCGCCGAGGACGTGAGCACGCGCGTCAGCCCCAGACTTCGCGCGCGACCTCCACGCAGCGCGCGAGCTTGGCCCACTGCTCGTCCTCCGCCAGCAGGTTGCCTTCCTCGGTGCTGGCGAAGCCGCATTGCGGCGAGAGGCAGAGCTGCTCGAGCGGGGCGAACTTCGCCGCCTCGTCGATGCGGCGCTTGAGCTGGTCCTCGCTCTCGAGCTTGCCGGTCTTGGAGGTCATGACGCCGAGCACGACCTGCTTGCCCTTGGGCAGGAAGCGCAAAGGCTCGAAGCCGCCGGCCCGCTCGGTGTCGTACTCCATGAAATAGGCGTCGACGCCCATCTGGTTGAACAGGATGTCGGCCACGCGCTCGTAGCCGCCCTGCGCCATCCAGGTCGAACGGAAGTTGCCGCGGCAGAGATGCATGGAGATGGTCATGCCGGGCGTGCGGCCGGCGCAGGCGGCGTTCACCAGGTCGGCATAGACGTGCAGAAGCCTGTCGGGATCGTCGCCGCGGCCACGCAGGTACTCGCGCTGCGCCTCGTCGCAGAGATAGGCCACGAACACCTCGTCGAGCTGAAGGTAGGTGCAGCCCGCCTCGCCGAAGGCGCGCACCGCCTTGCCGTAGGCGCGGCCGAGGTCGGCGAAGAACGGCTCCATCTCGGGATAGACCGACGTCTCGATCGCCTGCCGGCCGCCGCGATAGTGCAGCGCCGTCGGCGACGGAATGGTCATCTTGGGCACCGCCTTGGCGACCGACTTCAGGTACTTGAAGTGGTCGATCATGGGATGGCTGGGGGAGAAGTCGATCCTGCCGTGCACATGCAGGCCCTCGGCCTTGGTCTGCGTGCCCTTGAACTGCAGGCCCTGCGTGACGCTCACCAGCTCCACGCCGTCGAGCTTGGCCAGGAAGTCGTAGTGCCACCACGAGCGGCGGAACTCACCGTCGGTGACGGCCTGCAGTCCGATCGCTTCCTGCCTGGCGACCAGCTTCGCGATCTCGGCATCCTCGACCGCCCTAAGCTCGGCGGGCGTGATCTCGCCGGCAAGCCGTTTGGTGCGGGCGTCCTTCACGGGGCCCGAGCGCAGCAGGCTGCCGACCTGGTCGGCACGGAAGGGCGGCTTGGCGCGCTGCATATGTGCTCCTTACGACGCGACGCCCAGCGCGTTGCGGATCGAGGCATGGAAGTGGACCAGCGACGGCTCGTTGCGGCCGTAGATCACCTCTTCGGTCGCGCCGGATGCGAAGCCGATCTGCATGCGCTCACCCAGCGGGAAGTCCTCCTCCATCACCGTCCGGATGGCGATGTCGCGATTCTTCTGCCAGTAGGCGTCGGGCCGGTCGCTGTCCCGCGGCTTGTAGATCGTCATCTCGACGTCGCAGCGGCTCGCGTCGTCGCGATCGGGAAAGGCCCGCCAGATCTCGATATGGTCGACCTGCCAGATCAGGATGGTGTTGGGGAAGAGCTGGTAGATCGAGATGACATGCGGACGGTAGTTGCGCTCGCCCTCGGCGAGGGGGCGCACCTCGTCGATCGAAGTGCGCGCCACGCACATGCGTCCATGCAGGCCCGCGCCATCGAAGGTGCCGACATTGCCGATGAAGTACGGCGCGATCGTCTTCCGGTGCAGATGCGGGATGTGATAGCCCTCGAGGAAGGTGTCGATGGCGAACTTCCAGTTGATGCGCGGCGCCACGCGGTCGACCGAGAAGATCGGGTAGGTGTCCAGCCGCAGCGCCTCGAGGTCAGGCTTCAAAGTGCCGAGATCGGCATCGACATCGATCGATGCACTCTCGCCCTGCCCGATCGGCTTGGGCCGCACGAACAGCAGGCCGTGACGTTCGGCGGCCGGCAGGCGCACCAGGCCATGGCTCGCGAGATCGATACCGGCAAAGCCCACCTTGTCGGTGGTGCCCAAAAGCTTGCCGGCGGCGTCGTAGGTCCAGCCGTGATACGGGCAGACGAAAGCACGGGCATTGCCGCAGCCCTGCGCGACCGGCGCGCCGCGATGGCGGCAGATGTTGGCGAAAGCCCTCACTTCGCCGTCGGCGCCACGGGTCATCAGCACCGGCATGCCGGCGACATCCTCGGTGACGTAATCGCCCGGTTTGGGCAGGCGCGTCGACAGGCCCATGAAGATCGGCCGTTCGCGGAACAGCCGGTCGCGCTCCAGCTGAGCGCGCTCGCGGCAGGAGTAGGCTGCGACGCGATTGCGAAACATCGCCTCGGCGAGGTCGGTGGTGCGGCCATCGATGTGGCCGAGCAGCCGCCTCCCGACGGCCAGTTCTTCTTGTCTGTTCATGGGCGAAGCTTAGGACGCCGCTGCCGCCGCCGCCAGTGCACGCTCGACGACTTGACGGGGTGTCATGCCGCTTTCACGCATGGCGCGGATGGTCATGTCTCGGTCGCGCTTGGCGAAGCGGCGGCCCGAGGCGTCGGTCAGGAGCTCGTGGTGGGCGTAGCGCGGCGTCTCGTAGCCCAAGAGCTTCTGCAGCAGGCCGTGCACGTGGGTCGAGGGCAGCACGTCGAGGCCGCGCGTCACCAGGGTGACGCCCTGCACATGATCGTCGACCGTGACCGCCAGATGATAGCTGGTCGGCGTGTCCTTGCGCGCGATCACGAAGTCGCCCATCAGCATCGGCTCGCCCTCGACTCGGCCCAGCGACTCGTCGTCGAAATGATAGGGGCCGGCCTCGCTCGCCGCGCGTTCGGCGTCGAGGCGAAGGCAGTGCTCGTGGCCCGCGGCGATCCTGTCGCGTCGTTCCTGCGGCGAAAGATGGCGACAGGTTCCGGGATAGAGCGGCCCGTCGGGGCCATGCGGCGCGTTGGCCGAAGCGGCGAGCTCGCGCTCGATGGCGGCGCGGCTGCAGAAGCAGGGATAGATCAGGCCCCGCCCGCCGAGCTGGTCGAGCGCCCTGCCGTAGGTCGCGAAGTTCTCGGACTGGCGGCGCACCTCGCCGTCCCAGGTGAAGCCGAGCCATCTGAGGTCGTCCAGGATCGCCATCTCGAACGCCCGCTTGCAGCGGCGGATGTCGATGTCCTCGATGCGCACCAGGAAACGGCCGTCAGCCTCGCGCGCCCGGTGCCAGCCGGTCCACGCCGAGTAGGCAGAGCCGAGATGCAGCTCGCCGGAGGGGCTGGGCGCAAACCGCGTGACGAGGGTCATGCGCACAATTGCTCGGCCGGCGTGATGGACTTGAGATCGACGTGCAGCAGCGGCGGGCCGAACAGGCCGAGCGATCCGGTGCCCAGCACCGCCTCGAAGCGCCCGTCTGCGCGCACGGCCGCGATGACGCGCTCGAGCAAATGCGCGTGCAGGTCGGGAAGGTCGAGCGTGGCGATGTCCATGTGGTGGAACTTACAGTTCTGCCTCACGGCGTGCTATGCCGGCCGCATGGCTCAAGTGGTTCTCGATGCCGCCAATCTCAAAAAGGCGATGCGGCATCTGGCGAAGGTCGATCCGGATTTTGCCCGCGCGATCGAGGAGGTCGGGCACCCCGAGTTGCGCGAGGTGCCGACCGGCTTCGGCGGCCTGATGCGCTCGATCGTGGGCCAGCAGGTCTCGGTCCATGCCGCGCGCAGCATCTGGCTTCGCCTGGAAGCCGCGGTCCCCGGCATGGAGCCGGCGGATTTCCTGGCGTTGAACGACGAGGCGCTGCGCGCCGTCGGTCTGTCGGGCGCCAAGATGCGCTACGGCCGCAGCCTTGCCACCGACATCGTCGAGGGCCGCATCGACTTCACGGCGCTCGACGCGCTCGACGACGAGGCGGCCATCGCCATGCTGTGCCAGGCCAAGGGCATCGGCCGCTGGACGGCCGAGATCTACCTGATGTTCGCGCACGGCCGGCCCGACATCATGCCCGGCCTCGATCTCGGCCTGGTGATCGCCGCCCAGCATCTCAAGAAGCTGCGCAAGCGGCCCGATGCGACGCGGCTGGTCAAAATCGCAGAGCAGTGGCGGCCCTGGCGCAGTGCAGCGGCGCTGCTGCTCTGGCACTATCGACGCAACATGCCGGACTGGAGCGCGAAAGCGCCGAAACTGGAGTCGAAAGCGAAATGACCAAGCTCGAAGGCCCCAGCTACGGCCCGCATGGCGGAGGCAGGCCCGGTCACATGGTGATCCTGCTGCACGGCTACGGCGCCGACGGCAACGACTTGATCGGGCTCGCACCGGTGCTGGGGCCGCTGATGCCCGACGTGATCTTTCACGCGCCGAACGCGCCGCAACCATGCGAGGGCAATCCTCTCGGCTACCAGTGGTTCCCCGTGTCGCGCCTCGATCCGGCCTTGGCGCTGGCCGGCGTGCGGAGCGCGGCGGCCGATGTCGATGCCTTCATCGACGCGAAGATGGCGGAGCACGGGCTGGACGAGAGCAGGACGGCGCTGGTCGGCTTCTCGCAGGGCACGATGATGGCCCTGCATGTCGGCCTGCGTCGCGCCAGGCCGCTCGCCGGCATCGTCGGCTTCTCCGGCATGCTGGCGGGACCCGACGTCCTGAAGGACGAGATCAAGTCGCGGCCGCCGGTCCTGCTCACCCATGGCGACCAGGACGAGATGCTGCCGCACGTCCTCAGCCATCGCGCCGCCCAGGTGCTGGAGCAGAACGACGTGAAGGTCGGCCTGCACATCGCCGAAGGCATCGGCCACGGCATCAACGAAACGGGCCTGTCGGCGGCCGCGCACTTCTTGATCGAGGTTTTCAAGCTGCCGATGCCGGCAAAAGAATGAGCAAGATGGTCGAAGGAACAGTCAAGCCGGGCTTCGAGCGAATCGCCGAAGCCTTCCAGAGGAATTTCGACGCCAACGGCGAAGTTGGCGCCTCCGTCTGCCTCACGGTCGGCGGCGAAACGGTGGTCGATCTGTGGGGAGGCATCGCCGACCAGAAGACCGGCGCGCCGTGGACCCGCGACACGGTCGGCATCGTCTTCTCCTGCACCAAGGGCGCCACGGCGATCTGCGCCCATGTGCTGGCCAGCCGCGGCAAGCTCGACCTCGATGCGCCGGTCGCCGAGTTGTGGCCCGAGTTCGCCAGGAACGGCAAGGAGCGCGCGACCACGCGCATGATGCTCGACCATTCGGTAGGCTTGCCGGCGCTGCGCGCCAAGGTGAAGGACAGCGGCCCCTACGAATGGGACTACATGACCGACCTGCTGGCCGGGGAAGCGCCGTTCTGGGAGCCGGGCACGCGCAATGGCTATCACGGCTTCACCTTCGGCTGGACCGTGGGCGAGATGGTGCGGCGGGCCGCCGGCGTGTCGCTCGGCACCTTCTTCCAGAACGAGATCGCGAAGCCGCTGGGCCTCGACTTCTGGATCGGCCTGCCCGAGGCGATCGAGCCGCGCGTCACGCCCATCATTCCGTTCGTCTACAAGGCCGAGCAGGCCAAGACGCCGTTCATGATCGATCTCTCGACGAAGAAGGAATCGCCGGCGGCGCTGTTCTTTTTCAACGTCGGCGCCTGGCGCGCCGGCGGCGCCCACACGCGCGCCGGCCGGGCCGCGGAAATTTGCGCGGCCAACGGCGTCACCAATGCACGCGGCCTTGCCGGCCTGTACGCACCGCTGGCGAACGGCGGGGCCGCGCTGGTCGACGGCAAGACTCTCGCGCGCATGGGCGAGGTCTCGATGGCGACGCACGACGATGCCACCTTGCGCATCCCGACGCGCTTTGCCCCGGGCTTCATGAAGTCGATGGACAATCGCAGGCGCAGCGTCGGCGCAACACTGTTCGGTCCGGACGTCGACAGCGTGATCATGGGCAGCGCCGCCTTCGGCCATGTCGGCGCCGGCGGCTCGCTGGGTTTCGCCGATCCCGTCGCCGGCCTGTCCTTCGGCTACACCATGAACCGCATGGGCCCCGGCCTGCTGATGAACGAGCGCGGCCAGGCGCTGGTCGACGCGGCCTACCTTTCGCTCGGCTACACCAACAAGGATGGCGGGGTGTGGGTGAAGTGACCCGTTGACGATCCGTCGATGATCCCCGTTCTTCGTCCCCTGAAAGACCCCGCCGTCGCCACGGTGTGGTCGGGACTCGCCGCCTCGACCATCGGCGAGGACCTGTTCCGCGTCGCCGTGGTGTGGATCGCCGCCGAGCAGATCGGCAACGCCGCGGGCTACGTCAACGCCGCGCAATACGGTGCCATGCTGGCGGTCGGCCTGCTCGGCGCCTCGGTCTTCGATCGCTGGCGCGCCGACAGCGCCATGATCGGCTCGAAGTACTTCAGCGCTGCGCTCGCGCTGCTGCCGGTCGCGGGCTTCTATGTCTGGGGCATCTCGATCCCGCTGCTGGTGGTCTCGGTGATGGGACTTGCCGGCATGCGCATGGTGTTCACGCCGGCCTTGCAGTCGGCGGTGCCGGTGTTGGTCAAGGATCGCGAGGCGTTGCAGGCGATCAACGGCCTGTTCGACGCGACCTGGCGTCTCGCCCGCCTGATCGGCCCAATGCTGGCCGCGCTGCTGAACGCGCTGCTGCCGGTGATCCACTTCCTGTCGGTTACGGCCGTGGGCTTCATCCTGTCGGGCCTCGCCGTCTGGGCGGTGCGCGACCGCGTCGTCGACCCGACGAGCAAGCCCAGGCCCGGCCGCGGCGGCTGGCGCGGCGCCTGGGATGCGCTGCTCGACGGCGCGCGGCTGATGATGAGCGAGCCCACGACCGGGGCGCTGCTCCTGATCAATGCCCTCGCCAACGGGCCATGGAGCGTGGCCCTGCAGCTCGCCATCGCCCTGATGGTGGTCGAGCACGACCCTCACCTGTTCGGCCTCCACGGCCTCGCGGCGCTCGCCCTGATCATCGGCACCACCGGCGTGGGCGACGTGGTCGGCAACCTGGTGGCGGGCAGCGTGCGCTTCCGCCGGCCGCTCTCCACCATGTTCCTGGGCTACGTCGCCATGGGCACGGGCTTCATCCTGATCGCAATCGCCGCCTGGGCGCTGCCCAATCCCTGGAAACTGCCGGCCATGATGCTGTCGGGCCTGGTCGCCGGCTTCGGCGGGCCGTTCTACTTCATCCCCATGATCACGCGCATGCAGACGACTTTCCGCGGCGCCGAGATCGCCCGCGTCTTCCGCCTGAGACTCGCCGTCATGGCTGCCTCGATGCTGGTCTTCAACCTCGGCGCCACGCCGCTGTTCGACCTGATCGGCCCGACCCATACCGAGTTCTATCTCGGCGCGCTGCTGCTGGGGCTGGGCGTGGTCGGGTACCTCCATTTCCGCCGCCGCGAGGCCTGAAGAATCCCCTTGCGGGAAACGGTGTGTATTGATAGCGTCGAATAAGTACACAGCGTTACCCTTAAACGAGCGGAGCGCGTCATGGCCAAGGCCTTCCCGACCGACAATCCCTTCCTGCACGGCTATTACGGCCCGGTGAACACCGCGGCCGACGCGGCCCACCTGCACATCACCGGCGAGCTGCCGAAGGAGCTCTGCGGCACGCTCTACCGCAACGGCCCCAACCCGCAATTCGCGCCGCGCGGGCCGTACCACTGGTTCGGCGGCGACGGCATGATTCACGCCTTCCACATCGAGAACGGCAACGTCTCCTACAGGAACCGCTGGGTGCGCACGCCCAAGTGGATCCTCGAGAATCAGGAGGGCGAGGGCCTTTCCGGCACCTTCGGTAATCCGCGCTACAGCGATCCGCGTATCGTCCAGATGAACTCGACCATCGCCAACACCAACATCGTCTGGCACGGCGGCAAGCTCCTGGCGCTCGAGGAGGCGCACGCGCCCATCTCACTCGATCCGGCCAGCCTGATGCCGGTCGGCCCCAAGGGCGGCTACGAGACCTTCGGCGACAAGCTCTGCGGTCCGTTCACGGCGCATCCCAAGCTCGACCCCGAGACCGGCGAGATGGTGTTCTTCGGCTACTCGGCCAAGGGTCGCTTCACCAAGGAGGTGAGCATCCAGACCGTGACTGCCGACGGCAAGATCACGCGCGCCGAGGTCATGGACGGCCCCTTCCCCAGCATGGTCCACGACTTCGCGGTGACCCGGAACTGGATCGTGCTGCCGATCTTCCCGCTGACCTCGTCGATGGAGCGGGCGATGGCGGGCCTGCCGCCCTACGCCTGGGAGCCCGACAAGGGCACGCACATCGCCTTCATCCCGCGCAACGGCACCGTCGCCGACGTGAAGTGGGTCAGCGCGCCGCCGTGCTACGTGTGCCATCCGATGAATCACTACGAGACGGCGGACGGCAAGGTCGTGGTCGACGTCATGAAGTTCGACGTGGCGCCGCTGTTCCCGTTGCCCGACGGCAAGCCGTCGACGCCGGCTACGCCGCAGGCGCGGCTGTTCCGCTGGACCTTCGATCCGGCGGGCCAGGCCAACACCTTCAAGGAGGAGCAGCTCGACGACCGCGCCGGCGAGTTCCCGCGCTTCGACGAGCGCTTCTGCATGAGAGACTACCGCCACGGCTGGATCGTCGCCGGCAACGTCGTCGACGCGCGCAGCGGCGAGCCGCGCATGGACGGCATCACCCACTACGACCTCAAGACCGGCAAGAGCGCGAGCTACACCAGCGGGCAGGCCGACCGTTACGGCGAGCCGATCTTCGTGCCGCGCAGCGACGATGCCGCCGAGGGCGACGGCTGGATCCTCACCGTCGTCTGGCGCGGGAACGAGGGCCGCAGCGATCTCGCGGTGTTCGAGGCGACCGACATCGCCAAGGGACCGGTGGCGCTCGCCCATCTCAGCAGCAAGGTGCCCGCAGGCTTCCACGGCAACTGGCGGCCAGGCCCGCTTTAGCTTCCATTCGCTCCAGGAGGCGAGAATGATCACCGTCCACCATCTCGAGAACTCGCGTTCCCAGCGGGTGCTGTGGATGCTGGAGGAGCTCGGCCTCGACTACGAGGTCAAGCCCTACAAGCGCGAGCCCACGCTGCAGGCGCCGCCTTCGCTGCGCGCCGTCCATCCGCTCGGCAAGTCGCCGGTGATCACCGACGGCGACAAGACGCTGGCCGAATCGGGCGCGATCCTCGAATACCTGGTCGAGACCTACGGCAACGGCCGGTTCGCGCCCAGGCACGGCACGCCGGAGCGGCTGCACTACACTCACTTCCTGCACTATGCCGAAGGCTCGCTGATGCCGCTCCTGTTCATGAAGCTGGTGTTCAGCCGCCTGCCCGGGCGCGTGCCGTGGGCGATGCGGCCGGTGGCGAGGATGATCTCGGCCGGCGCCGACAAGGCGCTGCTCGGGCCGCAGATCACCAACCACTTCGCCTTCCTCGAGGGCGAACTCGCCAAGCGCGAGTGGTTCGCGGGCGCCGAGCTCACGGCGGCCGACGTGCAGATGAGCTTCCCCATCGAGGCCGCCGACGCGCGCGTCGGGTTCGCCGGGAAGTTGCCCAGGCTCAAGTCCTTCGTCGAGCGCGTCCAGGCGCGGCCGGCCTACAAGCGTGCGCTGGAACGCGGCGGGCCCCAGACCTTCCTGAAGTGAGCCGGGAGCCGCGACGGGTGGGCAATGCTTTCAGCCTGGCGGGCGAGGGTCATCAAGGCGAGCCGCTGAGCGCCCCGCCGCCGTTAGAGTGATAAGATCCGGATCAGAAGCATGCCGCTCGACCAGTCCAGCGGACGCTGCCTGGGCCAGCACCACGCCAAGTTTTCCCATCGGGATTCCGTCGTAGCGTGCGACATCGTTGGCGCGACGCCACGGGTTGGCGGCGCCCTCCACGCGCTGGTACAGCGCGACGACAAACCGGCCGACAAGGCGCGGATGCCTGCGGCAGGAGATTGCCCTAGCCATGGCGCAACAAAACCGGCCGGGCGGCTGCCGACAGGCCACGCTGTGGGTGGGCCGGTTTCGACAGGAATGTTTCGACGACGTAGCCCACGCGCTTGAGGTCGCTGGCTCGAGCATCGGCCGATGCTTCGGTAGCGAATGCCTCGGCGATACCGCCGAGACGGTGCGGGTGTGTCGCCCAGAGCGACCACTTGCCAGGGGTGCTTTCGTGAACCATGGCGGGTCGGTACATCGCGGATCGTTCGCGCGATGTGAGATTCCGCACGCTTGTTGGGATTTGACCCCGGCAGCCGGCAAAATCGTGCTTCCGACGTAGCAAACGCCCTCGGGACCGCGCCCGTCGAAGGCACGGCCGCGGTGAGTAGCACCATGAGGTCGTCATCCGCATGGAGATCGACGAGGGGGATAGCGGTGTCGCCCCGGCTCTTGTGTGCATCGCGTCCCCGGTGGCGACGCCCCAGCGAGGGGCACCAACGATTTCAGTGAAGGCTATCGCTAAATTCCGCGTCCTCGCAAACTCGACGGCCAATCACTGTGAGGGACCACCGGCAGCCATTCCATTCGATCAGGTTGAGGTGCAGAAGGCGGCGGGCATGGACAGGCGCCAATCGCGCCTCTCCGCCAAAGCGGACCTTGCGCAAGGCGGCCTCCTCTATCGGATTTAATAGTGCAAGCGTTTCCCTCATGGCATTTCCCGCCCCTGTTTCTTCGATCGATACATCGTGTGCCCCCAACCTTCGGCCGGACGCCAACAAACCAGATGTCGGGGTGAAGTCTCGGCGACGAATCGGCGGAGCGTTCCGTTGGGGATTTGTACGCGGCGCTACCGCAAGGAGACCAAGTCAACCACCGGCGATGACAGCCCAACTGCGACGGTGACCACCGCAAGAACGCCGACGCCCAGCGCGATCATGCGAAGCCAACCTTCGAGCTCGTGTCGCATCGTTCATTCTCCCCTCGTCGTTCGACCTTCAATTGGGCTCGTGGCGGGAGCTTCGGCGCACCTAGCAGCTTATACCCGCGCCGCCGGCCATCCTGGCCAATGTCCAAAACGTGGCCTGGACAATATGCATGATTAAAATCGTGTACTAAGAGACGGCATCTAAAGATGAATCAGACTTATCTACATCCTGTGGAAAGCGAGACCTGTCGCTGTCAAGATTGGCTTATGCACAGGCGAGGGATCTGGAAATATTCGGCCTGCAGCGCCGAGGTGTCTTGGCTCAAGCAGATCAGCCACCACCCCCGGCATAATTGATTCGCGGGGCCGAGCTCACGGCGCCGAGGTGCAGATAAGCTTCCCCATCGAGGCCGCCGACGCGCGTCGGCTTCACCGGCCAGTGCCCAGGCTCAAGTCCTACAAGCGTGCGCTGGAACGCGGCGGACCGCAGACC
>JAEZIF010000465.1 GCA_023416135.1 Pseudomonadota bacterium
GCCTTGAAGGAAAGCAGGCGAACGTCGTAAGGCCGGCCGACTTCCTCGAGCGCCCAGCGAACGCGCATGTCACGCGCCAGCCCCCGACCGCGATCGGGCGACCGTTCGAAGGCGGTGATGGTGGGAGTCATTCTGGCGGGTTCCTCGAGGATGGCGAAGCTGCGCCGGCCAGGCTCGATGACCGGATTCGGCATGCGCCAGAAGCATAGTCCGTATTACGGACATTCGCGACTTTGCAGGCGGTGGCCGATGGCGCCGTGTTAGCCTGCAGCGATGATCACGAGACGGCAGCTTCCGGTTCTTGCCGGCGCAGCGGCAATGTCGCGGGACGCGTTCGCCCAGTCGGGCAGGTTTCCGTCGGGGCGCGTCACCCTCGTCGTTCCGTTTCCGGCCGGTGCCGCAACCGACATCAGCGCGCGCATCTATGCCGAACGCCTGTCGGCGCTGTGGGGGCAGCCGGTGGTGATCGACAACAAAGGCGGCGGCAACGGCATTCCCGCCGCCGAGTCGGTCGCGCGCGCCAAGCCGGACGGGCTCACCATCTTCGCCACGTCGGCGATGACCCAGGCGGTCAATCCGGCGATCTACGACAAGCTGCCGTACGATCCGATCCAGAGCTTCGAGGCGATCACGCGCATGGGCACCTCGCCCTTCGTGCTGCTGGTCGACAGGAACAGCCCGATCAGCACGGCGGCCGAACTGACGGCCAGGCTCAAGGCCGAGCCCGGCAAGCACAACTACGGCGCCGGTGCGCTGCCGGCGCGCGTCGCCTCGGAGCTCTACAAGCTCGCCGCCGGCGTCGACGCCACCTACGTCGGCTACAAGAGCAATCCGCAGGCGCTCCCCGACGTGCAGAGCGGGCTCCTGACCTTCATGATGATCGACACGGTCAACGCCAAGGTCGCCATGGACCGCGGTGCGTTGAAGGGCCTGTTCGTGACCGACAGCGAGCGTTATGCCGCCGTGCCCGACATGCCGACGGCGGCGGAGGCGGGCTATCCCGACGTGCTGCTCACGACCTGGACCGGCTTCTACGTGCCCAGGGGCACACCGCGCGAGATCGTCGACGGCATCAACGCCGACATCCGCAAGGTCGCCGCCATGCCCGAGGTCCTCGAGCGCCTGGCGGCCATCGGCGGGGTCCCCAAGCTGATGAGTCCCGCCGAGTTCGCTGCCTTCACCGCTGCCGAGAAAGAGCGTTGGGGCAGGATCATCCATCGTGCCAACATCAAAGTGGAGTAGGAGAGAGCCATGCAAGGATCCCTGCGCGGCAACGCCGGCCCCCGCTACCGGCACACGGCCGACGAAAGTGCGCCGTACGAGACCATCACCATCGACAAGCTGACGCCGATCATCGGCGCGGAGATCGGCGGCATCGACCTGAGCCAGCCGCTCAGCAACCACCAGCACGACGAGCTGCATCGCGCGCTCGCCGAGAACCTGGTGATCTTCTTTCGCGACCAGCACATCACACCCGACCAGCACCTGGCCTTCGGCCGCCTGTTCGGCGACCTGCACACCCATCCCGCCGCGCCGCACGAGCCGGGCAAGCCCGAGTTGATGATCATCCACGCCGACAAGGACTCGCCGCGCGCCAACGGCGAGGGTTGGCACACCGATGTGAGCTGCGATCTCGAGCCGCCGATGGGCAGCATCCTCTACATCAAGACCTGCCCTCCCAAGGGCGGCGACACGCTGTTCGCCAACATGTACGCCGCCTACGAGGCGCTGTCGGACCGCATGAAGACCTACCTCGAGGGAATGACCGCCATCCACGACGGCGAGCAGGTCTATCGCGGCCTCTACAAGAACTTCGGCGTCGCCGACAAGCCGCAGTATCCGCGGGCCGAGCACCCCGTGATCCGCACCCATCCGGTGACGGGCAGGAAGGCGCTGTACGTCAATCGGGGCTTCACACGCGCCCTGGTCGGCGTGCCGCGCGACGAGGGCGACGGCATCCTGCGCTATCTCTACGAGCACATGGAGAACCCGCTGTTCCAGTGCCGTTTCCGCTGGCGCGAGAACTCCATCGCCTTCTGGGACAACCGCTGCGTCCAGCACCGTGCAATGTGGGACTACTGGCCGCATACGCGCAGCGGAAACCGGGTTACAGTAGCGGGCGACAGACCCTACTGACGTCGGCTCCCTTCGGGGCCGGCCACCCGAAGAAGGCCGTTTCTTGCTAGTGATCTTCGACTGCGACGGCGTACTGGTCGACAGCGAGCCGCTCGCCTGCACAAGCTTCTCCCGAGCGCTCAAGGCCGAGGGACTCGACTGGTCGGTCGAGGAGACGATGCGACGGGTCATGGGCCTGTCGCTCAAATCCGGCCTGGAAATCTGCGAGGCCGAGCTCGGCCGCAAGCTGCCCGACGACTTCGTCGAGAAGATGCAGGCGGTGACCTACCAGACTTTTCGCGACGCGCCGTTGCGGGCCGTGGCCGGCGTGAAGGACGCGGTCACGGCTTTGCAAGCCGCGGGCTTCGGCACCTGCGTGGCCAGCTCGGGCACGCCGGAGAAGATGCGCTTCACGCTCGGCCTCACCGGCCTGTGGGATCTTTTCGACGGCCGCATCTTCAGCGCCGCCCAGGTGCCGCGCGGAAAGCCGTTTCCCGATCTCTTCCTGCACGCGGCCATAAGCATGAACGTGCAGCCGTTCGATTGCGTCGTGGTCGAAGACTCTCTGCCGGGCGTGCAGGCGGCCCGCGCCGCCGGCATGAAGGCCTTGGCCTACGCCGGCGAGCCCTACGCCAACCGCGATGCCCTGCAACAGGCGGGTGGCCGGGTATTCGACGACATGAAGCAGCTGCCCGGCCTGGTGCTCGTGTGACCGGCTCGTGGTCCATGGGCAAGGCCACACCGGAGCGCGTCGTCGTGGTCGGCGCCGGCATGTCGGGCCTGGTCGGCGCCAGGCTGCTCCATGATTCGGGCTTCGCCGTCACCGTGCTCGAGGCGCGAAAGCGCATCGGCGGCCGGACCTGGACCGACGATTCGCTGGGGGCGCCGCTCGATCTCGGCGGCTCGTGGGTGCATGGCGTCGACGGCAATCCGCTGGCGCTGTGGTGCGACAAGCTCGGCGTCGCTCTCGTCGAATCCCAGGGCGATCGCCTCCTGATCGACGATCGAGCGACGGCGCCGACACGCGAAGGGCAGCGTCGCCGCGCCGTGATGGGCCGCATGGCCTTCAAGGCCGCCATCGAATGGGCGAGCTGGCGCAGCAAGGCGATGGTGCGTGTCAGGGGCCCGCGCTCGATCTCGGTCAAGCAGGCGGTCGATCCGCTGCTACACGCCTCGTGGCTGCCTGAGGTCGACAAGCTGGTCATCGGCACCTTCATCGAGATGTGCGAGGGCGTGCAAGGTGCTCCTTACGATGCCGTCTCGGCGGAGGAATGGTTCCCGACGGAGGGGCTGGACCGCAACGCCCAGCCCAAGGGCGGATTTCGCACGCTGATCGAGGACGCCGCCCAGAACATGGCAGTGCGCTTCGACGCCGCCGTGCAGCGCATCGTCTGGAGCGACGCCGGCGTGACGGCGATCCTGGCGAGCGGCGAGAAGATCGAGGCCGACCGCGCCCTGATCACCGTGCCGCTCGGCCTGTTGCGCGCCGGCCTGCCCGCCCTCGATC
>JAEZIF010000210.1 GCA_023416135.1 Pseudomonadota bacterium
GTTCGTGCTGTTCCTCTACGGCCCGATGATCGTGATCTACATCCTGTCGTTCCAGGGCCCCAACGGCGGCATGACCTTCCCGCTGAACGGTGTGTCGCTGCACTGGTTCTCCGCCCTGGTGTCTCAGACGCGCGTTGGCGACATCGCTGGCTCCTTCGTGCGCTCGATCGGGCTGGCCGTCCTCGTCGCGATGGTGACGGTCGTGCTGGCGGTGCTGGCAGGCCTTGCCTTCCGTCGCCGCTTCCGAGGCTCGGTCTTCGCTTTCTATCTCGCCATTGCCAGCCTGATCATGCCCGGCCTGTTCGTCGGCCTCGGCATCGCGCTCACCTTCCGCCTGCTCGGCCTGCAGACCGAGTGGTACACGACGGGGCCCGGCGCCCAGCTCACCTGGACGCTGCCGTTCGGCCTCCTGATCATGTTCGCGGTGCTTGGCCGCTTCAATCGCTCCTACGAAGAGGCCGCGATCGATCTCGGTGCCACCAACTGGCAGAAGGTGCGCGAGGTTACCCTGCCGATCCTGCTGCCCGGCATCATCGGCGTGGCGCTGTTCGGCTTCACCCTGTCCTACGACGAGATCGCCCGCACCGCCCTGGCCGCCGGGGCAAAGAACACCCTGCCGCTCGAGATCTGGGCAATGACCACCAACGTCACCTCGCCGACGCTCTACGCCGTCGGCGCCGTGACCACGATCGTGTCGTTCATCGTCATCATCCTGGCGCTGGGCTCGATCGCCATCGTCCAACGCCGGCGCGCCGCCGCCGGTATGCGTACGGAGTAAGCACATGGCCCCATCAGCGTCCGCCGCAAGCGGCGAGGTCGCGGTCGTCGGCGTCACCAAGCGCTTCGGCGAGACCACGGCGGTCAAGGATCTCAGCCTGACCATCCCGCACGGCTCCTACTGCTGCCTGCTGGGCCCCTCGGGCTGCGGCAAGACCACCATCCTGCGCATGATCGCGGGCCACGAGAAGCCCAGCAGCGGCGACGTCCGCATCGGCGGCCAGTCCGTGCTCGGCCTGCCGCAGATCGAGCGCGGCACGGCGATGATGTTCCAGAGCTACGCGCTCTTCCCCCATCGCAGCGTGCTCGACAACGTGGCCTTCGCCCTGAAGATGCGCGGTGCCGGCACGGCCGACCGCCACGCCAGGGCGCGCGAACTTCTGACCAAGGTCCAGCTCGAGAAGTTCGCCGACCGCCTGCCGGCCCAGCTCTCGGGTGGCCAGCAGCAGCGCGTGGCGCTCGCCCGCGCCCTGATCACCAACCCGCGGGTGCTGCTGCTCGACGAGCCCCTGTCGGCGCTCGATGAATATCTGCGGCTGCGCATGCGCGGCGAGTTGCGCCGCGTCCAGAAGGAGCTCGGCATCACCTTCGTCCATGTCACGCACACCCAGCTCGAGGCCATCGCCGTGGCCGACCTGGTGGTGGTGATGGCCCAGGGACGCATCGAGCAGGCGGCGAGCGCGCGCGACATCTTCGTGGCGCCGCGCAACGCCTATGTCGCGCGCTTCGTCGGCGGCCAGAACGTGCTGTCGGGCATGGTCGAGAGCACGATGAACGGCGTCGCCGCCGTCGCCTGAAAGAGCGGCGCGCGCTATGCCATCCCGGTCGGCGACCTGCGCCCGATGCGCGGCTCGCCGCTATGGGGCTCGATCCGGCGCGACCGCATCGCCATCGAAAAGGTCGCATCCGGCGCCAAGCCTTCGGTCGGGCTGAATGGGGTGATGGGCGAGGTCCATACGCTGGAGAACCAGGGCTCGTACGTGAAGGTGACGCTCGACCTTGCCGACAGCGAGGAATTCGTGGCCCACGTAACTGACGAGAGCTTCTTCGCCCATCCGCTGGATATCGGCGAACGCGTGGTTGCCCGCTGGTCGGCGTCGGACGTCAAGCTTCTGGAGGATGGACCGATCGCCGAGGAGCGCGCGCCGGCCGGGACGGCGATGGCGACGGCGGGCTAGAATTGGGGCATGGAAACCTCGAACAAGTCGGCGCGCGAGCTCTACGGGATCGTGAAGGCCGACCGCAGCCGCCGGCGGTTCGGCTTCGGGCGCAAGCCGGCGCTGGTCAATGTCGACCTCCAGAACGCCTATACGCGGCCCGACGAGTTCCCGACGGCCTATGAGACGGATCCGCGTCAGATCGAGCATGTCAATGTGCTGGCCCGGCTCTGTCGCGCCAAGGACTGTCCGGTGATCTGGACCCATGTCGCCTATTTGCCGACCGGCGAGGACTGCGGCGTCTGGGGGACAAGAAGCGACACGCCCGATTCGCTGCAGAACATCAAGGAAGGTTCGAGGCGCGCAGCCATCGACCAGCGCTGCGAGGTCACGCCCGGCGACATCGTCGTCAACAAGCGGATGGCCTCGGCCTTCTTCGAGACCAACCTCGGCTCCCTGTTCACCTGGCACAAGGTCGACACCGTCATCGTGACCGGCGGCTCGACCTCGGGCTGCGTGCGGGCCACGTCACGCGGCTTCCGCACGGTCGTGCCCGAGGAGTGTGTCGCCGACCGCCATGAGAGCCCGCACTTCGCCAACCTCTACGACATGGCGCTGAAATACGCCGATGTCCTGCCGGTGGCCGAGGTCGTGGCATTCATGGAGCAGTACCAGCCGGCCAACTAGGCGACGGCCTTCAGCTTCGCCGCCCGGCTCTTCATCAGGGGTTGGATGCGTTGGCCGAACTGCTCCAGGCCGATCAGGAAATCGTCGAAGACCAGCATGATGCCCTTGGTGGCGGGCACCGTGGCGCACTCGTCGAGCATGCGCGCCACGGCGGCGTAGGAGCCGACCAGCGTGCCCATGTTGAAGTTCACCGCACCGGTGGGAGCGGCCATCTGGCGGGCCGTGCTGGTCGCCGCTGCATTGGAATCGGCGTTTGCCTGGCCGGCCAGCCACGACATCGCGTCGAGGTCGGCACCCTCGTTGTAGTACTTCCACTTGGCTTCCGCCGCCGCGTCGGTCTCGTCGGCGATGACCATCAGCAGGATGTAGTTGCCGACGTCACGGCCGGTCCTGGAGGCGGCCTCGGCCATCGCGATGTTGGTCGGGGCGTGTGCCGTCGGCGTGTTGATGCCCTTGCCGGCGACGAAGTTGTAGTCGCCGTAGCCCGCACCAAACTCGATGCCGCGCGGACTTTGTCCGGCGCAGACGATCTTCACGGGGACCTGGGGGCGCGGCGAGAGCTTGCAATCCTCCATCTGGAAGTAGTCGCCCTTGAAGTTGGACGTGCCGGTCTCCCACAGCTCGCGCATGATGGTGACGTACTCGGTGCTGTAGTCGTAGCGCCTGTTGAAGTGCTCCTCACCCGGCCACAGACCCATCTGGTCGTATTCGCCCTTGGCCCAGCCGGAGACGATGTTGACGCCAAAGCGTCCACCCGAGATCGAATCGATGGTCGAGGTCATGCGCGCCACGATTGCCGGCGGAATGGTCAGCACCGCCACCGAGGCATAGAGCTGGATGCGGCTGGTGACGGCGGCAAGGCCCGCCATCAGCGTGAACGATTCCAGATTGTGGTCCCAGAACTCGCTTTTGCCGCCGAAGCCGCGCAGCTTGATCATCGACAGCGCGAAGTCGAGCCCGTAGTACTCGGCGCGCTGCACGATCTGCTTGTTCAGCTCGAAGGTCGGCTTGTATTGCGGCGACGTCGTCGAGATCAGCCAGCCGTTGTTGCCGATGGGGATGAAGACTCCGATATCCATCGACCCGGACATGAGCGGCGCCGCCTCAGGCCACCTGCTTCAGCT
>JAEZIF010000272.1 GCA_023416135.1 Pseudomonadota bacterium
AGCTGAAGAACTCGGGCGCCAACGTCTTCTACAACGTGTCGATCTCGAAGTTCGCCGCCCAGGCGATGCGCAAGGCAGCCGACCTGGGGTGGAAACCCGTGCAGTACATGAACAACGTCGCGGCGAGCGTGGGCACGACAATGAAGCCCGCCGGCTTCGACATCGTGCAGGGCGTCCTGACGGCCGCCTGGCTGAAGGATCCCACCGACCATCAGTGGGACAACGAGCCGGACATGAAGGAGTGGCGCGCCTTCATGGCGAAGTACATTCCCGACGGCAACGTGGCCGACGGCAGCTACGTCTATGCCTACGGCGTGGCGACGCTGCTGCGCAAGACGCTGGAGAAGTGCGGCGACGTGCTGACGCGCGAGAACGTGATGAAACAGGCGGCAAGCTGGCACCAGCTTCACCTGCCGGGGCTCCTGCCGGGTATCACCGTCTCGACCAGTTCGACCGACTTCTATCCGGTCCAGGCCGTCCAGATGTCGCGCTTCAAGGGCGAGACCTGGGAGCTGTTCGGCGACATGATGCACAACGAAAGTTCTTGATCCGCAGTTTCCGGGTGAGTGGGAAAGGAGAGGCCCCGGCAGGCTCGCCGACGGCCTTTTCCTTGTAGCCGGACGAACGTGCCATCGGCCGGCCGCGGCTGCGCCGGCCGGAACGCTTGTCCCGAGGGGCGCTAGCTCACGAGGCAGGCGATGCGGGTCATGGTGTTCGTGAAGGCCATCGGGGACTGCGAAAAGGCGGTGCCGCTGACGACCGAGGCGTTCGCGGCGATGGACCGGTTCACCGAGGAGCTGGTCAAGGCCGGTGTTTTCGTCGCCGCCGCTGGCGTCAAGAACACCGCCGAGGCCAAGCGTATCACCATTCTTGGCGCCGCACGCGCGATCACCGACTGGCCGCACGCCGAAGGTGGTTGTGGATCGCTAACCTCCATATAGTTGAATATTATAAGTTAGTTCTATGCGAGATTGCAATGCCTGTAGTGTTCGTAACCTCAGGCGGCCGAGACTTCGCAAGCTTAGGTTGGCCGAGCACATTGCCCGCATCCTTGACCGACCGATACGGAGTAGGAATCTTCGACGACGTTCCTCGATGCCATGCCGCAGCGCAGCGTCGAGATGGCGGCCTTTCTCGACGAAAAAAGTGCGGGCGGGTTGCCAACCGCATTATCAACGAGGTGCGGGCATCAAAGGGGTGACGTACGATAATACGTTGAAGGCATCCGGCACAATCAAGTGGAAATGACGGCGATTCTAGCTAGACGCATCTGTTTTTCCGTTGTCGCCGGTTCGCGACCGGCCGCGCCTAGCTCTTATGTCCCCGGTCAAGAGCGAGGGCGAAGAAGTTTGTCGGTGCCAGGAAGGCGCCGGCTGATCGAGCTGTAAGCTGCGCAAGGTTGGAGATGGAGCGTCGAGACGACGGTTGATCAGGCTCTTATCCGCGGGTTGGCTACCGCCTTCCGTGCTTTCGTCCCGGGGCTTTCCTCTGTCTAGACGACGGGCGTCGGGCAGGGCCCGGCCACATAACTAGCGACGGGAGTTCCCCTCCGTTGCCCCATCCCCAACGCTGCGCAGCCGGGATGCGAATGGGCCGCTCAGGTGACAGTGGCTGGCGTGATCTGGCGGCCGATCGCCCACAGGAACGCCGCCATCTCGCGGGCGATCGCGGCGATGATGACGGGTAGCTTCTTGCCTGCCGCGTTGAGCCGTCGGTAGCGGCCGCACAGCCTGACCTGGGCCTTCCAGGCGATGTCGCGGATCGACTTTGGCAGCCCTTCAAGACGAACGCGCAGGGTCTCGCTAACGCGAGCCGGGTGGCGGTAACTCCACGCCGCCTCGACCAGGACCCGCCGGGCTCGCCGGTTGCCGGCCAGGGTGAGGCCCGCGCGGCGCACCGTCTCGCCGGTCGAGCGCTCGGCCGGCACCAAGCCGAGGAACGACATGAGTTGGCGCGGCGTGTCGAAGCGGCGCACGTCTCCGATCTCGGCGGCAAAGGTCACGGCGACCAGGAAGGAGACGCCGCGCATGGCTTGGTAGGCGGTGACCACGGGCGCCATTGACCAGGTGGGAACAAGGCTGGCCAGTTGCTCCTCGAGCCGGCGCTGCCGCTCGACAGCATCCTCGATAGCCGCAACCGCGTCCTGGAAGACGATCTGCTGCGCCGCATGATCGAAGCTCTGCTCGGCCAGCCAGCGCCGATGCGCACGGGTCCAGTGATCCCCGCCGGTGAAGATCCGACCGTGCCGCAACAGGAACGACAGCAATTGCTGGCGCTTACGCCGAACATCCTCGGCCGCTGTCGTGCGTCCACGAACCAAGTCCCGCACCGCCTCGTGGACCGCGTCAGGTACCCACACGCCGCTGAGCTCGCCGGCACGAAACAGCCGGGCCAAGGTGAGCGCGTCGCGACGGTTCGTCTTCACGCGCTCTCCCGAGCGCCGCGGAATCAGCGTTGGCGCCACCACCAGGCAATCATGCCCCAGCGCCTGCATCTGCCGATAAAGCCCGTAGCCCGTCGGCCCCGCTTCGAAGCACACCTGCAGCCTCTTGTAGCGCCGCGCCAGCTTCCTGATCAGCCGCTCGATCGTCGCCGGTCGGTTCTCGATCTCCCCGACAAACCGGATCTCGCCTCCTCGGCCTCCCTCCGCGATCGCCACCGCGTGCTTCAGCTTTGCGGTATCGAAGGCGACGTACACTTCGCTATGCTCTCCCATGGCCCGTCCCTCCATGCCTGAGGCTCGGCTCGGACCGTCCGAGCAACCCTCGATCCTGGCATGAAAGGGGCGGGCCACCGGCTTCAGCACGGGGACATAACGTCTAGAGTCTGCCACTGGTGCACGAACCTCTGTAGGTCACTTCGGCGGCTCAACGACGGCAATACGGGAGGACTTATGCCTGATTGGCTTGCGACAACGTTGAGCGTGATAGCGGGCGGTGCGTTGACCATGGTAACCAGTTGGTTGGCTGACCGTCGTCTCAGTGAACGAGATCGCGAGCGTCGTCGTGAAGATCGACGCGAACGGCTTGTCGACAGAGCCAATGATTTTCAGCGTGAGACCCTCCTTGCACTGCAGGTCGCGTCTCAGAAGCTTTTGCGGAATACTGGAGCATCGCTTCACCAAGACATCATGGCTTATCGAACCACCGGGATTTGGCAAAAACAACAACTGCCTGAGGGGCTGTCTGATGACCACTTGCGGCTGACAACCGAAGTGATGCTGCTCGCCAGTCGCATCCGAGATGATCGGGCACGAGCATTGACGGAATGTCTTCGTAAGCTGGCTGCGGAGGTTGGACTTTCAAGCGACGAGCACGAGGCGCAGCGTCGGATGCAGGCTGCTGCCGAGGTACAGAACTCCCTTCTCGAAAAGGTCGGCGAGCTTGTCCGTGAACTGGATGCCCTCCGCTGACTAGGAAGAACTAACGAACGAGTCGCGAGCCGACCTTCGATTCTACTCGCAACGACCCTCGCCAAACGCTATAGGCGACATACTGCAGTGGCGCAGGGTTAGTAGGATGGTCTTAAGCAAGGACGACTTCGTTCGGGCGGCGCAAGGCAAGCCATTGGAGATTCCGGCAGAGGCCTTCGGTCCACCACCGGTCCGCGATGAAATGATGCCGGACCATCCTGATCTGCGAAGGGCAGTCGACTGGCTAAAAAGCTATATGGAATCGGGCGACTGGCAACGCCGACGCAATGCAGCATTTACCCGGCTATATGCAGCAGCCTACGGCCTCCCTGCCGAGGATGAGAGGGGTCGATTCTTTGACGATAGCGATACTCTCGGTTGGTATCTCTTTTTGGCGGATGCGTTCATCGACCATCCATGGAATTACGAGCCGATGTTTGGCTCCCGGGTAGTTCCGCTGTTCGCGGCCCTTGGACGCGATCTCGACCGTCTAGAGTCAGTCGTTGGGGTGGATGAACGGGTGAAACGCCTAATAGGGCCTGAGCGCCGCCAGCCCAATGGAGGCATTTTCGAGCTATTGGTGGCGGCGGCGTATCGACGAGCCGGGGGGGAGGTGGCCTTCCGCGCCGAGCGACCAGGTATTGAGAAGACATATGACATGGATGTCCGGATCGCGGGATCGGATATGGCGGTAGAATGCAAACGGCTGGAAACGAGCGAATACGGCGAGCGGGAGCGCATGCGCATGCGGGACTTGTGGCAGCCGGCCGCCGCGCTGGCGCAGTCTGCTCAGCGGAATGTTTTCGGGAATGTGTGTTTTACTATTCCTGTGTTCGACGTCCCAGACGCCTACCTGCTCGACAAGGTCTCGACTTGGCTCGGCTCTGAGTTGCCATCGCTCGTGTGGGGAGACGACGTGGCACGCGGTACCGTTGGGGAGCCGGACTTGGGGTCACTCCAAGAAGTACTGAAGACCGACGAGGTGCTGGTAGCGGGTACGCGCCTACAGGAGCTTCTGACCGGTGAGTACGTGAGGCATGCGCGATTTCTCCAAGTGCTGAGGACCAAGGGCGGCATGTCGCCTCGCTATCTTGCGGCATGCGATCTCGCAATCCTGCTTCGATGGCAGTCGCTTGCACCAGCCTCGATCGATGCAAAGGCACGAGATGTGCTGAAGAGGCTTGCTGAAGCAAACAGGCAGCTTCCTGACGACAAACCTGGCATCATTCATATTGGGTTTGAGGCCGTCGAGGGAGATGAGGTAGAGCGCGCGCGATACGATAAGATTTTAGCGAGTACAGGCAAGTTCGATCCACACGGCAAGCCGCTGCGGTACGTATACGTTCACTACTTTGTTCCTGAAAGCCCGCCTGACGAGGCATGGGCATTTGATGAAACGGTTCATTGGCGGAGGATTACTGGGAAAGACCAACGTCCCTTGGCCTCTCCTTTCCTCGTCATGCCGCCAGGCGTGCAGGGCCGAAATGGACCACATTGGGAGAATGACACTGCTTCGGGATGAGCGCCGTCATGGCGAGTGGGACAGGGGACGTTGCTGCGGTCACATGAACAAGCGGATCGGGTATGATTGCGGCTGAAGTTTCGGCATGCGCTTGACGATCGTCGCCAGCGTCCCCGCAAAATTCAGCGTCACTGGTAGCCGGTCGTAAGGACCGTCGTTGTTCCAGTCCATCTTGGTGAGCGCCAGCGTCTCGCGGCAAAGATCGTCGAAGTCGCCCAGGCCAGCGTTCCGGACAAGAAGCAGGGGCTCGGGCGTACCCTTGCCCTCCTTATAATAGTCCTTGCCCTTGGCGACGGCAGGCAAATTGCCTTGGGTCCACAGCAGGGCCTCGTGGGCACCGAGTTGGAAGGTTGTGCCACGGTGGCAAGGATAGCCGTGGGGCCGCTGCCGGTCTGCGATCAGGACACCACGCCAGCCGCAGCTCTGCTGGACGTGGACGAGCTCGATGTTGCTGGCGTTCGGGAACGCGTCGAAGACCCCCTCGATCTCGTCGGTCCTAAACTCGGTGTTCTTGTGAACCACGATGCGCTCCGGCGGATCGCCGGAATGCTTGCGCTGGTAGATGGCGAGGCTGCGGGCCATCACCTTCAGCATCTGTTCGCGGCGCAGATAGGGATTCCTACCAAACATGTGAACGCCTTCGGCCTTATATGTAACGAACTCGAGGCCTGAGCCTTCGGCGTCGAAAACCTGGCTGCAGCAGATGGCAAAGCGCTGGGCGGTGTCGCCGCCCGCCCGCAGCGCGTAGTCGATGCCGATGAAGGCCGTGCCGGGCTGGACATCCGCCAGGACCCATGGGATGCCGCCGGCCTTGGTATAGAGGGCGATGCCGAGCCGCCACGCCACACTGCATCGGCAATGGTAGTTGAGCGCGCTGTCCTCGCGCAGGAACTGGACGCAGATGCCGTCGGATGCAGCATAGGCCTTCACGTAGTCGTGGAGGTCGAAGTCGTCGCCGGCCGGCCCGCGGAAGGCAGGGGTCCAGCTCTCCTTGAGGACGATGACTACGACATCGAACGTGTCGCGCGCATTGCGCAGCGCGAACAGCGCCCGCGTGAGTGCTTCCGCCAGGACGACATGGGGCGACGCCGCGGCGGCGATCTGGCCATCGAGATCTTCGGATAAAAGGACACGGCTGGCCGGCCCGCCTCGTGATAGACGCACGCCAAAGACCTTCTCAAAGCCAGGATAAGGTGGCAGGTAGACCTTGCGCTCGCGCGGCTGATGGCTGTGGTCCAACTCGCGCATCTGCGTAACCAGCCGATCCTCGAGGTTGGCGGGGAGGATCATCCCGATGCGGATGGGGTTCGAGACGGCCGACAGCTTGTCGCGGCTATAAGGGCCGAACCGGATCAGGCCCTCCATGGGATGGATATCGATGTCGCGCGCATCGGGCGAACCGAAGCGGAGCTTCGGCTCGGCAAGGACAATATGCCCGGGCAGGCGGAAGGCTTTGGCCGCTGTGTTCATGGCTTGCCGACTCCGCTGAACGCCGAGATGCGCTGGATCTCGAATTCAGCATCGACGCCGTCGGCGATTCCGAAGCTTTTCAGCCGGACGCTCGGATCGCGGCCAACGATCAGGGCGATCCATCCCTCGATCATCGCGTTCGCGAATCGGTTATGGCGCCGGGCGCGCCGCTCGCGGACGAACTCTCGGGTGGCCTCGACGACGTCCTCCGAAGCATCCGCCGCGAGATCGGCGGCGACGATGGGTCCGATGAGCAGCCAGAACTGGTCGAGCCGATAGTCGACGCGCAGGTCGCAAGCCTCGCTCCAGAACACGTCGGTCTTCGGGACCTGCCCGGCCAGTTGATCAATAGGCTTGACGGTATCGGTGTTGAACAGCGCGGCCTGCACTTGCCCGGGGATAGGTCGGAGCCGGAAGCGGCTTCGCTGCCGCTCGATCGCGAGCCCCGGGCGCTGGGCGATCGAACGGAAGAGCGCATCACGGACCAGAGCACGCTCGCCGCCCTCCTTGATGAGCCGCTTGTCCGAAAGCGGATGATGGTCGAACGCTTTGATGCCGAACGGTTCGAATGCCTTCCTGATGTCGGCGTCGCGTCCAAAGGCCAGCACGCCGTCACGGATGCGGTGCGCGATGATGTCGACGCCGGCCTTGGCGACTGCCTCGTCGATCTCCTTGTCCCCCCCGATGGTACAATCGATGATGCGGCAGAACGCTGGGCGGGAGGTCACCGCCAAGGCATTCATGCGGATCGCAGGCACTATGCCGGTGCTTGTCCTCGGCGTCGCCTTGGTCAGCCGTGGTCGGGCTGAGCCAGTCAAGGCCGCGATCTTCTCGGCCGTTTGCGGCAGGTAGCGTAGAAGGTCGGAAAAGAGCTCGTCGAATGATTCTGCCTCGACGAGATGGGCGTCGATTCCAAGCGCGCGGGCGCGATCGATCAGCTGGGTGACTGCGGGATAGGGCGCGTCGTGACCGCGCTTGAACCAGAATAGGCCGCCCGGAAAGCCGCGGCCTTGATCGAGCGCTTCGGTGAGCGCTTCCATGATCGACGCGTCACGGCCGCTGTAGCCGACGACTGCAAGACCTTGGCGCCGGCAGGCGTCGATCAGGTTGCGCCTCATTTCGGCGTCCTGCTGTTGGAGCTCGGTGTCCGTGTTCTTGAGTGCGTCGGAATGGTAGTCGCCATGCAGTTTGCCGTAGACCGGCCAGCGGCTTTCGTCGAAGGCGTGGCGGACCTTCTCCGGCTCCTTCAAGTCCGCGACGACGAGGCGGCCTGTCCCGCCGAAGCGTTCGGCAGCCGCGTCTTCGACAGTGCGATCGAAATTGGTCGACCAGATGGCCCGGCAGAGGTCCTCAGCCATCAGCATGGCGAGCGCGTGGTGGCCAAACGATGGCTTGCCGCGCGCAATGAGTTCGTCGAGATAGGCGCGGCGGTCCCTCGCGGAGTGGTAGGTCGCCTCGAAATAGGCCGAGTATTCGGTCTCCGAACTCGCTGGCGGAAAGCCGCCGATCGCATCGAAATGTGCCTGCAGTTTGCGCTGCACCGCCGGCTCGCCGATGTCGGTGATCGCCGAGGGCGGCAGCTTCTTCTGCGACCTGTACAGGCGCTGCTTGAAGTCCCAGATCATGTCGCCGGCGGTCTTGATGCCTGCTGCCCGCGAGGCCCCGGCGCCCAGGAACCACATGATCTGCGCGGCGCGCAGCTGAAACAGCCTCAGGAAGGCCGGCATATCGAGAGCGCACACTGCAGGGCCGGCTGGCGCAGGCTCGGCGCTGGACGTCTCCCGGGAAGGGGGCAGTCGATTCAGTGCACCGGACAAGGGGCCGGCGTTCCTTTCGTGTGACAGCCGTCCGATAGAGGGGCTGCAGACACTCTATGATACCGTAGAGGGGGTTGTGATTGAGAACGAAAGGGAAATAGACTGTGGATATCTACGCGGCGGGACCTGGGCTTTGGACGTTGCCATCCGGCTCTCATTCCCGGCCGCGTCGGCCGCGGCCAGCGGTCCCTCCAGTTGGCCGAGGAGTGCCATCCATTCCTGCTGGAACGTCGTATCGCTCGGCACTCTATCCGTCGACACGGTTCGTCCCGCCGGACCTCGATCAGTTTCCGGCGCGCCGGCGGTGAACTCGCTCAGCTAGTACGGCGTCGCCCAGCGGCTCTCGAGCCCTTCCTCGATACGGCGGTGCCGCGCCTTGATCACGTCGCGCGGGACGGCGCTCACGAAGGCGTAGAACGTCTTGCTGCGGATCGCGTCGATCACCCGCTCTCCGACCAGCTTCGGGTCGATGCCGGTCCGCGCCAGGCGCTCCGCCAGGACGGCCCCGTCGGTCGGGCGCTCCTGTGGGCCGCCGAGGTGAGCGGGGCGGTTGCGGGCGCCGCGCGCGATGTTGGTGGCGATCGGGCCGGGGCACAGCGCCGTCACGCCGACATTGGTGCCATCGAGCTCGTGCTCCAGCGCCTCCGACAGCGACAGCACCGCGTACTTGCTCATCGAATACGGACCCTGGTCGGTGCCGCGGCGGTTCTGGGTGGCGGCGACCGAGGCGGTGTTGACGACGTGCCCGGCCTCGCCGTGCTTCAGGATCGCCGGCACGAAGTGGCGGATGCCGTGGATGACGCCCCAGATGTTGACGCCGATGACGAAGGCCCAGTCGGCCACCGGTACATCGACCAGCCGGGTGCCGTGCATCGGCACGCCGGCGTTGTTGCAGGCGATGTGGAGCTTGCCGAAGCGGCGCTCCGCCTCGGCCAGCGAATCGATGACCGACTGCTCCTGGGTGACGTCGATCCTGACCGGGAGAACCTGCTTGTTGGTGCCGGACAGGAGGTGTGCCGCCTGTTCGACAGCGTCCTTCTGGATGTCGGCCATCACCACGTTGGCGCCGGCTTCGGCCAGCGCGGTGGCGATGCCGAGGCCGATGCCGGAGGCGGCGCCGGTGACGATGGCTGTCTTGCCGGAAATCTCCATGGCCGATGACCTCCCGAGCTGTCGCGACGCGATCGTTGCGCACGCATGCTAGAGCAGCCGTAGGGCCTTTGAATATCGTCCCCGCCGCGCCGCGCTCGCTCCACGGCGCATGTGTTGCCAGCACCGACGGAGAGGCGCGGCGACGAAATCGCATTGACTCCGTCACCGGAAATTGTGGCCTGTACCCGCCGACGCTCTTTCGGAGGATCGCCATCTACCCGCTGCAGCCAAGGCATGAGCAGACGACGCCGACCCCGTCGCGTCCGGACCGGCCCCGCGGACCGGCAACCGGATACGGATGGAGGATCGGCAAGCCGTCCGGCGGAAGTGTGCAGCCTGCGAAGACGACACCGGCTTCCATCGCGGCCGGACCTGCCGAAAGGCTCGACAACCGGAAACGGATGGCGGCCGACAAGCCGTCCAGCAGGAGGATCGCCAGGGCGTCGATCGGGTCCACGCATCACCACCTGTCACGGAGGGAACCCATGGCGGCACGCGCCGGCCCGTGAGGGCGCCGATCGGATCGACCGAGCGCTCTTGAAACGAAGGATGACGCCGGGCGCAAGCCGGGCGTCATGACCTCGGCCGTCAGGCCAATACGCTGTCGTGTCGCGTAAGCGTCCAGGTATCGGTACCCTTGCGGGTGCCGCTCGCTCTATTCATCGTTGGATGCGATGCATATCCGTCGGCGCGGCCCGGCGTTGCGCGCGCTCGTCGCGCGGGTCGCCGGGCCGGGCGGTGGAACGGAAACGTTGGGCGCTCCGGCAAAACTCTGTAGCGGCCCGGCCGGCACCCAGAGTTTTGCCCTCTAACGTTTTGCGGAGCCCTTGCCGCCTCAGGCGGCCAGACCGCCGGCACTTGCCTCCATGCTGCGCACCATCCGGGCAACCGCATCGGCCAGCGCAACGGAGCCGCGGCGCTGTTCGGTGCCTTCTTCATGTTCGACCCTGCCACTGGCGATGCCGTCGTACATGCCGAGAAGCGCATCGGCGACCTCGCGCGGGACGCCGCCCTGCGCGAGAACCGCGGCACGGGCCTCGGGCGGAACGAATGCCGTCTCTACGCGGCGGCCGAGGACGCTGGCGAACGCGGACGCGACATCGTTCGCACTCCAGTCCTGCGGCCCGCGCAGCTCGACAATGCGCTTGCCGGTGAAGTCGTCGGCGAGCAGGCGGGCGGCGGTTCGCCCGACGTCCGTCGTGCCGACCATGGGGATCTTCTGCGAGGGTTCTAGAAAGCTCGGCAGGACGCCGTCGGCCAGCACGGCCGGCGCGACCTCGCCCCAGCTCTCGACGAAGTAGCCCGGCCGCAGGAAGGTCGTCGAGGGCGCCGCCCCCTCGAGGTGCTTCTCCAGGCTGTTGAGCGTTGCGATGACGCCCGTGCCCGTCGCGTGCTGGGCGCCGATCGACGACAGGGCCACGACCTTGGGCAGCCGGGCCTGGCGCATCGCTGCCGCAAGGGCGCTGCCGACCTCGTTCGCGCGTCCGTACGGATCACCGCTGACGGGGGGAGGAGAGAGCACGAAAGCGCCCTGGGCGTTCTTCATCGCGGCGGCAAGGCCCGGCACATCGTCGATGCTGCCGATCGCGACATTGGCGCCCAGCGCGGTCCATGCCTCGGCCTGCTCCGGTCGCCGCAGCACGACGCGGACAGGTTTCCGCCGTTCGATCAGCGCGCGGGCAGTCTCGCCGCCGGCTCGCCCGTTTGCTCCAAGCACCACGAACATGTCGTTCTCCTGGATGTGACCGCCAGGAGACTAGGATGCGCCATGGCATGCGTCGAATGCATGACGTATATCTTCGATATGCGTGAAGTGGATTTGCGAAAGGCCGACCTCAACCTGCTGGTCGTGCTCAGCGCGCTGCTCGACGAGCGCAGCGTGTCGAGAGCGGCGACGCGGCTCGGCATGAGCCAGCCCGCGGCGAGCCGGGCGCTCGCGCGCCTGCGCGCCCTGTTCTCGGACCGGCTGCTGGTCGACGGGCCCGGCGGATACCTGCTGACCGCGCGCGCGGAGGGGCTGCGGCCGTTGTTGCGGCAGACCTTGGCGGGCGTCAGCGAAGTATTGGCGGGCAGGGGATTCGATCCGGCGCAGGCAACCGGGCCGGTACGGCTCGCGATGCTGGACCTCGAGGCCGCCGTCATCGCCCCGCGGCTGATCGCGCGTCTCGCGCAGGAGGCGCCGGCCGTCGATCTCGAGGTCGTGCCGCCGGGTTCGGGCGTCGCCGCAATGCTCGAGGCCGATGCCGTGGACGCCATCGTCGGCGTCATCGCGGACGCACCTGCCGGAATCCGGAAACGCAAGCTCTACCAGGACGACTTCGTGACCCTGATGCGCGCCGGCCATCCTGCCTCGGGCAGGAAGCTCACGCTGGAACGGTTCCTCGAGCTGGATCACCTGGTGGTCAGCATCACGGGGACGGGTCGGGCGTGGGTCGATGAAATCCTCGCCCGCAGGGGCAGGCAACGAAGGGTAAAGGTGCGGGTGCCGAGCTTCCTGGCGGCCGTCGAGATCGCCGCGCGTTCCGACCTGATCATGACCTTGCCCTCCAGCCTGGCCCGGACGGCCGCCGACATGCGGCGCTTCGTGATGGTGCCGCCACCTCTCGCCCTGGGCGGCGTGCCGATGAGCCTGGTCTGGCATGCCCGTCATCAGGATTCGCCGCGCCACGTCTGGCTCCGCCAAACGATCGTGGCGGCCGTTGCCCGTACCCGTGCCTGAAACGAAGGGCCGGCCCTCAGAAGAGGGCTCTAAAGGACCCCGACCGGCACCCAGAGTTTTGCTCTCCAATCCTACTTGCCGATGTCCGGATCGATCTTCCTGGCTGCGGCGATATCGGCGTCTGCGGCCGCCCTGTCGCCCCTCTGCTCCTTGGCGACGCCCCGGCCGTACAGGGCGGCCGCGAAGTTGGGCTCGAGCCTGACCGCCTGATCGTAGTCCTGAACGGCCCGGTCCCATTGTCTCCTGCTCGCGTACGCCACGCCGCGGTTGTAGAAGGTCGTGGCATCGTTCGGGTCGATCTCCAGCGCCCGGTCGTAGTCCTGAATGGCCTGGTCGAGGTCACCCTTGCGCTGATGGACGCCGCCGCGGAAGGTGAAGGCAACCGCATCGTTCGGATCGAGCCGGACCGCCTGGTCGAAATCCTCGATGGCGGCGTCGATCCGGTCCGCTCTCTGGTGGGCGAAGCCGCGATTGCGGAAGGCCGACGCATCCTTGGGATCGAGCTCGATGGCTCGGGCGAAATCCCGAACGGCGGCGTCCCACTGGTGCTTGCGGCTGTGGGCTATGCCGCGATTGTAGAAGGCCGCCGTGTCCTTCGGGTTGAGCTCTATGGCCCGGTCGTAATCCTGAATGGCCTGGTCCCAGTCTCCCTTCATGCTGTGGGCGGCCGCGCGGTAGGCAAATGCGACGGCCAGTCGGCCATCGAGCTCGATTGCCCGATCGAGGTCCTGGAGGGCGCGGTCGACCTCGCCTTTGCGTTGATAGGCCGCGCCGCGGTAGGCGTAGGCCGAGGCGTCGTCCGGATGAAGCCTGATCGCCTGGTCGAAATCCTGGATGGCAGCGTCCCATTGCTTCCTGCTGCTATGGGCCACGCCTCGATTGTGAAAACTCGTGGCATCGTTTGCGTCGATCGCGATGGCCCGGCCGAAATCCTCGATGGCACGGTCGAGGTCGCCCTTGCGATGATGGATGGAGCCGCGAACGGCGAAGGCCGATGCATCGCCGGGATCGAGCACGATCGCCCGATCGAAGTCCTGGAGGGCGTCATCGAGCTGGTCCAGCTTCTGGTACGCGAAGCCTCGACCATAAAAGGAAGCTGCGAGTTCCGGATCGAGCTTGATGGCTTCGGTGTAGTCCGCGACGGCGGGGCGCCATTGGCCCTTGGCGCTGTAGGCCGCGCCACGGCCGTAGAAGTGCGTCGCGTTGCGCGGGTCGAGTCGCACGGCCTGGTCGTAATCGCTTATGGCGCGGTCGAGCGCCCCCGTGCGCCTGTAGGCATCACCGCGGTAGGAGATGGCCGTTGCATCGTTCGGATCGAGCCTCGTTGCCTGGTCGAAGTCCTGGATGGCGCGATCGAACTGCTTCTTCTCCCGATACGCGACGCCGCGGTTGCGGTAGGCGGCGGCGTCATTCGGTTGATGTCTGATGGCCTGATCGTAGTCCTGGATGGCGCGATCCCAGTCCGCCTTGCTGCCATAGGCGACGCCGCGATTGTAGTAGGCGGTGGCGCCACCCGGATTGAGCTGGATCGCGCGATCGTAATCCTTGATCGCGTTCTCGAGCTCGCCCTTGCGCTGGTAGGCGGTGGCGCGGATGGCGAAGACCGCAGCAAGATCCCGGCCGGTGTAGCTGCCCGATTGAATCAGGACCGTGCAGTTGGCGATCACGCTGTCGAGCGGCAGGCTGACCTTGCTGTCGCAGGCGTCGACCTGCTGCTGGGTCTGTGCATGCAGCGCGCCAACCGAATGCGCGGCGAGGATCATGGCAGCCCCGGCCGCCGCGGCTCGTATCGTCAATCGCATTGCGCTCAGCTCCCGAAGGCCTTCGAACCTTGTCGGGGCGAGATCGTGCCCTTCCGATTCATCTTTGGCGAGACGCGTCCGCGTGTCGAGGACACAATCGCCGCGCCATGCGTGGCTGCTAAAGCCGGGCGGTTCTCAGGTGCGCGGCCAATGCATCTATGAAGAGCCTCGTCTTCGCGGGCATCAGCTTGCCGCCCTGCCACACGGCGTGGATCGGGACCGGGGGCGGCTCGAATTCTTCCAGGATGAGTTGCAGCGACCGTCATCGACGAACTCGAGGATCTGCCACAGGGTCGCGAAGCCGATGCCGAGCCCGGCCGACGCTGCGGCGCGCATGAGCGACGCGCTGTTGTCGGACCGGAACCGCCCGGTGACCTGGATTTCCTTGGTCACGCCGTCGTCCCTATACGGCCAGCGCGCATGAGGCGGCCCCTCGGACCTGACCACGCATTGGTGCCGCACGAGATCCCGCGGATGGTCCGGGCGGCCGTGCCTCGCGAGATAGGCCGGCGAAGCGAAGAACACGCGGCGCAGCCCACCGAGGCGCCTGGCCTTGAGATCGGTATCGCGAAGCTCGCCGATCCTGATGGCAAGGTCGAGCCGCTCCTCGACGAGGTCGACGAACTTGCCCGACAGCCTGAGGTCGATGTCGACCTTGGGATAGCGCTCCATGAAGGCAGCAGCGGCCGGAACTATGTAAGGGGGAGCAAAGAAGGTCGGCGCGCCCACCGGCAAGAGTCCGCTCGGCTCGACCAGCCTGCTTCCGGCTTCGAGCCTGGCCTCGTTGATCTCGGCGATGGCTGGCTGCACGCGGCGATAGAACTCGGCACCGGCTTCCGTCGGGCTGAGCTGACGGGTCGTGCGGCGGACGAGCTCGACTCCGACGCCGCTCTCCAGGGTCGACAGGGATCGGCTCACGGACTGGACCGGGCGGCGCAGGCGCCGAGCGGCGGCTGTCAGGCTGCCGCTCTCGACGATGGCAACGAACGTGTCGAGGTCTTCCAGTCGGCTCATCACTATCCCGGTCGTGCCGAACGGCAGTGGCGCCGAGGTCCGGATGCGGCCGCAGTGAAACGCGACCTGGTGGCGCTAAAGACGCTGCTCGAACGCTGAACCCGACCGGAGAGGAAAGACGACCATGGCAAAGTCGAACAACAACCATCGAATAGACTACGTCGAGTTTTCCGTTGCAGACATACAGCGCTCGCGGAGCTTCTACGGCGAGGCGTTCGGCTGGTCTTTCAAGGACTACGGTCCGGGCTATTGCGAGTTCAGCGATGGCCGGCTCACGGGAGGCTTCGCTCTCGGCGGCGACAGCAATCACGGTGGCCCCATCGCGGCCGGGGGAGCCCTGGTCATTCTCTACGCTACCGATCTCGCCGACACCCAACGCCGAATCGAAGGGGCCGGCGGGAAGATCGTGAAGCCTGCCTACTCGTTTCCTGGTGGGCGACGCTTTCACTTCGCCGATCCGGACGGCTATGAGCTGGCCGTCTGGTCGGACAGGTGAAGTTGAGCCATGATCCGGCAGGTCTCATACTCGGCCAGTCGAGCCTGCCCGCTACGCGCGCTGGCGGATGACCTACCACCAGCCCACGTCGCTCCAGAGGAGGCAAGGACAAGTGCACGTCGCGGTTTTCAGCACGAAGCCTCACGATCGAGAATTCCTCGGCAGGGCGAACGCCGCCTGCGGCAACCGCCATGGGCTGCACTTCCTGGAAGCGCGGCTGACCCACGACACGGCTCGGCTCGCGGGCGACGCACAGGCGGTGTGTGCCTTCGTCAACGATGTGCTCGACCGGCCGGTCCTGGAAATCCTGCACGCGGCCGGCGTAAGGCTGGTCGCGCTGCGCAGTGCCGGGTTCAATACAGTCGACCTTGCCGCGGCGGACGAGCTCGGCCTCGCGGTCGCGCGCGTGCCGGCCTATTCGCCGGAAGCGGTGGCGGAACACACGGTTGCGCTGATCCTCTCCCTCAACCGGAACATTCACCGCGCCTATGCGCGTGTTCGCGAGGGCAATTTTGCGCTCGACGGGCTGCTCGGCTTCGATCTCAAGGGCCGGACCGTCGGCATCGTCGGCACCGGCAAGATCGGGCTGGGCGTGGCGCGCATCATGCTCGGCTTCGGTTGCCGGGTCCTGGGCTTCGACCCCGTTCCCAGCGCGGAGTTCGCGATGGTCGGATGCCGCTATGTGGCGCTGCACGAATTGCTGTCCCAGTCGGACATCATCACTCTGCATTGCCCGTTGACGCCTGAGACGTACCACTTGGTCGACGAGCGTGCGATCGGTGCGATGAAGCAGAGAGTAATGATCATCAACACGGGCCGCGGTGCGCTCGTTGAAACCCGCGCCCTGATCGAGGGCTTGAAGAGCGGAAAAATCGGTCACGTGGGTCTGGACGTCTACGAGGAAGAAGGCGATCTGTTCTTCGAGAACCTGTCTGACCAGATAATTCAGGATGACGTGTTTGCCCGGTTGCTGACCTTCCCGAACGTTCTGATAACCGGCCACCAGGCATTCTTCACCCGCGAAGCATTGACGGCGATCGCCGAGACCACGATCGAGAACATCTCATCGTTCGAGGATTCCGGTCGACCGGCGCATCCTGTGTCGCTGAGCGCGGTCGCCGGCAAAGCGGCGACCTGACCGAGCGGTCGTGAGCGGAGCCGAGTCCCGGCTCACGGGCCCGGTGGCAAGCCTGCAGCCGCCTCGCCGGTGGGGCCGCCTTTTACCCAGGCCAGCGCTTCCGCACGCTGATCGGGTTCGAAGACCCGGTAGCTGATGAACGGCAGGGCGGCGCTTTCGATGCGACTTGCTGCGCGGACCCATGTCTGGTCGGCAACCACGGCCACCCGGCCAAAATGCGTGAGCTTGCCGAACAGCGGCATCGCCCGGGCCGCATAGGAAGAGAGTCCGGACAGTCCCATGCCGTCGATTGCGGAGGTTTCCACGAACATGTGGAACTTGGGGTGCCGGCCCATCACGCTGTCCATCCGGTCCATGACCGCGTCGAGGTCCGCGCCGGTGATCTTGCCTTCCACCTTGACGGCAATCACGTCTTCCGCGCTATCGAAGAACTGATGCACCTTCGAGCTCCATTATCGTCGTGCCGGTCCATGAGATGGGCATCGCAATAGCCGATTGCACGGTGGACAGCGTGTCCCGAATTGAGTTGGAGGGCGCTATTTTTTGTTATGCCATGCGCCGAGTTTTGTTGCCCTCGGGACGAAAGGTCACGCCGGGCATGGTGAAGGTGCCGCTCAGCGAGGTATGATGCCGTCGCGCTTCATCACCTCTTCCTCGTCCTCGTGCGAGATGGCGAGAAGGATTTTCGGCGAGCTGTCGACAATCCTCACGACGTACGACATGACAAAGCTGCTTCGTTTGGGTTCTGATCGGTCCCGTGCGAAGCCAAGCGTCCAGGTCGCGGCGACGAGGAAGTGCCCGCCCGCGATTTCCTGGACGCGATCAACCGCAACCCGAGAGGAACTCAAGCCGAGCCCCGAGGCCATGAAGGCCGATTTTTCCCGCAGCGCCTTTCGATAGTTCTCGTCGATGTGGAAGGGCAATATGCCGCCTGGACCCGTTTCGAGGTAATTCTCGGCATAGGATCGCGCGATGGTCTCGGAATCGCCCTGCGCCGTTGCCTCGGCATAGCCATTCAAGAAGTCCGAGATGAGATCATGGTCGTAGCTTGTCACGTGTACTCCTCGACGTGCGGTTCGAGCGGCGGCCTCGTGGTCTCCCATGTACCACGGCGGAGGCTACAGCATTGATGACGTGCGGGGAGCCATGGAGGGGCTTGCATATTGTGACCGTGTCGAGGCTCGGGAATGGCCAGTGAGATGAGTATCCATTCGGAAACGTCACCCGCCTGGCACAGCCTGCCCCAGGACGAGGTGCTCGGCGCCCTCGGGAGCGACCTCGCGGGGCTCAGCCAACGGGAGGCGGCGCGGCGCCTCCGCCAGCATGGGCGCAACGCCCTGCCCCAGGCGAAGGGCGCGCATCCGGTCGCTCGCTTCCTCGCTCAGTTCAACAGTGCGTTGATCTACTTTCTCCTTGCGGCTGCCGTCGCGGCGGCCTTGCTCGGCCATCTGGTCGACGCGTCGGTCATCGTGAGCGTCGTGCTGATCAATGCGGTGGTCGGCGTCCTGCAGGAGGGCAAGGCCGAGCGCGCGCTCGACGCCATCCGCCAGCTCGTCGCCCCGCAGGCGGTCGCCGTGCGCGACGGCGCGCGCCGAACCGTTGCCGTGCCGGATCTCGTGCCCGGCGACATCGTCGCCCTCGAGGCGGGGGACCGGGTTCCCGCCGATCTCAGGCTGCTGAAGGTGCGGGGACTGCTGGTCGACGAAAGCGCGCTGACCGGCGAATCCCAGGCCGTCGACAAGCAGGAAGCGCCGGTTCCTTCCTCGTCGGGGGTCGCCGACCAACGCAGCATGGCCTTTTCCGGCACGCTGGTCGCGGCCGGGCAGGGGGTGGGCGTCGTCGCACTGACCGGGCCACAGACCCAGATCGGCCGGATCGGCGCGATGCTGGGCGGGGTCCAGGCGACGACGACGCCACTGGTGCGCCAGATCAACCGCTTCGCCAGCCGCTTGACCTGGCTGGTGCTCGCCTGCGCGATCATGCTGTTCGGCTTCGCCGTGCTGGTCCGCGGCTATCCCTGGGTCGACGCGCTCATCGCAGTGGTCGCGCTTGCGGTAGGTGTCGTCCCGGAAGGGCTTCCTGCAGTCATCACCATCACGCTCGCCATCGGGGTCCAGCGCATGGCGGCCCGCAACGCGGTGATACGCCGACTGCCGGCCGTCGAGACACTGGGCGCCACGTCCGTCATCTGCACCGACAAGACCGGCACGCTCACCCGCAATGAGATGACCGTGAAGCACGTCGTCCTTCCGGCGCAGGATATCGCCGTCGGCGGTTCGGGCTATGCGCCCGAAGGCGGGCTCACCACCGAGGGCGCGGAGGACGATTCGGCCGCCGTGGCCGCGGCGAGCGCGATCATCCGCTGCGGGCTATTGTGCAACGATGCCTCGCTGCGAAAGAGCGGAGAGCAGTGGGAAGTCCAGGGCGATCCGATGGAAGGTGCGCTGGTGACGCTCGCGATGAAGGCGGGGCTCAACCCCGATCACGCGCGCGGCGAATGGCCGAGGATCGACGAGATACCCTTCGATGCCGGCCATCGCTTCATGGCCACCCTGCACGGCGTTAGCGGCGGAAAGGCGATGATCTTCGTCAAGGGAGCGCCCGAAGCGGTGATGGCGATCGCCGGAGCGGATCCCGCCGACTGGGAGGCGCGCATCGCCGCTGCTGCCGGTTCCGGCGAGCGTCTGCTCGGTTTCGCGTCGCGGCGCGTCGATGCCGCCCCGGACCGCCTGAGCTTCTCCGACCTTCGCGAAGGGTTCGAATTTCTCGGCTTCATGGGCTTCGTCGATCCGCCGCGTGAGGAGGCGCGGGCCGCCATAGCCGAATGCCGCTCGGCCGGCATCGCGGTGAAGATGATAACCGGCGATCACGCCGCCACCGGCGCGGCGATCGCGCGGCAACTGGCGCTCGGCGACGAGCCCCGGGTCATCACCGGCGCGGAACTCGACCGCATGTCGGACGAGGCGCTCGGCCAGCGGGTTCTCGCCATCGACGTCTTCGCGCGCACCAGCCCCGAGCACAAGCTGCGCATCGTGCAGGCCTTGCAGTCCCATGGGCTGATCGTCGCCATGACCGGCGACGGCGTCAACGACGCGCCGTCGCTCAAGCAGGCGGATGTCGGCACGGCGATGGGCCGCAAGGGGACCGAAGCGGCCAAGGAGGCCGCCGACATGGTGCTGCTCGACGACAACTTCACGTCGATCGTCGCGGCCGTGCGCGAAGGGCGGACGGTCTACGACAACATCCGCAAGGTCATCGGATGGACGCTGCCGACCAACGGCGGGGAAACACTGGCGGTAGTGGCCGCGATCATCACGGATTCCACGCTGCCGCTGACGGCGACGCAGATTCTCTGGGTCAACCTGCTGCTTTCGGTAACGCTGGGGCTGGTCCTCGCCTTCGAGCCGAGCGAGCCGGGAACGATGGCGCGAAGGCCTCGGGCGGCGAACGCTCCCATTCTGTCGTCCTTCGTGCTGTGGCGAGTGGCGCTCATGTCGGTGCTGGTCGGAGCGCTCGCACTTGCGCTATTTTTTCACGCGCTCGACAGCGGGCGGGATCTGGAAACCGCGCGGACCATGGTGGTGAACTTCATCGTCGTGGCAGGGATCTTCTATCTCTTCAACGTCCGCTACCTTCACATGCGCTCGCTCACCTGGCGCGGAGCGCTGGGCACGCCGGCGGTGCTCGCGGCGATCGGGGTGGTGATCGCGGCGCAGTTCCTGTTCACCTATCTGCCGGCGATGCACGTCCTGTTCGACAGCCGGCGGCTTCTCCTCTCGGACGGGCTGCTGATCGTCGCCTTGGGGCTGGTCCTTTTCCTGCTCCTCGAAGGCGAAAAGTTCGTGATGCGCAAGCTCGGCTGGTTCGACGAATTGGCGTGAGACTTACTCATCGACAACGTCGGCCATCGCCAAGTCGTAACATAGCGGTGCGTGCGGCATCGCGGATTGCGCCCCGGCGGCGGCGGGCGTCGTGCTGGCGGCGATCGAGATGGACAGGCTCGGCAGGATGGCTCGTGCCGCCGCGCTGCCCGCCGAGGCAGCGCTGGCCGGTCGCTATTTCGATCGCCGTTGACCCAACAGATGAAGGGCGCCGACCGCTCAGGTCTGTGCCAGCCCGCCGTCCACGAACATCTCGCTCCCGGTCATGAAGCTGCTGTCGGCCGAGGCGAGAAAGGCCGCGGCAGCGGCGGTCTCCGCAGGATCGCCCAGCCGTCCGATCGGGGTGCTCGCTCCCAGCGCCTCGAACGCCTCTTCGCCGACGACGTCCACCGCCAAGTCGGTCCGCGTCGGGCCCGGCGACAGCACGTTGACGCGAATGCCGGTGCCGCGAAGGTCCTGGGCCCAGCTGCGCGCGAAGTTGCGGACGGCGGCCTTGGTGGCGCTGTAGATGCTGAACTGCGGGGTTCCCATCTCGCCCGTGGTCGATCCGGTCAGGATGATCGATCCGCCAGCCTTCATCAGCGGCAGGCCCTTCTGCACGGTGAAGAGCAGGCCCTTCACGTTGACGTCGAAAATCTGCTCGTAGTGCTCGGGCGTGATCGCGCCGAGGGCTGCGAAGGCGCCGGTGCCGGCATTGGCAAACAGGATGTCGAGTCCGCCACGCTCCGCCTTGACTGTCGCATAGAGGCGGTCGAGATCGGCGAGGTCGCTCACCGAGCCGCTCACTGCGCGCGCCTTGTCGCCCAGCGTCGCCACGGCCGCGTCCAGCGCCTTTTGCCGCCGGCCGAAGATGTAAACGAACGCGCCTTCCTCGACGAACCGCTTTGCTGAGGCGAGCCCGATGCCGCTTCCGCCGCCCGTCACCACCGCCGTCTTGCCTGCCAGTCTGCTCATGTGTGTCTCCAGTAGGGATGGACCTGTAGCTGGCGACGCACAAACCTATCGACAAGTATGCACCTTTTGGTTAGTACCAATTCATGGTCGACCGCGCATCCTCGCCGCCCGCCTTCACCTGCGGGCTGGACGCCACGCTCCGCATCATCGCCGGCAAGTGGAAACCGCTGATCGTCTATTTCCTGGCCCAGGAACCCCGGCGCTATGGAGAGCTGCGGCGCGCGGTCCGCGGGGTGAGCGACAAGATGCTGATCCAGCAGCTGAAGGAGCTGGAGGCCGACGGCATCGTCAGGCGCACCGACTACAAGGAAGTGCCGCCGCGCGTCGACTACACGCTGACGCCGCTCGGCCACAGCCTCGCCGAGGCGCTGGCGCCTCTCTGTGCCTGGGGCACGGAAAACGTCGCCAAAGTGGCACGCGTCCTCGCGGAGCGTGAGCGATGGACTCAGCAGCCGGCCTGACGCTCGCTCTCAGTCTTCCGCATCGGCTGCGGCGAGCAGCGCGCCCAGCTGGTCGAGGAAGGCCATCCACTCCTGCTGGAACTTCGGGTCGCTCGGCAGCTTGCCGGTCACCATCTTCGTGATCGGCGCGTAGGCCAGCGGGTAGGTTGCAAGCGCATACAGCGCGAGCTGCAGCAGCTCGGCCTTGACCGTCTTGGGCAGCACGCCGTGGAACTGCTTGGCGATGATGGCATTGCGCTGGTTGCGCAGGGCGACCTCGCGGCGGTCCTGGCGGGCGATGCGGCGTGAGCGCGGGTAGTCGAGCGCCTCCCAGGTGACGAAGCGGACCCAGGTCGGGTCGTTGAGCGCGGTGAGGAAACGCTGGCGGAAGATCGCTCCGGGTGCTTCGTCGGCCATCGCCAGGTCCTCGCGTAGCTCGATCGCCTGCTGCACGATCTCGTCGAACAGCGCCGCCTTGCTGGCGTAGTAGTGGTACAGCAACTGCTTCTTGATGCCGGCGCGCTTGGCGATGGTGTCGATGCGGGCGCCGGCGAAGCCGCGCGCGGCGAATTCGTGGCGCGCCGCCTGGACGATGCGCTTGCGGGTGCGTGCGGCGTCGCGGATCGCGCCCATGGTCCGTCGCCCCTACAACAGCTGCTCGAGGCGGATCGGCAGGTCGCGGATGCGGCGGCCGGTGGCATGGAACACCGCATTGGCGATCGCCGCCGCGGTGCCGCAGGTGCCCAGCATGCCGATGCCTTTCACGCCGCCGCTGCCGAGATGCGGCTCGTCCTCGGGCAGCATGTGAATGTCGAAGCGGGGCATGTCGGCGTGCACCGGGATCAGATAGTCGGCCAGGTTGTCGTTGACGATGCGGCCGAGGTTCGGGTCGATCACCGTCTTTTCGTGCAGCGCCATGCCGATACCCCATATGAGCCCGCCGACGAACTGGCTGCGGGCGAGGAGCGGGTTGAGGATGCGCCCGGCGGCATAGGCGCCGGTGACCCGCGCCACGCGCACCTCGCCGAGGTCGCGGTCGACAGCCACCTCGGCGAACACCGCGCCGAAGCCGTAGAAGCTTTTTGTTGGCTTCGCATCCGGCGCCGCGCCCGCCGTGGCTTCGAGGCCTTTCGGCGCCACGCGGCCCACAAGCTCGGCGAGCGGCTCCGAGCGGTTGCCGGCGCGCAGGACGCCGTCGGCGACGCTCACCTGGTCGGGTTGCTGGCCGTGCAGCGGCGAGCGCGGATCGGCGACGGCGCGCGCGATCAGGTCGCGCTTGAGCCGGCGTGCGGCATCCTCCACGGCGGGCGTAAAGCTTGCGGTCGCCATCGAGCCGCCGGAGTAGGGGCCCTCGGGCAGCAGCGTGTCGCCGAGCGCGACATCGACGCTGGCGTAGGGCACGCCCAGCGCTTCGGCGGCGAGCTGCGCCAGCACGGTGTAGGTGCCGCTGCCCATGTCCTGGGTGCCGCACCGCACTTTTACTCGGCCATCGGTGTCGATACGCACCGCTGCCTGCGAAGCGATGCGATAGGCCGGATAGCAGGCCGCCGCCATACCCCATCCGATTGCGTGCCGGCCGTCGCGGAGCGTGCCGGGCTTCGGCGGTCGGCGTGCCCAGCCGAACGCTTCGGCACCGACGCGGTAGCAGTCCAGGAGTCCGTTGCTCGACCACGGCAGGCCGACATGCTGGTCGCGATCGGCGAAATTGCGCCGGCGCAGCTCGATCGGGTCGAGGGCGAGCTCATAGGCCAGTTCGTCGAGCGCCGATTCCAGCGCGAAGCTGCCCGGCCCTTCGCCGGGCGCCCGCGCCGGGTTGGGCTGCGGCGCGTTCACGCGCACCAGGCGGTGTGTGGTGGCGACGTTGGGGCAGGCGTACATCACGCGCGTCGGCGTCGCGACCGGATCGGCGTACTCGCCGAAGAACGAGGTCTGGGCCACGGTATCGTGCAGGAGGGCGGCGAGGCGGCCGTCGCGCGCGGCGCCGATCCGCAGCTGCTGCACCGTCTCCTGTCGCCGGCCGACCAGGGTGAACATCTGCGCCCGCGTCAGCTCCAAGCGCACCGGGCGGCCGAGCTGCTTGGCCGCCAGGCAGCCCAACACCAGGCAGGGAAACCAGGCACCGCCTTTCGAGCCGAAGCCGCCACCGAGGTAAGAAGAGATCACCCGCACGCGCGCGACGTCGAGCCCGAAGCATCTGGCGAGCCCGGTGCGGTGGGAGAACACGGCCTGCGACGGCGTGTGCACCGTGAGGTCGCTGCCGTCCCACTCGGCCAGCACCACCTGCGGCTCGATCGCGAGGTGATTGTGCGTCGGCGTGGTGTAGCGCCGGTCGAGCGTCACGGCGGCCGCGGCCAGCGCCGTCTGCGGCTCGCCGCGCCGGCTGTCGGTGGCGGTGAGCC
>JAEZIF010000302.1 GCA_023416135.1 Pseudomonadota bacterium
CCACCGCGTTGGCCGAAGCGGTGCGCAAGAACGACCGGCAGGCGATCGGGGCCATGTGGGGCGCCAACTGGCGCGACTTCGTGCCCGGCACCGACAACGACGCGCAGCGCCGGCGCGACGTCTTCCTCAAGGCGTGGGACGAGAACCACAAGATCATCATGTCGGGCGACGCCAAGGCCCAGATCGAGGTCGGCAAGGCGGGCTGGACGCTGCCCATCCCGCTCACCAAGCACGGCGCGGAGTGGCGCTTCGACGTGGCCGCCGGGCTGAAGGAGATGGTGCTCCGCCGCATCGGCCACGACGAGGCGGCGGTCATCCAGACCCTGCTCGCCATCGTCGACGCGCAGTCCGACTACGCGGCGCAGGATCCGATGAAGAGCGGTGCGACGGCCTATGCGCGCCGCCTGCTGAGCTCGCCCGGCAAGAAGGACGGGCTCTACTGGGAGGCCAGGCCGGGCGAGCCGCAGAGCCCGCTCGGTCCCGCGGTCGCCAAGGCGCAGGCCGACGGCCGGTCGCCGGACGGCCACTACGGATACTATTTCCGCCTGCTCTATTCGCAGGGGCCGGCGGCGGCCGGCGGCCAGCGTGACTACCTCGTGAACGGCCGGATGATCGGCGGCTTCGGCGTGATCGCCTGGCCGGTGCGTTACGGCGACACGGGCGTGATGACCTTCATCGTCAACCAGGACGGCATCGTCTGGCAGCAGGACCTCGGTCCGCAGACGGCCGAAAAGGTGGGCGCGATTGCATCCTTCAACCCGGACAAGGGCTGGGTGAAGGCGGACATGACGCCTCCATGAGGAGGCGCCGAAGCGGGAGAAGACCATGATCAAATCGAAAGTCCTTGCACTTCTCGTCGTGGCCGGGTTCCTCGGCGGCTGCGAGAACATGACGACGGGCCAGAAGGGCGCGTTGACCGGTGCGGCGCTCGGCACCGGCATTGCGGCCGTGGCGGGCAGCAGCTTCGGCGCAGTGGTCGGCGCCGGCCTGATCGGCGGCGCCGTGGGCTATCTCGGCGGCAGCGCCATCGGCGACAACAGGTAAGCAGGAGGAACGCCATGAAATTCTCGTTCGTTGCCGCCGGTCTCGCCGCGGCGCTGCTGGTATCGAGCGCGACCGTCGCCCAGCCGCTCAACTTCGACCAGGCCGCCTACATCACCTGCAAGGAAGCGCATGCGATGAAGCCCGAGGCCCGCAAGGCCTTGGCGGTCTACCTGGCCGAGCATGCGGCCCGCTATCGCGGCGTGACGGTCCCCGACGGCCAGATGGGCGCGCAACTCGCCTATCTCGTGCGCGGCGGCTGCACGCTGGCACCCGACGCCTACCTGTTCACCGTCATCGACCGCGCGATCCTCGCCGAGCAGAAGAGCCTGCCCAAGCGGCAGTAGTCTTTCGGGAGCGCCGGCCGGATGCCCGCGCTCCCGTATGACTATGTCAGCTTGATCATGATGTGTCTGGCGTAGGCCGGGCGCGCGCCCAGCCGCTCGTACCAGGCGCGGACGTTCTTCAACTCCGGCCGCTCGATGTCGAGCGCGTACCAACGATACACGAAGCAGCCGACAGGGATGTCGCCCATGGTGAAGTGCTGGCCGGCGACGTACTTGCGCCCCTCCAGCCAGCCGTCGAGCCGGCCGAACAGGCGACCGGCCTCCGCGGCCGCCTGCTTGATCGCCGCCATGTCGCGCTTCTCGGGCGGCGTGCGGATCAGGCCCCAGAAGCAGATGCGCATCGGCTCGGAGATCGTGCTGAGCTGCCAGTCCATCCAGCGATCGGCTTCGCTCCTCTGAGCGGGATCGTTGGGCCACATCGTGCCGGCGGCGTACTTGGCCGACAGATAGCGCACCGCCGAATTGCTCTCCCAGATCACGTGCCCGCCGTCCTCGATGGTCGGCACGACGCCGTTGGGGTTCATGTCGAGGTACCATTTCTGGTCGTTGCCGCCGAAGGCGCCGCCGACGTCGGTGCGCTCGTGAGCGATGCCGCACTCGTCGGCCGCCCACAGCACCTTCTGCACGTTGATCGAATTGGCACGACCCCAGATCTTCATGGTCCGTCTTCCCTTTCAGCATTCCCATTTCGGTGAGCCTGCACCCAGCCGCAGAAGCTGCTTGGCGTCGGGCTTGTCGCCGGGCTGCGGCGACACCCCCTCGAAGCGAACCTGCGAGTCGTCGACCCAGACGGGTCGCGGCCGCAGGAAAGCATTGGGGTCCGCGCCGGCGCACGCCGGCATCTCCGAGATCTCGAGCACCTTCGGCGGATCGCTGCCGAGATCGATGAGATTGAGCTCGACACCGGCCATCAGGTTGGATGTCAGGGCGACGGCGCGGCGCCCTGACGGCGACGGCACCGGCACGGCCGTAACCCGCGTCGTGCGCCCATCGCGCTCCGATATCAGATAGGCCATGCTGTCCTCGTAGAGCCCGACACTCACGACGTAGAGGCGCTGGGCGGGCCACCACGCCACCAGACGGTGGACGCGGAAGCGCTCGGCCTCGCACGCTGTCTGATCGTTGCAGTCGGTGATCTTCAGTGTCCGTCCATCCTGCAGCTTGAGTCGAAGGATGGGCCCGTCGCGCGAAGCGCGGTCGGGCACCTTGGACAATACTGCCGCATCCGACTGATCGACGGGCTTCGCTCCCGCGATCGGCGCGCAGCAGGGCTGGGCCTCGACGGTCATCTTCGAGCTCCATAGCAGGCCCTTGGAAGGCAGGGCCGTGCGCTCTTTCTGCTTTTCCGTCTGAGCGTAGGAAGCCGTGGCGAAGACAACGAGGACGGTGGCCAGGGCCGCGGCGCCGGGGATCATCTTCATCGCTCGTCTCTCCTGACCGCTCCGGGTCTCAACATTGCCATTGGCCCTTGCCGCCCTCGACCCGCAGAAGCTGCCTGGTGTTGGGCTTGTCCTCCGGCAGGGGCGATTCGCCTTCGAAGGTCACGTGCGTCTCGTCGGTCCAGACCGGGATCGGCCGCAGGAACGAGTCCGGGCCGGCGTCGCCGCAGTCGGGCATGGTCGCCACCCTGCTGGACGTCGGCGGATTGCGGCTGAGATCGATGATCTCCAGGTCGACACCCGACATCAGGTTGGAGACCAGGGCGACGGCCTGCCGGCCGGACGGCGACAGCACCGGCTGGGCGGTGGCGACGTAGGTGCGGCCGTCGCGCTCCGACACGAGATACGCGACGCTCTCCTCGTAGAGCCCGACCAGCACGACGTAAAGGCGATGCTCGGGCCACCAGTCGACCAGCCGATGGACGCGCGTGTCGTCGGCCTCGCAGCCGGTCTGGTCGTCGCAGTCGGTGAGCTTGAGCGTGCGGTTGCCGGCAAGCTTCAGCATGAGGGTGCGGCCGTCACGTGCCGCCACGCCTGGCCATTTCGCCAGTGCCGCATTGTCGGGGCTGTGCACCCGGGTGTTGCGGCTCGGCCCGCAGCATGGCTGGTTCTCGATCATCGCCTTCGAGCCGTGCAGCAGCCCTGCCGACGGCAGCTCCCACTCGGTTGCCTGGTTTTGGTCCTGGTCCTCGGCCTGCGCTGCAGCCGCGACCAGGCCGATGGCGGCGATCACTGACCAGATCCGTCGCATGGCCTAGTGCGCCGCCGCCCAGTTGTCGCCGACGCCGGTCTCGACCACCAGCGGCACCGAGAGCGTCGCCGCGCCCTCCATCACCTTGCGGGCGACATCCACGGTCTTGTCGATCTCCTTGTCGGGCACCTCGAACAGCAGCTCGTCATGCACCTGCAGCAGCATGCGGCTCTCGAGCCTGGCCGCCTTGAGCGCGCCGGGCAGCTTGATCATCGCCTTCTTGATGATGTCGGCGGCGCCGCCCTGCAGCGGCGCGTTGATCGCGGCGCGTTCGGCGAAGGCGCGCATGCCCTGGCTCTTGTCGTTGATGAAGCGCAGGTGGATCTTGCGGCCGAACGGCGTCTTCACGTAACCGTTCTTGCGCGCATACTCTTTGGTCCGCTCCATGTAGTCGCGGATGCCGGGATAACGTTGGAAGTACTTGGCGATGTACTCGCGCGCCTCCGGCTGGCCGATGCCGAGCTGGTTGGCGAGGCCGAACGCCGAGATGCCGTAGATGATGCCGAAATTGATCGCCTTGGCGCGCCGGCGGACCATCGGGTCCATGCCCTCGACCGGCACGCCGAACATCTCGCTCGCCGTGATGGCATGGATGTCGTCGCCGCGCGCGAACGCCTCCTTGAGCGAGGCGATGTCGGCCACGTGGGCGAGCAGCCTGAGCTCGATCTGCGAGTAGTCGGCCGACATCAGCTTGTGGCCCTGCTCGGCGATGAAGGCCTCGCGGATCTTGCGGCCTTCCTCGGTCCGCACCGGGATGTTCTGCAGGTTGGGCTCGGTCGAGGCGAGCCGCCCCGTGGCCGCGCCGGTCATCTGGTAGGAGGTGTGGATGCGCCCGGTCCTGGCGTCGAGCTCGCGCACCAGGGCGTCGGTGTAGGTGCCCTTCAGCTTGGAGATCTGGCGATGCTCCATGATCTTGACCGGCAGCGCGTGTCCCTGGGCCGCCAGGTCCTCCAGGATGCTGACGTCGGTCGCCCACGAGCCGTTCTTGTTGCGCCGCCCGCCGGGCAGCTTCTGCTCGTCGAACAGGATCTCGCCGAGCTGCTTGGGCGAGCCGACATTGAACGGCCGGCCGGCGACCTTGTGGATCTCCTGCTCGAGCTCGAGCATGCGCTTCTCGAACTCGGACGAGAGCTTCCTGAGCTGCGGTGCGTCGACCTTGATGCCGGCCTGCTCCATGCCCAGCAGCACGGGGATCAGCGGCCGCTCGATGGTCTCGTAGACCGCCACCATGTGCTCGCGGGCGAGCCGGGGCTTGAACTGGGCCCAGAGCTGCATGGTGACGTCGGCGTCCTCGGCGGCGTAGTCGCGCGCCTTGTCGATCGGCACCTTGTCGAAGCTCAGCTGCTTGGCGCCGCTGCCGGCCACGTCGGAGAACTTGATGGTGTCCTGGCCGAGATAGAGCTTGGCGAGATCGTCCATGCCGTGATTGTGCTTGCCGGCGTCGAGCACGAAGGAGAGCAGCATCGTGTCGTCGACCGGTCCGACCTCCACGCCGTGCTGGCGGAACACGCACATGTCGTACTTGATGTTCTGGCCGACCTTGAGCACCGACGGGTCCTCGAGCAACGGCTTCAGCCGGGCGATCGCCTTCTTGAGCGGGAGCTGCCCGGGCAGCAGGTCGCCCGCATCCTTGCCCGCGCCGTCGCCGGCCAGGTCGAGCGCACCCTGCGCCTCGCCGCCGGGCTTGCGATGGCCGAGCGGCAGATAGGCCGCGCGCCGTTTGGTCGAGTTGACGTTGGCCCACGGGCCCTCGAGCAGGGCAAGCGACACGCCGACCAGGCCGCCATTGTTGGCATCGAGCGCGTCGGTCTCGCAGTCGAAGGCCACCGTGCCGGCCTTGGTCGCCTCGGCGATCCACTCGTCGAGCGCCTTTTCGTCGGTGATCAGCTCGTAATCGGCGGCGGCCCGGGCCCGGATCTCGGCGGCGATCCGGTCACTCTCGGCCTGCAACTCGGCCAGCCGCCCCTGGGTCGCGTCCCGCTCCTGCTCGGCCACCTGCAGGGCCAGCTGACGCTGCGCCACCATGGCGGCCACCGCGGCCTCGGCGTCGGCCGCCTCGCGC
>JAEZIF010000474.1 GCA_023416135.1 Pseudomonadota bacterium
GACCTACACAGCGTCTACACAGCCGCAAAACGCTCCAAATTCCTCAAGGAAACCAGAGCCTTGGCAGCTTATCAATACATCTACGTCATGAAAGGTCTTAACAAGCCTTACCCGGGCGGCAAGCAGGTCCTGAAGGACATCTGGCTGTCGTTCTTCCCCGGCGCCAAGATCGGCGTGCTGGGCCTCAACGGCTCGGGCAAGTCGACCCTGCTCCGGGTCATGGCCGGCCAGGACGACAATTTCACCGGCGAGGCTTGGGCCGCCGAGGGCGCCAAGCTCGGCCTGCTTGAGCAGGAGCCCAAGCTCGATCCCAAGAAGGACGTTCTGGGCAACGTCATGGACGGCGCCGGCGAAATGGCCCGGATGCTGGCGCGCTTCGAGGAGGTGTCGAACGCCTTCTCCGACCCCGACGCCGACATGGACAAGCTGATCGCCGAGCAGGCCGAACTCCAGGAGAAGATCGACGCCGGCAACGGCTGGGACCTGCAGCGCACGGTCGAGATCGCCATGGATGCGCTGCGCTGCCCGCCGTCGGACGCCGACGTCGAGAAGCTGTCGGGCGGCGAGCGCCGCCGCGTCGCGCTCTGCCGGCTGCTGCTCAGCAAGCCCGATCTGCTGCTGCTCGATGAGCCGACCAACCATCTCGACGCCGAGTCCGTCGCCTGGCTGGAGCGCCATCTCGCCGAGTTCCCGGGCACGGTCGTCGCCGTCACCCACGACCGCTACTTCCTCGACAATGTCGCGGGCTGGATCCTCGAGCTCGACCGCGGCGCCGGCATCCCCTGGGAAGGCAACTACTCCTCGTGGCTGAAGCAGAAGGAGCAGCGGCTGGCACAGGAAGAGAAGGCCGCCGACACGCGCCGCCGCACCTTGCAGCGCGAGCTCGAATGGATGGGCCAGAGTGCGCAGGCACGGCGCTCCAAGAGCAAGGCGCGCATCGCGGCCTACAACCAGATGGTCGAGGAGGAGCAGAAGGCTACGCTCGACACCGCGCAGATCGTCATCCCGGCCGGCCCGAGGCTGGGCGACCACGTGATCAGGGCCGAGGGCATCTCCAAGGGCTTCGGCGACCGTCTGCTGATCGACAACCTCTCCTTCAACCTGCCGCCGGGCGGCATCGTCGGCGTGATCGGCCCCAACGGCGCCGGCAAGACCACGCTGTTCAAGATGATCACCGCCCAGGACAAGCCGGATTCAGGCACCTTCTCGGTCGGTCCGACGGTGAAGCTCGGGTATGTCGACCAGAGCCGCGAGACGCTCGATCCGAACAAGACGGTGTGGGAGGAACTGTCGGGCGGGCTCGACATCATCAAGCTCGGCAGCCGCGAAGTCTCCAGCCGCGCCTATTGCGGCTCGTTCAACTTCAAGGGCGCCGACCAGCAGAAGAAGGTCGGCCAGCTCTCGGGCGGCGAGCGCAATCGCGTCAATCTCGCCAAGATGTTGAAGAGCGGCGCCAACGTGCTGCTGCTCGACGAGCCGACCAACGACCTCGACGTCGACACGCTGCGCGCCCTGGAAGAGGCGCTGGTCGACTTCGCCGGCTGCGCCGTCATCATCAGCCATGATCGCTGGTTCCTCGATCGCATCGCCACCCACATGCTGGCGTTCGAAGGCGACAGCCACGTCGAATGGTTCGAGGGCAACTACCAGGATTACGAGGCCGACCGCCATCGCCGCCTCGGCACCGACGCCGACCAGCCGCATCGCATCAAGTACAAGCCACTGGTGAGGAACTAGAGGGCTACATTATCCTCCCCGCGTTTCACGTGGGGAGGACGACATGGCGCAGAGCGACAACCGTCGGCGGTGGCCCTTCACCATGCCGCAGGACATTCTCGGCATCCGGTTCGCCTGCAACGTGGCCATCGCCACGGTCATCGTCTGGTATTCGCTCGCCCACATCGCCGACACCAACCCGATCTGGGCGATCGCCTCCATGGTCGCCGCGTCCGACCCGCAGGTGACCGAGGCGGCACGCATGTTCAGGAGCCGCCTGATCAACGTGCTGGTCGGCGGCGTGGTCGGACTGCTCTTCCTGATGGTCGGCGGCCCCGCCGAATGGACTCTGCCGCTCGCGCTGGCCGTCACGGTCCTGCTGTCGTCCTACGTCATCCATATCCAGACGATGTGGCGCCAGGCGCCGATCACGGCGGCGATCGTCATCGCCGCAGGCGTCTCCTCGCATTCCCGGCTGAGCGGCGTCGAGCATGGACTGCACAAGGTCGCCGAAGTCGTCTTCGGTTGCGTCGTCGGGCTGCTGGTGAGCTGGGCGATGTCGAAGATCTGGCCGATCCGGCAACCCGCCGATTTGAAGGGTCCGTGATCGCCTGATTCTCTGCACTCACTGCTGTGACTCGGTGCAATCAATTACACCGGGTGCGCAACTATCATCCAAATTGTGGCAGAAGTGCCTCAAAGCACCGGGAGGCGATGCCGCAGCTTGCGCAGTCCGGCAGCGTACTTTTGCCCAATGAAGGAAAACATGAAGCGCGCTCGATGGCTTACTGCCCGGCTCCTGCGTCGAGAACTGCTTACCACCACCGGCCTGTACGTGACGAAGCATCTGGCTACCGCGGCGGCGTTCGCCCTGGCGCCGCTGCTCGCAGCCACGCCGGCCGCCCCCCAGTCCAGCCCGACGGACCAACTGATCCAGCTTCTCAGCCCCATCAACTCGCTGACCGGCACGGCGGCAGGACAGGCCATGCTGAACGCCAACTACCAGGCCATCGCCAACCTCTACCTGAGCTCGAGCGTCGATCAGCGAATCCAGGCGGCGCAAAACGCCAATCTCAACGGCATCGGTGGCGCCACTACCCTGATCTGGCAGAGCAACAACATCCAGTCGTCCCTGGCCGCGCCGGTGCAAAGCGTCCTGGCGAACACGGCGCTGGCCCAGTCGATCAACGACTATTCCATGGGCATCGTCATGGGTCCCGTGTCCGCGCTGAAGGACAGCTTCTCGACCTATCAGTACTACCTGCGCGAGTTTCCCTCGAGCAGCCCGTTCGCACCGAACCTCAATCAGGACCCCCGTCCGTTCCAGACCAACCCGCAGGTCTACAACAACCCATGGTCGTCGATCTCGGGCCCCTTGATCACGCCACCGACAACCGTCAGCGCCCAATACTCCGACTGGAGGTTCCCTCAGTCGCAAGGCGGCCTTCAAGATTCGGGGTCGTTCCCCAGCGGCCATTCCACCGGCGGCAACGGCACTGCGCTCTTCTACGCGGTGATGCTGCCGGAAGCCTATCAGCCTCTGATGCTGTCGGCGCAGCAGTGGGGGCTCAGCCGAAACTTCCTCGGCGTGCACTATCCGCTCGACATCATCGGCGGCCGCATCTCGGCCTACTATCTCCTGGCGAATGCGCTGGCCGGCAACGCGGCCTTCGCTCCTCCGGGCTACGTGGAAAACGTCAAGAATACGACGACTCTGCTGCGCGACTCGCTCGCGGCGATCGGATCGGCGCCGACAGTTCCCCATGCCAGCTGCGCGTCCAACGTGGCGGCGTGCATCGCCAACGGGACCTTCCCGAACGCCGACCAGCTCACTGCGGCCAACCAGGCCTATGTCGCGCTGACGACGTACGGGCTTCAGGGGCCGGTGCCGGCCAACAGCACCAATACGGCGCCGACAAACTCCAATCTGCTGATTGCGTCTCGCTTTCCATATCTCAGCTCGCAGCAGCAGCTCGACGTGCTGACCTCGACGATGCTGCCGGCCGGCGCGCCGCTCGATGACGGCAGCGGCTGGGCGCGGCTCAACCTCTATGCCGCGGCAGGCGGCTACGGGGCGTTCAACGGCAACGTCACGGTAACGATGAGCGCCGATGCCGGTGGCTTCAGCGCCTTCGACTTTTGGAGCAACAACATCAGCGGGCCGGGCAGCCTGACGCTCCAGGGCAACGGGACGCTGGTGCTGGGCGGCAGCAACACCTACACCGGGGGCACCTTCGTCGACGGCGGCACGCTGGCGCTCAGCGGCACGATGATCGGCAACCTGAGCATCGCTCCCGGAGCAACCTTCGTGACCGGCGGCGGCTACCAGGTCTCGTCCAAATCGACGCTCACCAATGCCGGCACGTTCCAGTCGGTCGGCGCCACGCTGCAGAACCAGGGGACGCTGAGCAACAGCGGCACCATGCTGAGCAGCCTGATGAATAGCGGCAGCGCCAGCAACGCCGGCGTCATCACCGGCAATGTCATCAACAGCGGCAGCTTCACCAACAACAACCAGGTGAACGGCGACGTCTCCAATAGCGGCGTGCTGAGCGGCGCCGGCACCATCGTCGGCTCGGTGGCCAACAGCGGCGTCATGGCACCCGGCAACTCGATCGGCACGATGACAGTCACCGGGAACTATGCCCACGCCGCGGGCGCCACCTATGCCACCGAGGTGGCGGGTGCGGGCCTGAGCGACCGCCTCAACGTCAGCGGTACCGCCACGCTGAACGGCGGCACGGTCGTCGTGTCGGCGCTGCCCGGCATGAGCTTCGCGCCGTCGACGACCTACACCATCCTCATCGCCAAGGGTGGCCTCTCCGGCACCATCGCCTCGGTCAACGAGCTCTACCCCTTCCTGCTGTCGAACCTGAGCTACGACGCCAACAACGTCTATCTCAACC
>JAEZIF010000323.1 GCA_023416135.1 Pseudomonadota bacterium
CCAGTCGACCCTGCGTTCCTACAAGAACGGCAAGATGGTGCAGGAAGGCGCGATCAGCGAGCAGATCTTCGACTGCGGCTACCTGATCGCCGATCTCGGGCGCCACATGACCTTCCTGCCCGGTGACATTCTATTGACCGGAACGCCCGCCAACTCGCGTCCGCTCGAGGTCGGCGATACGATCGACGTCGAGGTGACCGGGGTCGGGCGCCTTTCCTACAAGGTGGTCGAGGTGCCGGCACCGCGAGCTGCGGTCGGCTTCCCGGCCAGTCCCGACAGCGACGGCGTGCGTCGCGTGGCGCTCGGCAACGAGGAGCGGCTGCCCGACAAGTTCAAGACGATGGCTTGAGACAGGAGGAAACCATGGTCGCAATCAAAGCTGCAGAATTTGCCTTCCCGCGCATGGAGGCGCCCGACCTCGACGAGATGGAGGAGTTTCTCACCCATTTCGGCCTGCTGCGCGCCGAACGCACGCCCGATGCGCTCTACATGCGCGGCGCCGACGGTCGTCATCACCTCCACGCCGTGCACAAGGGCGGCACCAGGTTCATCGGCTTCGCCTCTCACGCCGCGAGCGAGGGCGATCTCGAGCGGCTCACCAAGCTGCCGGGCGCCTCGGGCATCGAGACGCTGAACGAGCCGGGCGGCGGCAAGCGCGTGCGCCTGAAGGAGCCCAACGGCTACCAGATCGAGGTCATCCACGGCATGTCGACCGTGCCGGCGACCAAGGTCGAGCGCGATCCGGTCAACACCGGCAGCGATCCGCTGCGCCGCAAGGGTCGGTTGATGCGGCTTTCGAAGTCGCCAACCATGATCCAGCGGATTGGCCACGGCGTGCTGGCGACGCCCAAGGTCAAGGAGACCGTCGCCTGGTTTCGCGAGACGCTGGGCATGATCCGCTCGGACGACGTCTATGCCGGCGACGAGGAGAACGTGATCGGCGCCTTCAGCCGCCTCGATCGCGGCGAGGAGTATGTCGATCACCACGTGCTGTTCTGCGTGCACAACGAGAAGACGGGCCTCAACCACGTCTCCTACGAGGCGCAGGACATCGACGCCGTGTTCCAGGACCACGAGCACATCAAGCGCGTCGGCAAGTACGAGCACATGTGGGGCATCGGCCGGCATCTGCTGGGCAGCCAGGTCTACGACTACTGGTCCGACCCGTGGGGCCGCGTGCACGAGCGCTGGGCCGATACCGATCGCCTCAATGCAGCCAATGGCGGCCATCTGCTGAGCGTGGAGGAGGGCTTCCAGTCGCAATGGGGCGAGCGGCCGCCCGAGCGCTTCATCGGTCACGCCAGCCCCTGATTCTAGAGTTTCCAGTAGAGGAGGAGGAAAGAACCATGTCCAAGCGACCCGCCGATTCATCGGCTGCACGCGACGCGTTGCGCGCATTTGCGCCCAAGCTCGTCGACCTGACCGACAACGTGCTGTTCGGCGACGTCTGGGAGAGGCCGGGCCTCTCCAAGCGCGACCGCAGCCTGATCACCTGCGCCGCCCTGGTGGCGCTGAACCGCACCGAGCAGCAGGTCGGCCACTTCCAACGCGCCATCAACAACGGCGTGAAGAAGGACGAGCTGCTCGAGCTCATCACCCATCTCGCCTTCTACGGCGGATGGCCGGTCGCCATGTCCGCGGCCAATGTCGCCAAGAAGGTATTCGAAGGGGGAGACCAGAAGTGAAGCTCTGCTATTTCGACGACTACCGGCTCGGCGTCGTCAAGGGCGACACCGTCGTCGACGTCACCGATGCGGTGAAGGACATCCCGCATATCGACACGCGCGACCTCATCATCGGCCTGATCGCCAGGTGGGATGCCCACAAGGCCAAGGTCGAGAAGGCCGCGGCCGACGGCAAGGGCGTGCCGCTGAAGGACGTGCGGCTCCGCCCGCCGGTGCCGAAGCCCGGCAACATCGTCTGCATGGCGGTGAACTACATGGAGGACGGCACGCTCAAGGAGAAGCCGCAGATCAACGCCTTCCACAAGGCGGCTTCGGCGGTGATCGGCGAGGGCGACACCATGGTGCTCCCTGACGTGCCTGCCAGCATCTTCGAAGGCGAGGCCGAGCTCGCGCTGATCATCGGCAAGCCGGCGACGCGCGCCAGCCAGGCCGACGCCATGAGCCACATCTTCGGCTACACCTGCTTCATCGACGGCTCCGCGCGTGGCCTGCCGCCGCCGGGCAACGTGTTCTTCCAGATGAAGTCGCGCGACACCTTCGCGCCGATCGGCCCGTGGATCGTCACCGCCGATGAGATCGCCGATCCGCAGAACCTCAACATCACCCTCACCAACAACGGCCAGGTGATGCAGAAGTTCAACACCAACGACATGGCGCACCAGATCCCGCGCTGCATCGAATGGGCAAGCTCGATCCACACGCTCAATCCCGGCGACATCCTGGCGACCGGCACCAACCATCGCGGCCTGAACTCCTTCATGGATGGCGACAAGATCGAGCTCACCATCGAGAAGGTCGGCACCCTCAGGTTCAACGTGAAGGACGAGCTCAAGCGCACCTGGGCCCGCACCACGCGCTCGCAGCACAAGGACAAGGGCGCCGAGGGGCCGCACACGCCGCAGACCGGCGGCAAGTACGCCCAGAAGTGATGGTGCCGCCGCAGCCACAGATTTGCGGCCTCATCATTTGCCGGTGGCATTCACGGCGGTCGGTCTCACCGACCGTCTGAGCGGAAATCGCGAAACGTGACGTCCGGAGCACTGGTGTTGTGAGAGGGAACCCGCCGCCCGGACCACAGCTCGACAGCACGAGCCCGCTGGAACGACATGACTTGGGCGTCCTGCCACTGGGGGCTCGCCTGGGCGCGCCAGGCAACGTGAGCAACGTCGCTGTTGGTCTCGCTTACATGCATGGAGCGCAGCGCGGCGAACGGCTGCTCCCGGCCGACAGGCGGCTGCAACGTAACCTCAAGAGCGATGCGTTCGTGGTCCAGCGTATCGAGGCGCAGCGTCGCGCCGCCACCGCGAGCGAAGCTCAGCGAAAAGGTGCGCGAGGCTGGATCGAATGCGACGTCTTTCAGATCGACCAGGGGTCGACCCTGCTCTTCCACGGGTCCGATGAGAAAGGAAGAGCCGTACGCCGTTGCGCGCAAGTTTCGGGGCGCCAAAGGACGCGGCCGCCAATAGCCGTCGGTGGGATAGAGCACAAGGACTTCCTCGGCGCGCTGCTGGAATCGAGTCCAGAGCTGCAGGAGATGAAAGCCGGTTTCGATTCGCGCGCCGACCCGTACCGGGACGCTGTTCGGACGCCAGAAGCTTGGAAATGTGAGTCCCACAAGCTGCCAATCCTCGGTCTCGTAAATCGTGAGACGACGAGGTTCGAACTGGTAGGCGGCGGCCCCCGGCATGTTGCAGTTGGCAAAATCGGGATCCCACCGGTCGGTGACAATGGTGCCGAGATACGCGGGATGCCGAGCCTCGATCCGGAAGCGGCCCACCCGCTCGCCTTGCAGCTTGATGTAGACGTTGTCTTCCTCGGCACACCGCGTCGGCGTGCTGGCGTTGATTATCTCGACGGGCGTCTCAGCCTTCGCAGGGGCAGGAATACTTGCCCACAAGACGGGTATGGCGAGGACAGCGAAGATCGCATTAGTCGCGTCGCGCATAGATGTCCCCGGAGTTTGCCGAATGGGGCAGGGTCATGAGCCAATTCGCGACGTCGGAGGCGTCCATCCACTCGCCCAGCGTTTGGCTTTCGCCGAGGGCCGCACAAAAGCGCGTGTAACCGAGGGCCGTGCAGCGCTCGAGTGAAGCCAGTCCGACAGCGCGTTGGATGGTCGTGAATTCGAACGAAAGCGCGGAGATGAAGTGCGACAGCCCGGCGAGCGCTTCTGCCTCGAATCCCTCGACGTCGAGCTTGATGAAGGATGGCACGCCGTACCTGCCGATCAGCTCGTCGAGCGTCGTGACGTGGACCGGAAGCGATTGTGGCCACGCCTGCGCCTCCCATCCCGCGGCGCCGCGGCTGGCATCGATGAAATCTCTCGACAGCGTGGACGTCGTGGGGTTGTCGAGATTGATCATCATCATGGCGGTGCCCGCCACCCGACCGACCGCGGAAGGCACCAGGGTGACGGCGTCGTCCCGTCCGAACAGAACCGTCAACGTCCGAAACAGGGCCGGCTGCGGCTCCAGGGCAACGACATGCGCGCCAAGCCGGCGGAATGCGCGAATTCGGTCACCGACATGTGCACCGACATCGAAGACGAGATCGCCCGGCTTGACGAATCCGGCATAGAGCGCATCCATCGCGTGAGCGCGTCCTGAGTGTCCGTGATAGATGCGCAGCGATCGAAGGACGCCGCGCGCGGTTCGAAGGCTTCGCAGCATGGGTCAGTCCGGCGCGACGGGCTGGGCGGCCCTCAGAGCCGGAAGCTCGAGATGCTCCAGGGCTGCCGGGGGATCCGTTTCCTCGGGAAGGCGACCGATGCCGATGCGTGCACAAGCCGAACCCAGGGATGGGCGCGAGGTGATGACGCAGAGGGGGACAGACAGCGCCAGACCACCGGCCCCGAGGACAAAGACCCAGGGGAGCGCCGTCGGCTGCTGCAGGCCCAGCAGTATCAGAGAGGCAGTGCCGACTGCCGTCTGAGGCCAGAGGTGCCGCAAGGCCGTCGACCATGAGACCGAATGGTCGCTGCGGACTTGTCCGATCCAGCCAATGGCGCGACCGAACGGAAGCCCGGCCAGGAAGAGCGTGTGCGCCATCCACATGATGGGCGAGAGCAGCAGGAAAAAGGTCGTCTCGACGGCGATGCCGGCAAGGAAACGGCAGGTGCCGCCGAACCGGCGGCGAAGAACCGGCCGGCTCAGCACATCGACGACCGTCGCTACCTTTGGCGCAAACCACATCACGAGGATTGTAGCCAGCAGCACCACACCGTAGTCGCCATCGACGAAGGCAACCGGCGAAGGCGCTGCCGCCAGGACCAGCGTGGACACGAGCAGGAGGCCGATCCAGGCGGGCGAGCCCAGGAACATCAGCATGGCGAACAGAAGCTGGAAGCGACTGACGACCTCCAATCCGGGGATGCCCGCAAAGAAGACGTACTGGAGCGTTCCCTGACACCAGCGAAGGTCGCGTCGAATGAACTCGACAAGGGTCGGCGGATTTTCTTCCCAACCAAGGTCCTCCTCCGGCAGGACGCGAACGTCATAGCCGGCACGCCGCATCAACGCGGCTTCGATCTGATCATGGCTGAGGACATGACCTCGCAGGAGGCCTTTGCCGGGAAGAACCGGGATCGCGCAGTGCCGCTTGAAGGGCCCAACCCGGATCACGGCGTTGTGCCCCCAGTAGGGGCCGCAGTCGGACTGCCACCAGGCACTGCCGATCGTCCACGATCGCATGCCAAGACGCATGCCAAATTGGAAGATGCGCGCAAAGGCACTGGTCGAAGGCAGGCCGACGACCAGCCCCTGCAGGATGCCGAGCTTCGGATTGGCCTCGATGACGCCGACCATCCTCAGGATGGCCGACGCGGTCATGTAGCTGTCCGCGTCGAGCGTCACCATGAGATCGTGGGCGTCTCCCCATCGCTCGAGAAAATCGCGGATGTTGCCCGCCTTGTAACCCGTGTTGGCCTTTCGCCGCCGATACGTCAGGGGGACGCGGCCTGCCCAGCGTCGCGCCAGCTCGTCAAACGCCTGCGCCTCGGCGGACAGGATCTCGGGCAGGCTCGTATCGCTCAGGACATAGACGTGAAACCGATTGGCGCATCCGGCGGCATCGATGTCGGCCATCATGGCATCGAGGTTGCGAACTACCCGGTCGGGCGGCTCGTTTCGCACGCACATCAGGATGGCTGTCGATGCGACGATCGCCGACGGCGATAGCGCCTTGGCGGCCTGCGGCACGACGTACGTGCTCGGATCGTCGGTGAGCCGCATGATCAAGAAGCCGATTGTGGCGTTCCAGAAGCCGATGGCTAGCCACGGCGTCGTCGCGCCGAACAGGGCCAGCAGGAGAAGGTCGGCCGCATCGAAGCCGCCCGCCTTCAATGAAAGGGCGGCAAGCACGAGCAGCGCCGCAATCGACGTCGCCACCAGGACACCGAAGACGAGGCGACGAACGAATACCCGCGGATCGTGTCGGGATTGGGCGCTCGATAGGTGGTCCAG
>JAEZIF010000447.1 GCA_023416135.1 Pseudomonadota bacterium
GAATTGTCGTCAGTCGGTCGCGAGTCCTTAACCTGGGTATCCTCGTGACCGCAGAATGGACAGCGCATTCTCTCCCCCTGTTGTCTTTTGCGCGCGCGTCAGTCTCGGTAGATCGGAAAGCGGGAACAAAGCGCGTGAACCTTGGCGCGGACCTGCGCCTCGACCTGGGCGTCGCCGTCCGGGCCATTCTTGGCGATGCCGTCGAGCACGTCGGCGATCAGATGGCCGACCTGACGGAACTCCGCGACGCCGAAGCCGCGCGTCGTGCCGGCGGGCGACCCCAGGCGCCCGCCGGACGTCACGGTGAACTTCTCCGGATCGCCCGGGATGCTGTTCTTGTTGACGGTGATGCCGGCGCGGTCGAGGACCTTCTCCGCCGATACGCCCGTTGCCTTCTTCGGGCGCAGGTCTACCAGCATGACGTGGCTGTCGGTACCGCCCGAGACGATCTTCAGGCCGCGCTCGGTCAGCGACGAGGCGAGCGCGCGCGCATTGTCGACGACGTTCTGGGCATAGACCTTGAACTCGGGCCGCAACGCCTCTCCGAACGCCACGGCCTTGGCCGCGATGATGTGCATCAACGGTCCGCCCTGCAGGCCGGGGAACACCGCGGAGTTGATCTTCTTGCCGATGTCGACGTCGGTCGACAGCACCATGCCGCCGCGCGGGCCGCGCAACGTCTTGTGCGTCGTAGTGGTGACGACATGGGCGTGCGGCAGCGGGTTGGGATAGACGCCGGCCGCGACCAGGCCGGCATAGTGGGCCATGTCGACCATGAAGAAGGCGCCGATCTCGTCCGCGACCTTGCGGAAGCGAGCCCAGTCGATGTGACGCGAATAGGCCGAGGCGCCGGCCACGATCAGCTTCGGCTTCTCGCGGCGCGCGACTTCCTCCATCTGCTCGTAGTCGATCAGGTGGGTGTCCGGCTTGACGCCATAGGAAACGACCTTGAACCACTTGCCCGACTGGTTGGCGGGCGAGCCGTGCGTGAGATGGCCGCCCTGGTCGAGCGCCATGCCCATGAACTTGTCGCCCGGCTGCAGCAGCGCCATGAACACCGCCTGGTTGGCCTGCGCTCCGGAGTGCGGCTGGACGTTGGCGAAGCTGCAGTCGAACAGCTTGCAGGCGCGGTCGATGGCGAGCTGCTCGGCCTTGTCGACCTCCTCGCACCCGCCGTAGTAGCGCCGGCCGGGATAGCCCTCGGCATACTTGTTGGTCAGCACCGAGCCCGCCGCCTCGAGCACGGCGCGCGACACGATGTTCTCGGAAGCGATCAATTCGATCTGCTCGCGCTGGCGATGCACCTCGCCCTTGACCGCCGCATCGACGGCCGGATCGGCCTCGGCCAGGCTGCGCGTGAACATCGGCAACGGCGCGTCGGTCGTCTTGGAAGCGGCTTGGCTCATGTCGTGCAACCCTTTGACAGCTTGGCTACGCGGCCGGCATGGCGGCCGCCTTCGAACTCGGTATCGAGAAACACTCTCAGCGCCTCGCGGGCGGTCTCGGTCCCGATCAGACGCTGGCCGAATGCCACGACGTTGGCGTCGTTGTGCAGCCGCGTCAGCCGGGCCGAGGTGACGTCATGGACGACGGCCGCCCGCACCTTGGGGTTGCGGTTGGCGGCGATCGAGATACCGATGCCGGTGCCGCACACCAGGACCCCCTTCTCCGCCCGCCCCGAAGCCACGGCGTCGGCCATGGCCGTGCCGAAGTCGGGATAGTCGACCGACTGGGAGGAGCTCGTGCCGAGGTCCAACACGTCGTGACCCGCTTCCTGCAGGTCGCGTTTCAGAATCTCTTTCAGGTCGTAGCCGGCATGATCCGACGCGACCGCAATGGCGCCCCCCGGCATTTCGACTAACGATCCCCTCTAACTGTTGAGCGACCGGATACCATATCCGGGGGCGCGGTGTCACCGTTCCGCAAAATCGTGGGAAGTGACCTACAAGACGTTGATTCGCCTCAGGAAAAACGATGCCGGTGATTTTCCGGCATTTCCGGCATTTCCGACGACGAGCCTGGTGGCTCCTTGCGATCGCACCCCCTATTGGTTGGGCCTCCCTTCTAGAATGAATATGCACCCAGCGGGCAGCATATGCAGCGAGGCTCGCCCACGATATAACCAAAGTACAGTCCAGTCAAGAACTTCGGTCACCTTTCGCGGCCGACGAAAAAGGGCCCGATGACCGGGCCCTTCTCCTCGAAGCGCGAGCCTCTTGTTACTTGGTCGTCGGAGCCGACTTGCCGTCCTTCCAGACATAGATGTCGTAGACCGGATTCTTGATGTCGCCCTTCTGGTCGAACTCGAGCACGCCCACGGCGCTGTCGTACTTGCCGCCGCGCAGGGCCGCCGCGACCGCGGTCGCGTCGGTCGACTTGGCCTTGTTGGCCGCCTCGGCCCACGCCTTCACCGCGGCGTAGCTGAACAGCGTGTAGCCCTCCGGGTTGTACTTGGCGTCGCGGAACTTCTTCACCAGGGCGGCATTCTTGGGATCGTCCTCGGCCTTGGGCGGGAACGACATCAGCACGCCGTCGGTGGCCGCCCCGCCGAGCTGGGCGAACTCGGCGGTCTCGAGCGAGTCGAAGCCCATCATCTTCGCCGCCAGCCCCTGCTCACGGGCCTGCTTGATCATCAGCGCGCCTGCGGTGTGGTAGCCGCCGAGCACGATGATGTCGATCTTCGCCTGCTTCATCTTGTTGATGAGCGCGGTGAAGTCCTTGTCGGTGTCGTTGTAGGCCTCGTACATGGCCTCCTTCAGACCGCCCTTGTTGATCGCCTTCTTGGTCTCGTCGGCGACGCCCTTGCCGTAGGGCGACTTGTCGTGAAGGATCGCGACCTTGCCGTTCTTGTTGTGCTTCAGGATATAGGCGCCCACCGTCGCGCCCTGCACGTCGTCACGGCCGCAGGTGCGGAACACCGTGGTGTTGCCCTTGGCGGCAGCATCTTCCGTCAGCTTCGGGTTCGTCGAGGCCGGCGTGATCTGCAGGATCTTGCCTTCCTTGTAGATGTCCGACGCCGGGATCGACGAGCCGGAGCAGAAGTGCCCGGCCACGAACACGACCTTGTCCGACACCATCTTGTTGGCGACGGCGGTCGCCTGCTTGGGATCGCAGGCATCGTCGCCGACCAGCAGCTCGAGCTTCTGGCCGTTCACGCCGCCTGCCGCGTTGATCTCCTCGACCGCCATGGTGGCGCCGCGCTTCAGCTGCTCGCCGAACGCCGCATACTGGCCCGTCATCGGGCCGGCCGAGCCGATCTTGATCTGCGCGAAAGCAGGCGTCGCCATCAGGGCGATCGCCGCGACGGCCAAAGCGCCATACGTCCTTTTCATCAAAGCCTCCTTGTTACCCCCGGGTCTCCACGGGTGTGGAGCGTGGCCAGAGATTAGTGCCGCTCCTCCCAGCCCAGCAAGCCTTTGCGCCGATAGAGCCAGGGATACTGGCGCACCATCAGGCGCGCATGCGTCAGCCGCCAGGCAAAGGCTGCGACCGCGAGTTGCACGAGCCAGCCGAGCAGGAAGCCGCCCGGCGACCACAGCTCGCCGCCGGCCAGCGCATAGTCGAAGAAACGCAAGGTCGCCGACAGCAGCGCCGTGTAGAACACGATCTGCCCCCACGGCCGCCAGGTGATGGCCACGGCGTGGCCGGCTGCGAACGCGCCGGGCGCCACGAGTATGAAGTTGAACAGCAGCACCATGGCCAGCGTGTTGCCGAACCAGTCGAACATGAAGGTGTCGAGCGGGCTCACGCGTGACCGCCTTCGAGATAGGCGGCGCGGACTTCGGCGTTGGCCAGAAGCTCGCGGCCCGAGCCGCTGAGGCGGACCCGGCCGTTGGCCAGCACGTAGCCGCGGTCGGCGAGCCGCAGCGCATGGAAGGCGTTCTGCTCGACCAGGAAGATCGTCACGCCCTCGTCCCGCGCGATGCGGCCGATCGCGTCGAAGATCTGCCGCACGATCAGCGGCGCGAGGCCAAGCGACGGCTCGTCGAGCAGCAGCAGGCGCGGCCGGCTCATCAGCGCGCGGCCGATCGCCAGCATCTGCTGCTCGCCGCCCGACAGCGTGCCGCCGCGCTGCTCGCGCCGCTCGGCCAGCCGTGGGAACATGGCGAAGACGCGCTCGAGGTCGCGCTGGAAATGCGCCGGGTCGCCGAGCGTGGCGCCCATCTGCAGGTTCTCGA
>JAEZIF010000109.1 GCA_023416135.1 Pseudomonadota bacterium
GATCGGCATGGGCGAGAAGGGCCTGCTGGTGCAGACCGGCGACGGCGTGCGCGAGCCGCAGAACCGCCGCGTCGAGATCGTCATCCAGTAAGCGATCCGAAGACCACGTCTTCAGGGACGGCCGGGCTCTGCCCGGCCGTTTCCTTTTTGGCGGGGCGCTTCGTGTCGGGCGCCGGCCGGCACGGGGAGGGAGCCGGGCACCTGACCTAAAGGAACCCGATCCAGCGGCCGGCGACCAGCACGGCGAGCCAGAGGACGGCCGAGCCGGCGGCGACGAGACGGACGCTGAGGTGGACTGTCCCGCCGTCGAGGGCCTGGCGAAAGTGCCGGTTGCCGTGCTGCACGACGATGTTGACGAGGGCGAGCGCGAGCAGGGCGAGCTTCCACAGGAACGCCGCGTTCGCGAGATACTCGCGCGGCTTTACGGAGAAGAGGCAAAGTCCGGTGATGATCGCGAGGCCAAGTCCGATCGCCGCGCTGCGCGAGAGGAATGGGGCGATCACGGCCAGCGGCACGCGGCGAAACAGTCCCGCCAGGCGCAGGTCGAGCGGCAGGATGCCGCCGATCAGAAGGCCGATGCTCGCGATGTGCGCGGCATTGACGAACAGATAGATCGTGCCCGAGCCCTGCAGCAGGACGGCGCCCGGCCAGGCGCCGATCCAGTCGACGAGCGTCATCGACCTGGGCCGCCTCAGTTCGTCTTGATGCGCTCGGGATAGAGATCGTAGGTCTTGCCGGCGACGGTGATGCGCACCGCCTTCATCCAGAGCTGGCTCTTGTCCTTTGCGCGATTGCCCAGCACGACGATGGCGTCGCCCGGCTTGGCCGAAGCGGCGGTGAAACCCGCCCGTTCGGTCTGGTTGGGATTGGCGAGGTCGATCAGCCACTGCTTGCCGTCGCTCGCGGTCACCTGCAGCGAGGGATGCGGCGGCGCCATCGACACCGATTTGACGGTGCCCGAAAGCTCGCTCTGCTGGTCTTCGGCCCAGTTCCAGCCGTGATGGGCGAACGCCGGCACGCTCGCTGCCGCGGCGGCGCCGACGATGCCGAGCTGCAGGGCGCGACGGCGGCTCAATCGGATAGGCATCAGATCCTCCCTGGCGGAACCAGCGGCAATGATCGCCCTGTCGCGACGGCTTGTCGAGTTGCGGACCGCTGCTTCAGCAGCCACTGGCGCAGGTCGCTGCGGGTTGCGGGCAGTGGGTCAGTAGGTCGCGAAGATGCGGGCGATCTCGACGGGATCCGACGTTCTGGTGAGTGCCAGAGCCAGCAGCAGCCGTGCCTTCTGCGGGTTGAGATTGTCGGCGGCCAGCACGCCTGCGTCCGAAAGCTTCTTGCTGCGATGGATGCGACCGGAGCCGGCGCGCGAGCATTGCACCACGACGATGCCCTGGCGCACCGCATCGGCCATCGCCGCGAGATCGGCCGCAGGCGCCATGCCGGGCGCGAAGCCGGCCGACACCAGTCCCTTGGCGCCGGCGGCGATGAAGGCGCGCATCGCGCTGCCGTCCGACCCGGCATAGGCGTAGGCGATGTCGACGCGCGGCAGGCCGGCGAGCCTCTCGATGTCGAACTCCGTGTCCGGCATGTGCTGTCGCTCGGGTCTGCGATAAAAGGCGATGCGGTCGCCGTCGGCGTGGCCCAGGATGCCGAAGTCGGGCGTGCGGAAGGTCTGCATTCGCCAGTTCGAGGTCTTGGTGACCTCGCGCGCCGCCTGGATCTCGTCGTTCAGCACGACCAGCACACCGCGGCCGCGGCTCGCCGGATCGGCCGCCGTGCGCACGCCGTTCAGAAGGTTGATGGCGGCGTCGGTCGACAGGCCCGAGGCCGGCCGCTGCGCGCCGATCACGACCACCGGCACATCAACCTTGAGCACCAGGTTCAGCACCCACGCCGTCTCTTCCAGCGTCGCCGTGCCGTGACCGATGACGATGCCCGCGAGGTCTGGATGCCCGGCCACCAGGCGATGGCAGAGCGCCGCGAGCTCGCGCCACTCGGGGAAGTAGATCTCCGGACTGGGCACATTACGGAAATCGACGGGGATCACCTCGGCGACTTCATTGACGATGGGAAAGCGCGCGACGATCTCGCTGGCATGCATGCGCTTGTCGTGGACGGCGTAGTCCTGCAGCTCGAGCGGATGGACGCCCAGCGAGGAGATGGTGCCGCCGGTACCGATGAAGGCCACTTTGGGCCGGCTCGCGTTGCTCAGAGGATGCTCCTGTGAAAGGGCTTCAGCGACGCAAGAACGATGCCGTGCGCGGCGAACCGGGGCAGCGCCCGTTCGTCCGCCGCTCGCGCTATTGACCGCTTCTGTCGCGCTGCTGCGCCCGCCACTCCGACGGCGGCTGGCACCGATGGCCGTGCACACCGGCCTTTCGGACCGCCGCCTCGCGCTCTTCGGGCGCGTATCGATCGCGATACGGCCCGAACGACCACGCCCAGCCTGCCGAGACCATCATCGCCTGAAGGTCATCGTCGCCGGCAAAGCACTGCGCCACCGGGCGACTGTTGCGAGCGTCGACGTCGATCTGCTTGCAGGTCACCGGACGGCCCGCGATGAAGCCCTCGAGCGCCTTCTTGGCGAGCGGTCCGGGATGCCACTGGCCATCGTCGCAAGTCTGTCCCCTCGCGGGCGCTTCGATCGCAAACAGGCGCACGACCTGCGATCCGAACCGCACCGTGTTGCCATCGACGACCTGAAACCTCGGCTTCGCAGGCGGCTTGGTGTTCGTGTCGTCGTCACTCTGGGCGACGACACCGAACGGCCAGAGGCAGATGAGAAAGACCAAGCGCCACATGAATGCGCTATTTTGCACGCCCCGGCTTGTCGAGGAAGGACTTGCGGTGGAGAGATTTCGAAACGATAGGTTGGAGCGAGCGCTGCACCCCCCAAGCCTCCAGGTAGTGGAAGGATGGCTGAAGTAATTTCCTCCCGCCCGCAAGCCTCCGAGTCCGAGGAACCGCCGCGGGCGCCGACCTTCGTGCAGATTCGGCCACCCGCGGCGGCCGGCAACGCGAGCCGCAAGCTCGCCATCCCGGGCATCGGTCTTGCGCTTGTAATGGCCGTCGGCTGGGCTGCCTACCGGATGGCCGACGAGCCGGCTGCAGTCGAGGTGACCGAGGCGGCACCACCTGCGGCCGAGGCGCCGGCCCCACCACGGGTGCCCGAGGACCTGTATGGCGAATTGACCCGGCGTGCGGTCGACACGGCCGTTTCCGACCCGCCCTGGGACCGAGAGTCGCTGTTGGACCGGTTGTCGCCGTTCGATCCGTCGGCTTCCGCTCGCACGCCTTCCGGTGAGCCGCCAGCCGCCACGGGCGACGCGACAAATGCCGGGCCGTTCGAGATATCGGTCCAGCTCGGGAAGGGCGAGACGATCGGAAGCGCGTTGAAGAAGCATGGCTTCGCGGCGCGCACGATCGCCGAGGTCATTTCGGCGCTTGCGCCCCATGTGAAGCTCAAGCGCCTGCCGGTCGGTCTGGACATGACGGTTCAGCTCAGTCCCTCGGGCGAGGAGGGTGCCCAACCGATCCTGCAGGCCCTCATACTCCACCCGGAGGGGCGTCGGGAGATCAAGGTCGAGCGAGATGGCGATGGCAACTACGCCGTGGAAGCGCGCACGCGTTCGCCGGCCAGATGAGCCGCAACGGTCCCCAGGGTCCTTAACCCGGCACCGCCGGCTCACCCGCGCGCTGCTCGGCGGGCTTGCTCATGCGGGCGAGATTGTAGGCAGAGTTGACGAGCGCGATGTGCGAGAAGGCCTGCGGGAAGTTGCCGACCAGCCGCCGGGCATCGACATCGTATTCTTCCGACAGCAGCCCGAGATCGTTCCTCAGCTCGAGCAGGCGATCGAACAGGCGCTGGCCTTCTTCGGCGCGGCCCATCATGACGAGGGCGTCGACCAGCCAGAAGGAACAGGCGAGAAAGGCACCTTCGCCGTGCGCCAGCCCGGTTTCGATCTCCTCGGGGTCGTGACGCATCACAAGGCCATCCTGCAACAGGCGCTGCTTGATCGCGTCGATGGTGCCCACGATGCGCCGATCGTCGGGCGGCAGAAAGCCGGTTATCGGAATCAGCAGGAGGCTGCCATCGAGCCACTTCGAACCGTAGGACTGCACGAAGCTGCCCAGCGCCTCGTCGAAGCCGTTGCGACAGACGTCGTCGTGGATCTCGCGCGCCACGGCGCTCCAGCGCTCGACCGGTCCCTCGTGCCCGAACTCGCGCGCGAACTTGGCGCCACGATCGAAGGCGACCCAGGCCATGACCTTGCTGAAGGTGAAGTGGCGCGGCGCGGCCCGGCTCTCCCAGATGCCGCGGTCGGGCTGCCGCCAGATCGTCGTCAGGTGCGAGAGGAAGGCCTGCATCAGGTTCCATGAATCATCGCTGCTGGGAATCCCGCCGCGCCGTGCCTGGTAGAGCGCGTCCATGACCTCGCCGTAGACGTCGATCTGGATCTGACCATGTGCGCCGTTGCCGATGCGCACCGGCCGTGCGCCTTCGTAGCCCGGCAGCCAGCCGACCTCCCACTCGGTCAGGCGGTTCTCGCCGGTTATGCTGTACATGATCTGCGCCTGCGGCGGCACGCCCGCGACGGCGCGCAGCAGCCAGTCGCGCCACGCGGCGGCCTCTTCGTAGTAGCCGCCGTTCATCAGCGCGAGCAGGGTGCGCGTCGCATCGCGCAGCCAGCAGAAGCGATAGTCCCAGTTGCGGATGCCGCCCAGGGTCTCGGGCAGGCTGGTGGTCGGCGCCGCGACGATGCCGCCGGTCGGCGCATAGGTGAGCGCCTTGAGCGTGATCAGCGAACGCATGACGGCATGCTGTCGTTCGCCGGGAGCGACCTGGGCCTTGCCCGCCCATTCCTCCCAGAAGTGCTTCGTGGTGGCGAATGCCTCGTGGGGGTCGATCGGCGCGGGAGGCGGAAGGTGCGACGCCGCATAGGTGAGCGTGAAGGCGATGGTCTCGCCGGCCGTGACGGCGATGTCGCTCTCGATGCAATTGTCCGCCACCTTGAGCGGTGCCTCGGTGTGCAGCACGACCTGGTCGGCGCCGGCGATGATGCACAGCGTGTCGTCCGACTGGCGGGTGATCCACGGCACGCGCGAACCGTAGCCGAATCGGACGTTGAGCTGCATGTGCATGGCGACACTGCCGCTCACGCCGACGACCAGCCGCACGAGGTCGGGGTTGCCGCTGCGCGGCGGCATGAAGTCGATCAGCTTGGCCGTGCCGTGTTCGGTCTCGAAACGGGTCTCGAGGATCAGCGTGTCGCCGAGGTAGCGGCGCGTCACGCCGCGGCATTTGCCGTAGGGCGCCAATCGCCAGCGCCCGTGCTCGGGCGTGCCGAGCAATGCGGCGAAGCAGGCGTCGGAATCGAAACGCGGAAAGCACATCCAATCGATCGAGCCATCGCGCGCCACCAGGGCCGCAGTCTCGCAATCGCCGATCAGCGCGTAGTCTTCTATTATCCGTGCAGGCATCAGGGCCAACGTCCGATCCGGGCATTCGTTGCCGACTTCCAGGCGTTCACATTGCGGTCACGCCGGTCGCGACGGTCAAAGCTCCTTCTCGGCGAGTTCCCGGAATTCGTCGGGAACGGACCGGAAAGGCCCGAAAGCCACCGAACCGTAGGCAATCGAAGCCCAGCCGAAGCGATCGCGGATGCGGTCGACGGCACGATCGGCCGAATAACGCGCCAGGCCGCGTCGCGTGCCGGCCCGGCGCTCCTCGTGCTTCGCGCCGAGCGAGAACTCCAACTGCAGCGTGGGGTGCTTCTCCAGATGCGACACCGAGATGGCCACCAGCGAGATGTGCTTCTCCTGCGGGTGGTCCGCCAGCGCGGCGCGCACCAGCTCCTCGGCGATCTCCGCCAGGCTCGCCGTCGCCGCGATCGGCGCGTCGAGGGTCAGCGAGCGCGTCACGCTGCGCAGGTCGGCGAAGCGCACGCGTACCGTCACGGTGCGACCGGCCAGCGACTTGGCGCGCAGCCGCGTACCGATGCGGTCGGCGAGATGGGCGAGCGCAGGTCGATAGACGTGTGCGTCGGCGGGCTTGCGGCCGAGCGCCGACTGCGCGCCCGCCGACTGCGCGCGATGGTGCGTGCGGATCTCGCGCGGATCGCGGTTCCATGCCAGCGCCAGAAGCTTCTCGCCCGCCGCCGGGCCGAGCAGACGATCGAGCGCCTGCGGCGAGATGTTGGCCAGCTCGCCGATCGTCATGACGCCGCGCTCGGCCAGCCGCTGGCGCGTCACCGGGCCCACGCCCCACATCAATTCGACCGGCAAGCCGTGCAGGAACTCCAGCTCCTTCTCGGGATCGACGACGACCAAGTTGTCGGGCTTGGCGACCTGCGAGGCGATCTTGGCGAGATGCTTGGTGCGCGCCACGCCGACCGAGATCGGCAGCCCGAGCTCGCTCTTCACGCGATGCCGGATCTTCCGGGCAATCTCGGCCGGCGAGCCGAAGAGATGCGTGCAGCCGACGACGTCGGCGAAGGCCTCGTCGATCGAGATGCGCTCGACCAGCGGCGTGAAATCGTCCAGCACCTTCATTGCCGCATCGCCCAGCCGCTGGTACTGCTTGAAGTGGCCGCCGACGAAGATCAGTTGAGGGCATAATTCGCGTGCCCGTCGGCCGGGCATGCCGCCTTTCACCCCGAACGCCTTGGCCTCATAAGACGCGGCCAGCACCACGCCGCCGCCGACTGCGATCGGCTTGCCGCGCAGGGACGGATCGAGGAGCTGCTCGACCGATGCATAGAAGGCGTCCAGATCGGCATGAAGGATCGTGGCGGGCGACATCGGCAGGGGCCTCCGCTTGGAAGAGAACATAAGTGGAACATTCGGCTTCCGTCAAGTGCACAGCGTCTTTCTGCCGGCCATATGCGCTCGGAATCCATTTCACCGTCGGTAATGGACTCGATCGGTCGCGACGCTCGATCGAAGCCCGATGTCTAGGTTCCGCCAAACGCAGAGGTTTGGAGGAACATGAGACGGCTGACCTGCACTGCGATCGCCCTGCTTGCGCTCGCCCATCCGGCAACGGCCCAGATCTCCGGTGACGTCGTGAAGATCGGCGTGCTCACGGACATGTCCGGCCCGTTCAGCGACCAGACCGGTCGCGGCTCGGTGGCCGGCGCCGAACTCGCCATCGAGGATTTCAAGGGCACCGTCGCCGGCGCGAAGATCGAGCTGGTCTCCGCCGATCATCAGAACAAGGCCGATGTCGGGGCCACGATCGCGCGTCGCTGGTTCGACACCGAGGGTGTCGATGTCGTCGTCGACCTCGCGAGCTCCGCCGTCGCGCTCGCCGTCCAGGACATCACGCGCGAGCGCAACAAGGTCGCGCTGTTCTCCGGTCCCGGCACGGCCGACCTCACCGGCAAGGCCTGCTCGCCCAACGGCATCCACTGGACGTACGACACTTTCGCCACCGCGACGGCGACCGCCACCGCCCTGATGGATCAGGGCCTCGACACCTGGTTCTTCATCGCCGTCGACTACGCCTTCGGCAGGTCGGCCGAGGCCGACGCCACCGCCGTGATCACGGCGCGCGGCGGCAAGGTGCTGGGCAGCGTCAAGCATCCCAGCAACACGGCAGATTATTCGTCCTACCTGCTGCAGGCCCAGGCTTCGGGCGCCAAGGTCATCGCCGTCGCCAACTCGGGCCGCGACTTCGTGCAGGTCATGAAGCAGGCCAAGGAATTCGGCATCCTGGCGAGCGGTACCAAGATCGCGGCGCTGGCCGTGGCCTTGTCGGACATCAAGGCGATCGGCCTCGATACCGTCCAGGGCATGTTGCATACCGAAGCCTTCTACTGGGACTTCAGCGACGAGAGCCGCGCCTTCGCCAAGCGCTTCGTCGAAAAGCGCAAGGTGCCGCCCGCCCAGGCCCAGGCCGGCTCGTACTCGGCTGTGCTGAACTACCTGCGTGCCATCGAGGCGACCAAGACCGACGACTCGGCCAAGGTTCTCGCGCAGATGAAGTCGGCTCCCTTCAAGGACGCCTTCACGCCGAACGGCTACGTGCGCGCCGACGGCCGCATGGTGCACGACATGTATCTCATGCGCTCGCGCAAGCCCTCCGAACCCAAGGGTGACTGGGATCTCTACGACATCGCCAAGATCATCCCGGGTGATCAGGCGTTCCGCCCGATGGACAAGGGCGGCTGCCCGCTGGTGTCGAAGCCCTGATCGCGCCATGCTGCGGGCCGACCTCATGACCTTTCGGAGCACGGGAGAGGGACTCTCCCCCGCGCCGGGTCTCGAGCCCGCATCATTCCAAGCCTGCGTCGGTGGCATGCCCGCGAAGCGCCAGGACAAGGACGTTCTCTACCGCAACCAGTCCGTGGACCGGCTGTTCGCCATCATGGAGGTGCTCGGCCGCTCACCCTATCATGTGCGGCTGGCGGACATCGCGCGCCGCTGCGAGCTCGCGCCGCCCACGGCCTATCGCATGCTGTCGGTGATGGTCCGCCTCGGCTATGTCAGCAAGGACAGCGCGACCGGCCGCTATGCGCTCGGCACCCGCCTCTATCGTCTCGCGCACCGCGAGACTTATCTGCGCAGCCTCGTGCGCCTTGCCCAGCCGCGCCTCCAGGCGCTGGCGGGCAAGATCGGCGAGACCGCCCACATCGCCGCCTTCGATGGTGTGCAGGTCGTGATCCGCGGCCGCATCCCCGCCGGCAGCACCGCGCGCGTGCCGACCCGGGTGGGCATGCGACTCGACACCCATGCCAGCGCGCTCGGCAAGGCCATGCTGGCGACGCGACCGGCCGCGGAGATCGCCGACCTCTTCCTCGACCAGCCGCTCAGCCGTCATACGGCGAGCACGCTGGTGACCCTCGACGGCCTGACGCGCGAACTGGTCGAGGCGCGCCGGCGCGGCTTCGCCGTCAGCCGCGGCGAGAGGTTCGAGCACATCTGGTGCGTCGCTGCGCCGATCCTGAATTCCCTGGGGTTGGGAAACATCGCGATCTCCGTCTGCATTCCGCCGTCGCGCACGACGGCGCGCGACGTCGAGCGCGTCGGCCGGCTGGTCCGGGCCACCGCCACGGAGATCCAGGACGCCTCCCTCGGCAACGCCAAGCTGGCGAACCGGATGGGCTGATACGAGAGAAGAGTAGTGTTGAAGAAGGAAGATTCATGTCCAGTTTCGTGAAGAAGAGCATCGACATCGATACGGCTGCGAAGGCCGTGCAGGCTGCTGCCGCCCAGGCGTCCGAGATGAAGCTGCGCATGTCGATCGCCATCTGCGACGAGGCCGGCACGCTGAAGCAGTTCTATCGCATGGACGGCGCTTCTACGCTGTCGGCGTCGATAGCCCAGGACAAGGCCTACACCAGCGCCGTCACCGGCATGGCGACCCATGCCTGGTTCGAGTTCATCAAGAACGATCCGCCGTTGCTGCACGGCATCGTGCACACGCCGCGACTGACCGTGTTCGGCGGCGGGTTCCCGATCCGCGAGGACGGCGTCGTGATCGGCAGCATCGGCATCAGCGGCGGCCACTACACGCAGGACATGGAGTGCGCGAAGAAGGCGCTCGCCGCCATTGGTGCGCCGATTCCGTGAGCGCCGCAGCCATGCCGACTCCGGCGCAGGAGCTCCGCCGACTGCTGGCAGGCGACAAGCTGATCGTCGCGCCGGGCGCCTACGACTGCATCACCGCCCGCACGATCGAGATGGCGGGCTTCGCCGCCTGCTACATGACGGGCTCCGGCACCGCCGCGTCGCTGGGCTATCCCGATTACGGGCTGGTGACGATGTCGGAGATGGCGGCGAACGCTGCCCGCATCGCTGGCGCGATCAGGCTGCCGCTGATCGCCGACGCCGATACCGGTTTCGGCAACGAGCTGAACGTCACGCGCACCCTCCGCACCTACGAGGCGGCGGGCGTCGCCGCATTGCACATCGAGGACCAGGACTTCCCCAAGAAGTGCGGGCACCTCAACGACAAGCGCGTCATCTCGCTCGACGATTATCTCCCGAAGATTCGGGCCGCCGCGGCAGCGAGGCGCACTGCCGAGTTCGTCATCATCGCTCGCACCGACAGCCGCGCCTCGCTCGGCCTCGAGGAAGCGATCCGGCGGGCCAATGCCGCGCTGGAGGCCGGAGCCGACGTGGCCTTCGTCGAAGCGCCGCAGACTCTCGAGGAGATGGCCGAGGTGCCGCGCCAGGTGAAGGGGCCGTGCCTGCTGAATATCGTCTATCGCGGCAAGACCCCCGACGTGCCCTTCGACGAAGCCGAGCGCATGGGCTACCGCATCGTCATCCTGCCCAGCATTCTGCTCAAGACCGTCTACGGCGTCGGCGACCAGGTGCTGGCCGAGGCCAGGCGGCTTGGGCGCCATCCGACGCTGCCCGGCGAGGTCGGCGTCGAAGAGGGCTTCCGCCGCGTCGGCGCCGACGAATGGGACGCGCTCAGGGACCGCTATCGATGACGCACGCGGCAGCGCGGCCACGCTCCATGTTCGAGAAGATCTGGAGCGACCATGCGATCCTAGAGGACGACGATGGCCAGACGCTGCTGTTCGTCGGGCGCCACCTCGCGCACGACGGTTCGATGCATCCGTTCCGCTTCCTCGACGAAAAGGGGCAATCGGTCCTCTATCCCGACCAGATTTTCGCGACGCCCGACCATGGAACGCCGACCGTCAGCCACCGGCTGGAGGACATCAAGGACCCCTCGCAGCTGACCGCCGTCACCAGCCTTCAGGCGAATGCTCGCCGGCACGGCTTCCAGCTCTTCGACCTCGGCGATCCGCGCCAGGGCATCGTGCATGTCGTCGGTCCCGAGCAGGGCCTGACCCAGCCAGGTCTCCTGATCGTGTGCGGCGACAGCCACACCTCGACCCATGGCGCGCTGGGAGCACTGGCCTTCGGCATCGGCGCCTCGGAGGTAGCCCATGTGCTGGCCACCCAGACGCTGTGGCAGCGCAAGCCCAAGGCAATGCGCGTAGCGGTCGAGGGTTCGCTTGGCGCGGGCGTGACGGCCAAGGACCTGGCGCTGTTCGTCATCTCGCTCATCGGAGTCAACGGTGCGACCGGCCATGTCATCGAGTTCGCAGGCTCGACGGTGCGCGGGCTGTCGATCGAAGGGCGGCTCACCCTGTGCAACATGACGATCGAGGCTGGTGCGCGCGCCGGCATGGTGGCGCCCGACGACAAGACCTTCGCCTACCTGAATGGCCGGCCCTACGCGCCGACGGGCGCCGACTGGGATGCCGCCCAGGCCTTCTGGCGATCGTTGCCTTCCGATGAGGGCGCTCCTTTCGACACCGAGGTGGCGATCGATGCCGCGGCGGTGGCGCCTATGGTCACGTGGGGCACCACGCCCGAGGAAGCACTGCCCGTCACCGGTACCGTGCCGCATCCGGCCGCGGCCGGCGAGGCGCGCCGCGACGTCGTCGCGCGGTCGCTCGACTACATGGGCCTGGAACCCGGCACGCCGATCGCCGGCATCACCATCGACCAGGTGTTCATCGGCTCGTGCACCAACGCCCGCATCGAGGATCTGCGGTCGGCGGCAGCCGTGGCCCGCCACGGCCGCGCCGTCGTTCCAGCCATCGTGTCGCCCGGCTCGACGTTGGTGAAGCGCGCGGCGGAAGCGGAAGGCCTCGACCGCATCTTTCGCGATGCCGGCTTCGAATGGCGCGAATCGGGCTGTTCGATGTGCTGCGGCATGAACGGCGATATCGTGCCGGCGGGCAGACGCTGTGCCTCGACCTCGAACCGAAACTTTCCCGGCCGCCAAGGCAGGGGCGCGCGCACCCATCTGATGAGTCCGGCCATGGCCGCCGCGGCGGCGCTGGCTGGCCGCATCGTCGATGTCCGCGAGCTGAAGGACCCGGCCTGATGCCGCAGCCCTTTCGCACGCTGGCGGCCGTCGCGGCGCCGATCGATTGGCAGAACGTCGACACCGATCAGCTCTCGCCGGTGCGCTTCCTGCGCCGGCCGAAGTCGGAGGGCTATGCCGACATCCTGTTCCACGACCTGCGCTTCGAGGCGCCCGGCCGCGAGCGGCCCGACTTCGTGCTGAACCAGCCAGGCTTCCGTTCCGCCGGCATCCTGGTCGCCGACCGCAACTTCGGCGTCGGTTCGAGCCGGGAATCGGCGGTATGGGCCCTGGTCGATTTCGGCGTCCGCTGCGTCATCGCCGCGAGCTTCGGCGACATCTTCTACAACAATGCCGTCAAGCACGGGCTGCTGCTGGTGCGCGAGGAGGCGGCGGTGCTGCAGGCCGAGCGTCGTGCGCTGCAGGCCGCGCCGGGCACGTGCCTTGCGGTCGATCTCGAGGCGCAGACCTGGACGGCAGCCGACGGTGTCGTCCATGGCTTCGAGATCGAACCCGGCCGCAAGCGACGCCTTCTGCTCGGGCTCGACGACATCGAGACGACCTTGCAGGACCTGCCGCAGATCCGGCGCTTCGCGCAGGCTTACCGGCAGCGCCATGCGTGGCTGTTCAGGCCGCGGGAAGTGAAAGGCTGATGGTGATGTCCGATCATGCGAAACCACTGCCGCGGCTGGCAGGCAAGCGCGCGGTGATAACCGGCGCGACCGGCGGCATGGGCCGCGCGGCCTGCCGCCTGTTCTGCGAGGCCGGCGCCGAGGTGTTCGGCTCCGACCTAGGCGAGGAGGCCGGCAGGGCGCTGGAAACCGAGCTGAGGAACCTGGGTTTCGCCTTCACCTATCGCGCCGCGGACGTGTCGCGGGAAGCGGACATCGTCGCCCTGGCCGGCGCCGTGCGCGACCAGTGGGGCGTGCTCGATATCCTGTACAACAATGCCGGCATCATCCTGGGCAAGCCGCTGTTGCAGACCAGCGCCGAGGAGTTCGACCGACTGCATGCGGTGAACACGCGGGCAGTTTTCCTGATGATGAAAGCCTTCGCACCCCTGATGACCACGGGGAGGGGCTCGATCGTCAACGTCTCATCGGGTGGCGGCGTGCGCGCCCTGCCCAACATGTCGGCCTACGGCTCGTCCAAGGCCGGCGTCCTCATGCTGACCAAGGTGGCGGCGATCGAGCTGGCGCCGGGCATCCGCGTCAACGCCATCCTGCCCGGCCTGGTCGATACCGACATGCCCAAGGCGTTCTTCGGCGGCCTGCCTGCGGGTGAGCGACAGGCGGCGTGGGATTCACTCGGCCGCAGTCGTCCTTTGCAGCGCGCCGCCACGTCCGAAGAGATCGTGAACCTCGCATTGTTCCTGGCGAGCGACGAGGCGTCTTACATCACGGCGGCCGACTATCTGATCGACGGCGGCCGGTCGGCCTGAGCGGAGGGAAAGAGGATGAACCGCGAGGAACTGCGCGACTACCGCCGCCGGAACATTCCGGTCTTCAACGACCAGAAGCTGAAGCTCGGCATCTTTGCCCTCAATTGCAGCGGCGGAAACGTCATCACCGCCCTGCCCAAGGGCGACCAGATGACCTGGGACTACAATCGCAAGGTCATCCAGCTCGCCGATCGCGCCGGCATGGAAATCGCCCTGCCGCTCGGCCGCTTCAAGGGCCAGGGCGGCCCGTCGAACCACAACGGCATCAGCTTCGAGGTCTATACCTGGGCGGCCGCGATGGCCGAGGCGACGAAGAACATCACCTGCTTCGCCACCTCGCACGTTGCGCTCAACCATCCGGTGATCGCGGCCAAGCAGGCCGTCACCATCGACCACATCTCGAACGGCCGTTTCGGGCTGAACGTGCTGATGGGCTGGTTCGCCGACGAGATGAAGATGTTCGGCGTCGAGCTGCGCGAGCACGACGACCGTTATCGCTTCGGTGACGAATGGATCACCGTCGTGAAGAAGCTGTGGACCGAGCCGCCGGGCTTCGACTTCAAGGGCAAGTACTTCGACATGCAGGGGCTCGAAGCCGAGCCCAAGCCGGTCCAGAAGCCCGGGCCCGTGCTCATCAACGCCGGCACCTCGCCGGCCGGCATGGAGTTCACTGCCAGGCACATCGATATCAGCTTCGGCTCGGTCTCCAAGCCCGACGACATCGACCGCCTCCTGTCGGTGAGCCGGATCGCCGACGAGAAATACGATCGCGACGTCGGCCTGATGTGCTCGGCCCTGATCATCTGCCGCGACACCGAGGCCGAAGCGCGCGCCGCCTATGCCCGCATCCTCGAGAAGGGCGACTGGGAGGCGGCCCGCAACATGCTCTCGGTCCTCGGCGTGCAGAGCCAGTCCTTCCAGCACGGCTTCGAGGATCGCGTGAAGCGCTTCTGTGCCGGCTACGGTACCAACCCGATCCTCGGCACGCCGGAGCAGGTCGTCGATCAGTTGCTGGACTATTCCCGCCGCGGCCTGCACGGCGTCGTGGTGTACTTCGAGGACTATTACGCCGAGCTCGAGTATTTCTGCGATCGTGTGATGCCGCTGTTGAAACAGGCAGGCCTGCGCCATTAGGGCCTAAGCTGTCGCCTTCACTTGCGGGCCGATCGAGAGAGCTTGGTCTTGACCTTGACTTCGTTCGACTGTGACGTCGTCGGCGAGCTCGATGTCGGGATCGACCTCGTTGTCGAGCGAGAAGAGGTCGACGCCCATCATGCCGTTCTCGCTCTGCTGATGTCGACAGCGTCGGGCACGCAGTTGGAGGCCTGCGTCGGGATGCCGATGCCGAGGTTGACGTAGAAGCCGTCCTTGAGCTCCTTGGCGGCGCGCGCGCCAAGCCGATCGCGGTCAAACGAAGAAAACGTCGTTGCGGCTGGAGAGAACGGTCATCAGGACGTCCTGGAAGTCGTTGTCGCCGGTCGCTACCGCCAGGTCTTCGAAGCCGACCTGCAGCACGCGCCCGCCAGGCGCGGTGCCCGACAGCACCTGAGCGGCGTGCCCGGGATTGAGGCCCTGGATCGAGTGGAAGATCGTGGCGTCGAGAATGCCAAGCGTTGCGCTCTGCAACACCAGCGGCAGGCCGCCGTAGGCGTTGCCCGGCGTCAGTGACCCCTGGTTCAGGAACGAGAGGTTGTCGGGCAGCGCCCCGAATTGAGCGAAGCCATCCTGGATCAGGAAGAAGCCGATCTGCTCGCTACTGGCTGGCACGCCGAGATCGATCGTAGTGGCGCCGGGACCGCGTGTATCGGCAAATAGAATGTCGACGCCGCTGATCGCGCCGTCGGCGCCGACCGTGTACCAGCCCACCGTGTTGTTGAAGGAGGAGATCCCGCCGTTCAGCGTAACCGAGAAACGCACGAGGTTATCACCGGTCAGGAAGGATTGGTTGACGATGCCGTTGATTGCTTGTGGAGCGACGCTCACGCCTTCGTACAAGGCGGGCAGGAAGGGCTCGAACGTGACAGCGGTGCGCAGCCCGTCGCTGCCGGCGCGGGCGACGGCCATGAAATCGCCGCCGGAGTAGAGGCCCTTCAGCAGGATTTCGGTGTCGCCCATGATCAGGGTCGTGTCGCCGCCGAACTGCACAATCCTTAGATGGTCGCGTCCAATCAACGAGCCCGTGACATCGATGGTCGTGCTCTGGCCGAAATCGAACACGGTATCGCCGTCCATGTTCCCGAGCGTGTCGCGCAACACGTTAAATCCGCCGCCCGGGTGGAGCGTGTCGGGATCCGCGCCACCGGTCAGCACGTCGTCGCCGCTGCCGCCCCACAGCTCGTCGTTGCCTCCGCGGCCATCGAGAGTCGAATCGACATCGGAGGCGGTAATCTGGTCGTCACCGGCACCGCCGATGCCGGTCTCGATGACGGTGCCGAAGGCGATGCCTATGTTGTTCGTCCTGCCGCCGGCGCTCGAAAAGGCGCCGGGATTGAGGTTGATCACCGCATCGTCTGAGAATCCGGACAGGTCGAGCGCGTTGCCGTGGCCGTTCTCCCAGATCGTGACGATGGGATTGCGGTTGACGTCGAAATCGTAGAACTGGCCGACCGGGCCTTCGATGTTGGAGTTGAAGCCGAAGATGTGGCCGCCGCCGGTCAGCGGCCCACTGGTCGCCGCGCCGTAGAGGCGCTGTACGGCGAGGATGTCCAGCATCATCGGGGTCAGCGGCTCATAGTGCTTGCCGGTGGAGTCCGTGCCCCAGTTCGTGCCGGTGACGGGATAGCTATCGATGTAGCGGCCGGCTTCGTGCGGTTCGAAATACGACATGATCGACCACAGCGTCATGTCGTACGGCGAGAACTGCTGCGAAGGCACGTTGTCTGAATTGTACGGGCCGGCATGGCCGAGGCCGAGCATGTGGCCGAGTTCGTGGATCAACGTCGAATAGGCGCCGTTGGCTTTCGATCCCAGGTCCGGTCCGAGCCCGCCGAACGAGGACGGCTGGTAGGAGATATGCAGCTTGCCGCCGTCGGAGTCGAACGGAGGCGGCGAAGCGAGTCTGTCGCCGCCGATCGGCACTGGTGTCGGGCTGCCCGGCGTCCAGAACGCGCCGTCGCTGCCGCGCACGATGAGGAAGTTGGCCCCCGTGGCGCTGCCTGCCTGGGTGATGCTGACGTCCGTGACGGCCATCCACAGGGCCATGCAGGCTTCGAACGCCGCCCGCTCGTCCGGTGTCCAGCCGGAGTTATCGTCAAACCAATAAGCGACGGCGCCGGGCGTGCCGGGCAGCGTGTCGCCCCACTTTGCCGCGGTGGAGGAGGTCGCGTCGTACTGTGCGGGATTCGTTGGGCGTGCCCAAGTCCTAAAGGCGGTTGCCGCGATGTGGTCGTCCTCGTCCACACCACTCAGGAAGGCGACGACTGACTCGTACGGCTCGGATGCCATTCGCAACTACCGGTTACGCTACACTGCTTCCAGTTAGCGCATCGGCACCGGGCTCGTCGAGACCGCCTGGAAATCTTTGTTGCGCCTCTGCGGCGCCATGTCTTCCTCTTTCGTACCGCGCGCTCGTGAGCTTGAGCGCGGGACGCATGCAGAAGGACCGTGAAGGCCTACTAGGCGACCTTTTCCTTTACGCCAGGTCCGATCGAGAGCTTGGCCTTGGTCTTGCCCTCGACCTCGTCGACGCTCACGCCGTCGGCGAGCTCGATCAGGGTCACGCCGCCATCGCCCGTCTTGTCGATGGTGAAGACGCCGAGCTCGGAGATCACCATGTCGACCACGCGCTTGCCGGTGAGCGGCAGGGTGCATTCCTTGAGGAGCTTTGAGGCGCCGTCCTTGGAGACATGCTCCATGGTGACGATGACCTTGCGCACGCCGGCCACGAGATCCATGGCGCCGCCCATGCCCTTCACCATCTTGCCCGGGATCATCCAGTTGGCGAGGTCGCCGTTCTCGGCCACTTCCATGGCGCCCAGGATGCTGAGGTCGATGTGGCCGCCGCGGATCATGCCGAAGCTGTCGGCCGACGAGAAATAGGACGTGCCCTTGAGCTCGGTCACGGTCTGCTTGCCGGCATTGATGATGTCGGGGTCGACCTCGTTGTCGAGCGGGAAGGGGCCGACGCCCAGCATGCCGTTCTCGCTCTGCAGCGTGATGTCGACATCGTCCGGCACGTAGTTGGAGACCAGCGTCGGGATGCCGATGCCGAGATTGACGTAGAAGCCGTCCTTCAGTTCCTTGGCGGCGCGCGCCGCCATCTGCTCACGGGTCCAGGCCATGGTGATCTCTCCTAAGCCTTGCGGATGGTGCGTTGCTCGATCTTCTTGTCGTAGGGCGCACCGCAAATGATGCGTTTCACGAAGATGCCGGGCGTATGGACATGGTCGGGATCGATGGCGCCCACCGGCACCAGCTCCTCGACCTCGGCGACGCAGAGCTTGGCTGCCGTCGCCATCATCGGATTGAAGTTGCGCGCCGCCTTGCGATAGACGAGGTTGCCTGCCGCGTCGCCCTTCCACGCCTTGACCAGCGCCAGGTCGCCGAACAGGCCGCGTTCCATGACGTATTCGTGCCCGTCGAAGACCTTGGTCTCCTTGCCCTTGGCGACCTCGGTGCCGACGCCGGTCTTGGTGTAGAAGGCCGGGATGCCGGCGCCGCCGGCGCGGCAGCGCTCGGCCAGCGTGCCCTGCGGGTTGAACTCGATCTCGAGCTTGCCTTCGAGGTAGAGCTTGGCGAACGTCTTGTTCTCGCCGACGTAGGACGAAATCATCTTCTTGACCTGACCGGTCTCCAGCAGCAGGCCCAGGCCCTCGCCGTCGATGCCGGCGTTGTTGCTGACGCAGGTCAGGTTCTTGACGCCCGAATCGCGCAACGCGTGAATCAGCTTATCGGGAATGCCGACCAGCCCGAAACCGCCGCACATCACCACCATGCCGTCGCGCAGCACGCCCTCGAGCGCCGACTTGGCATCCTTGTAGACCTTGTTCGCCATACCACCGTCCTTCGTACCCTGCCGTCATACGGCGGCGGAGGGGGCGTCGGCAACCGGTCATGTCGGAGCGCGGACCCGGGAGG
>JAEZIF010000128.1 GCA_023416135.1 Pseudomonadota bacterium
TGCCGACGTACGGTCGCAAGGACGTCGTGTTCGAACGCGGAGAGGGCAACTATCTCTACGCGACGGACGGCCGACGTTACTTGGACTTTACCTCGGGCATCGCCGTGAACGCGCTGGGCCACTGCCACCCGACCCTGGTCAAGGCTCTGACCGAGCAGGGCCAGAAGCTGTGGCACACCTCCAACCTGTTCCGCATCGGCAACGGCGAGAAGCTGGCCAAGCGGCTGACCGAGGTGTCGTTCGCCGACACGATGTTCTTCTGCAACTCGGGTGCGGAGGCGATCGAGGGCGGCATCAAGCTGATCCGCAAGTATCAGTTCATGAACGGCAAGCCCAAGCGCTACAAGATCATCTGCTTCCAGGCGGCGTTCCACGGCCGCCTCCTGAACGCGCTCGCCGCCACCGGCAACGAGAAGTACCTCGAAGGCTTCGGCCCGCCGGCGCCCGGCTACAAGCATGCGCCGCTCAACAACACCAATGTCGTGCGCGACATGGTCGACGACGAGACCGCCGGCATCCTGGTCGAGCCGATCCAGGGCGAAGGCGGCATCCGTGGCACGACCACGCAGTTCCTGAAGGACCTGCGCGCAATCTGCGACGAGTTCGGCCTGCTCCTGTTCTACGACGAGATCCACACGGGTTTCGGCCGCACGGGCAAGATGTGGGGCTACGACTGGTCGGGCGTGAAGCCCGACGTCGCGGCGATCGCGAAGGGCATGGGCGGCGGCTTCCCGATCGGCGCCTTCATGGCGACCGAGAAGGCGGCGGTCGGCATGGTGCCGGGCACGCACGGCTCGACCTACGGCGGCAATCCGCTGGCGACGGGCGTGGCCAACGCCGTGCTCGACGAGCTCCTGAAGCCCGGCTTCATCGACGCCGTGCGCGACAAGGGCGAATACCTCAAGGGCCGGCTCGAAGCGCTGGTGAAGAAGCATCCCAAGGTGTTCGTCGAGCAGCGCGGCATGGGTTTCCTGCAGGGCATCCAGTGCACGCCGGAGGTGCCGGCGGGCGACATGGTGAACCGCCTGCAGTCGCTCGGGCTGCTGGTGCCGCCGGCGGGCGAGAACGTGATCCGCGTCTTCCCGGCGCTGATCGCCGACAAGGCGGCGCTCGACGAGGGCATCGACATCCTGAGCCAGGCCGCTCAGTCGTTCGAGGCGGCTGCCCAAGGTGCGAACAAGGCAGCCGAGTAGGCGGTCATGGCGGCACCCAAGCATTTCCTCGACCTCGACCAGGTCGATCCGAAGACGCTTCGCCGGATCCTCGATCACGGCAAGGCGATGAAAAAGGCGCGGCTCAACGGCGGCTCCAATGGGGGTGGCCACGACAAGCCGTTGGGCGGCAAGACGCTCGCCATGATCTTCGAGAAGCCGTCGACGCGCACCCGCGTGTCGTTCGAGGTCGGCATGCGCGAGCTCGGCGGCCAGACGATCATGCTGGGCCGCGGCGACACCCAGCTCGGCCGCGGCGAGACCATCGCCGACACCGCCCGCGTGCTCTCGCGCTACGTCGACATCATCATGATGCGCACGACGGTCGAGGAGAAGCTCCTGGAGATGGCCAAGTATGCGACCGTGCCGGTGATCAACGGCCTCACCGACAAGACGCATCCCTGCCAGCTCATGGCCGACGTGATGACCTTCGAGGAGCATCGCGGCAACATCCAGGGCAAGGCGATCGCCTGGTCGGGCGACGGCAACAACATGGCAACGAGCTGGATCCATGCCGCGGTCCAGTTCGACTTCGAGCTGCGCGTGGCCTGTCCGCCGGAGCTCGAGCCGCCGGCCGACGTGCTGGCGTGGGCAGAGAAGTCGAAGGGCCGGATCACCATCGGCCACGACCCCGAGTCGATCGTGCGCGGCGCCGACTGCGTCGTCACCGACACCTGGGTGTCGATGGGCGACGAGGACCCCGACAGCCCGGGCGCCGCGCGACGACACAACCTGCTGCGCGGCTACCAGGTCGACCAGCGCCTGATGGCGCAGGCCAAGAAGGACGCCATCTTCATGCACTGCCTGCCGGCGCATCGCGGCGAGGAGGTCACCGCCGAGGTGATCGACGGGCCGCAGTCGGTGGTGTTCGACGAGGCGGAAAACCGCCTGCACGCGCAGAAGTCCATCCTCGCCTGGTGCCTGTCCTGATGGCGTCGTCGGAAGACCTCCGCTCTTCCGACGAGAGGTCCGCGCAAGATGGGGCCCTGCCCTTCCAGCTCGATGCGCTGGGCGTGCGCGGCCGGCTGGTTCGGCTCGGACCCTCATTGGACGCGGTGATCGAGCGCCACGGCTATCCGCTGGCCGTGGCGCGGCCGCTCGCCGAGGCCATGGTGCTGTGCGCGGCACTGGCGACGTCGCTGAAATACGACGGCATCTTCACCCTGCAGATTTCGGGCGACGGGCCGATCCGCCTGCTCGTGACCGACCTCACGACCGACGGCGCCTTGCGCGGCTATGCCCAGTTCGATTCCTGGAAGCTCGCCGTGGCGTTGGGCGCCGGCCACGACAAGACGCTGATCGGGGGCGACGCGCCCGAGGGCTACGTGCCGAAGCTGTTCGGCCGCGGCCGTCTCGCCTTCACCGTCGACCAGGGCCAGCACACCCAGCGCTATCAGGGCGTGGTGCCGCTCGAGGGCGCGACCCTGGCCGACTGCGCGCACACCTACTTCCGCCAGTCCGAGCAGCTGCCGACGGGCATCAAGATCGCCGCGCGACGCACCAGCGAGGGCGGCACGAATCACTGGCGCGCCTCGGCGTTGATGGTGCAGCAGATGCCGGAGTTCGACGCCGGCCGCATCGACGTCGACCGCGAGCAGCGCGAGGACGACTGGCGCAAGGCGGTGATCCTGATGGCCTCGGCGACCGAGGCCGAGATGCTCGACCCGAAGCTGCCGGGCACGACGCTGCTGCACCGGCTGTTCCATGAAGACGGCGCGCGGGTTTTCCCGCGCCGCCCCTTCGTCGCCCGCTGCCGCTGCAGCCGCGCGCGCATCGACCGCGTGCTGCGCTCGATCAAGCGCGAGGAGCTCGACGACCTGCGCGACAAGAGCGGCCGCGTGGCGGTCAAGTGCGAGTTCTGCTCGACCGAGTACGCCTACGACGACGGGGATCTCGATCGGATCTACGCGTCGGCCGCCTGAAGAGGGGCGGCGTGAGTCGGCGGCAGGCGAACGCCGGTCAGGCCTCGTCATGCGACCGCGGGCCGGGCCCCCAGCGCGCGCGTTCGCTGGCGGCTTCGAGAGCGGCAACCGTATCGTAGGAGTCGTCGCCGAAGCCGCCCGCCGGCGGCGAATCCCGCGAGCCCCAGGTCGCGCGGCGGCGGTTGCGCAGCCAGAAGATGCAGGCCTGGACGTCGGGCGGATAGCACAGGGTGTTCTTCAGCGTCTTCTCCACGCCGCGATACAGCACCTTGCGCTCGACCGTGCGCTCCCAGCCTATGGCCCGCTCGTAGAGGCAGTGCGCCACGCGGGCATCGGCCACGACGCGCCCCTCCTTTACCGCCGATGCAAAGGCGGGATGGGCGGCGATCCAGTTGTCGATCGTGCGGCGGGTGACCGCGAAGAACCCGGCGAGGTCCTCGTTGGTGGCGCCCAGGAGGCAATAGTTGTGCGCCTGGGCGGAATATTCCGGCCTGTACAGGGTTGGCTGTCCGGCGGTGGGCATGGACGCACTATAATCTAAGTTATATATCCCGTCAATAACCAAAGTTTTGAAAGATAATTCTTTCGCACCGTAACGAGGGCGCGCAGGTCGATGGCCCGAGCCGCTGCTTGCAGTGCCAGCAGATGCGCCCAT
>JAEZIF010000146.1 GCA_023416135.1 Pseudomonadota bacterium
GGGCCGGGGGGGGGGCCCCCCCCCCCCCCCCCCCGCCCCCATTCTCGACCCTGAAGGCCGGACCATGACACGCCTCACCCTGCCCATTGCACTGCGCCTCCTTGCGATCGGCGTTGTCCTCCTCGTCGTTGGCGTGACCTTCGCCATGGCTGCCGGTTGGCTGCCGCCGCACCGACTCGGGCCCGGCGCCATCGTCGACGCCCTGGAGGCCCATGACGGTGTGCATCCCGGCTTCCGCCGCGCCCATGCCAAGGGCCTGTGCATCGGAGGATCGTTCCTCAGCAACGGCAACGGCAGCTTGCTCTCCAAGGCGGGAATCTTCGCCAGGATCGACAGTCCAGTGATCGGCCGCTTCTCGACCGGCGGCGGCCAGCCTTATGCGCCCGATGGCCGGCTCGCCTTCCGTTCGCTCGCGCTCAGTCTCAGCCAGGCCAACGGCGAGCAGTGGCGCATGGCTCTGGACGACACGCCGATGTTCCTGGTGGCGACGCCGCAGGCCTTCGTCGACTTCCAGCGCGCTACGGCGCCCGATCCCAGGTCCGGCAAGCCAGACCCTGCCCGGGTGTCCGCCTACATGGCCCAACATCCGGAAACCCGCGCCTTCGTGCGCTGGCAACAGGAAACGCCATTGTCGACGAGCTTCGCCAACGACACCTATTACAGCATCAATGCCTTCCGCTTCATCGACGACACCGGCAAAAATTGGATGGTGCGCTGGTCGTTCGAGCCGGAAGCCCCCTTCGAGGCGATCGACAAGGCGACGCTCGGCGTTCAGCCCGCAAATTTCCTGTTCGACGACGTCATCGCGCAGCTTGCCCGCCACCCGCTGCGCTGGCGCCTGGTCGTGACCATCGCCGAGCCGGGCGACGCGACCGACGATGCGACCAAGGTGTGGCCGGCCGATCGCCATCGCATCGACGTCGGCACGCTGGTGATCGACCGCGCGCAGATCGAAGAGAACGGCGACTGCCGCAACATCACGTTCGACCCGCTGATCCTGCCGTCCGGCATCGCGCCATCAGACGATCCGCTGCTGCCGGCGCGGTCGGGCGCCTACGCCTCCTCGCTCGGGCGACGCGGCGGCGAGCACGGCCAGCCGAGCGCCCTGGCGAGCGACCCGCAAACGCGCAGGGCAAGGCCATGAAACCGTCGACGGCACGTTTCCCGCTGGCGCTGCGGTTGCTGCACTGGCTGATGGCGATCTGCATCCTGGCGATGCTGTTCATCGGTGTCGGCATGGTGTCGACGGTGTCCGAGATGCGGACCTGGCTGATCGACCTGCACAAGCCGCTTGGCATCCTGATCCTCTGCCTGGCGGCTATCAGGGCGTGCATCCGGCTGACGCGCCCGGTACCTCCCCTGCCCCACGACCTGCCAACCCTGCAGCGGCTGGCGGCGCGCGTGTCGCACCTGCTGCTCTATGCCCTGATGTTCGCCCTGCCGCTGGTCGGCTGGGCCATGCTGTCGGCTGGCGGCTATCCGGTTCACTTGTTCGGCACGCTGGTGCTCCCGCCCATCGCCCCCATCGACGGCCCCCTGTTCGCCTTGCTGCGGCGGGCCCATGCCGTCCTCGCCATGGTCCTGTTCGCCACCATCCTCGCGCACCTGGGTGCGGCTCTCTTCCACGCCTGGGTGCGGCGCGACGGCGTCTGGCAGGCCATGACGCTGGGGCGCGGTCAGCGCCGACCGCCGACCTCGTCGATGTGGGCCAGCAGGTCGGCCGGATCCTCGTAGACGCGGATCGCGCCGGACTGGCGCAACTCGTCGGAACCGTAGCCGCCGCTCAGAAGGCCGACGCCCAGGGCACGACAGCGTGTCGCCGCCAGCATGTCCCAGATGCTGTCGCCGACGACCACGGCGGTCTCGATCGGCCGGCCGATCCGTGCCGCTGCAGCGAGGAACAGGTCGGGATCGGGCTTGGCGTATTTCACCTGATCGCGCGTGACGACGGGCATGCGGTCGGGATCGACGCCGAGGGCAGCAAGGTTCACGGCGGCCGTCTCCATGCGGCCGCTGGTGGCGATCGCCCATGGCACGCCGGCGTCCGACAGCCACGCCAGCAGCTCGCGCGCACCCGGCAGCGGCCGCACGCCGGCGCCGTGCCGCTGATAGGCGGCGGCGTGCGCTCGACGAAGGCGGTCGAGCCTGTCGACACTGATGTCGAGATCGGTCTCGCGCAGCAGCTGGTTGATGAACAGGCCGCCGCTCATGCCGATCTTGCGATGGATGCGCCAGACCGAAAGGTCGATGCCTTCGCTGTCGAGCGCTTCCTTCCAGGCGAGGACGTGCTGGTAGACGCTGTCGACCAAGGTACCGTCGAGATCGAAGAGGAAGACCGGTTCGATTCGCATGTTGCCCTCCGTTCGACTCACGTGCCGTGACGACGGGAGTAGTTGCTCCTGTCCGGCGGCTGCCATCCCCGCAGCGCCCCCGTGTCCGGCCGGTAGATCTCCACCTTGAGTGGATGGCATCTCGCCGCGTCACTCGAATGGCTGCTGCTGCAATCGCCGCCGGGGCAGGCCGACAAGGCGCCCAGCAAGTCGATCTCGGCGAAGAACTCAATGAAGTCGCCCGGCCGCACGGGACTGGCCTTCATGAAATACTGGTGCGTGTCGCGCGTAAAACCCGTGCACATGAAGACATTCAGCACATCGTGCACGTGCCGCTCCGCCGCGGGAAGGGCCAGCCCTTCATGGCCGGCGAGCGCACGCGTCAGGTTGGAATGGCAGCAATGATGATACTCATCGCCACCCAGCAGGAGCTGGGTGTAGGGATCGCACCTGGTGCCGATGACGTCATGAACGCCGCCGCCGTCGTCGTCCCAACCGTACCAGTCGAGCGTGTCATGCGTGATGGTCGCCATCGGCCGCAGGTTGGGCAGCGTGCTCCACAGCCGGTCGCCGGTACTGACATGGGTGGCGTGCAGTGCGCGCGTTTTGCCGCTGAAGAAGCGTTCCGACAGGTCGCGGGCGTTCCACAGGTTCAGGTCGCCGACCTGCGGGCCCTCGATGCTGACGATCCTGAAGAATTGGCCGGCTGCGACCTCGAAGGTTTTTGCCTCGCGCGGCGGCACGATGGTTTCACCGATCTTGGTCAGCTCTCGTCGCGCCGTTTCGTAGAACTGCCGATCGTATGGCGGTACCCTGTCCACGGAATAGCAAACGACGGCTGGCGCCTTGCGCCGCTTGGCGGCGTCGGCTGGAGCAGGGTTCTGGGGAGACGATTTCACGGTCACTCCTGGATATCCAGTGAAGCAATAACTGTGTAGGAAAGCCGGTCAATGAAGACCATTCCCGCTCGTCGCGGCAAGGCAACCCATCTGAAGCGCGGCCAGTCGATCCGCATCGTCAACACGCACGGCGCGCAGGTCGTCGACACCTGGGCGTTCACGGCGGGAATGCTCACCGAATTCATGTCCATGGAGCATACGCGCGCCACGCTGACCAGCCTGCGGCCGAAGGTCGGCGACGGGCTCTACACCAACCGCCGGCGCAAGATTCTGACCATGACCGAGGACACCAGCCGCGGCGACCACGACACGCTGATCGCCGCGTGCGACAGCGAGCGCTACATCCTGATGGGCGTAAAGGAATATCATGACAACTGCACCGACAACCTGTTCGCCGCGATGCAGGCGCTCGGCCTGACGCCGCCGGAGTGTCCGAGCCCGCTCAATCTCTTCATGAACATTCCCTGGACCGCCGAAGGCAGGCTCTCCTTCGATCCGCCGACCACCAAGCCCGGCGACCATGTGACCCTCCGCGCCGAGCTCGACTGCATCGTCGCCATGTCGGCCTGCCCGCAGGACATCCTGCCGATCAACGGTCGTACGGGTGCGACGACCGAAGCACACTACGAGATCCTGGACTGAATCATGACCTTCTCGATCGCCGGAAGATGCGCCCGAACCGGCATGCTGGGCGCCGTCGTCACGACGTCATCGATGGCGGTTGGCGGCCGCTGCGCCTATGCCGAAGCCGATGTCGGGGCGGTGCTGACCCAGCACCGCACCGATCCACGGCTGGGACCCAGGATGCTGGCGCGGCTGCGCGAGGGAATGGCTCCCTCTGCCATCCTGCAGGGCTTCGAGAAGACCGAGCCCGGCCTGGGCTGGCGGCAACTCGCGATCATCGACACCAAAGGCCAGGCCGCGTTCTTCAACGGCGGCAACATCTATTCGATCTTCAAAGGCCGCGTCGGCCGGGACTGCGTGGCGGTCGGCAACATCCTGCGCAGCACCGACGTCGTCGACGCCATGGTGCAAAGCTTCGAAGCCAATGAAAGCCAGCCGCTGCCCGAGCGCCTGATGCGCGCCATCGAGGCCGGCGACGCCGCCGGCGGTGAGCTGAAGCAGGTCAAATCGGCCGGCCTGATGGTCGCACATCGCGAAAGCTTTCCCTTCGTCGACTTGCGCGTCGACCTCGATCCTCGGCCGCTGGCCCAGCTCCGCTTCCTATGGGAACTCTACCAGCCGACGGCCGACGAGTACGTCGTGCGCGCCGTCGATCCGGACGGAGCGCCGCGGCCGCTCTGACGCTCAGCTACGGCGATGTAGCGTGGCACGGCTGCGCCGGATCCCGACCACCAGCAGCGCGGCGGCAACGGCCATGGCAAGCACCAGGCCGATGTGCCGCCAGGCCGAGCCCGCCGTCTTCTCGATCCAGCCCATGACGCGCCGCTGCCAGAAGGTCTTGGCGGCCTCGAAATCAGGCGGCGGGCATGTCCTGCCGAACGCCTTCGCCCAAGGCTGGTAGGCGCCGGTTGCAACATAGCGCTTGTAGATCTCGGCAGCCTTCTCCTGGTCGCCGCTGGCGATGGCGAAGCGCGCCGCCCAGCAGAGGGTGGCGGCATAGGCCTGCGATCGCAGCGGCAGCAGATCGGCCGCGGCGAGCGCTCGTTCGGCGGCAATCGGACGATAGTGGAACCGGGTATCGGGCTTGGGAGCGCTGGCAGCAAAGCGGCTCATCTCGTCGGGACCGAGCAGCGGGCTCGGCGACGTGTCCTCGCCGTTTGGAGTCGTCTGGCCTATGCCGGAGGGAAACGAGCCGTACATCACCGTCTCGTCGGGCGGGCCTTCCGTTCCCATCAGGCCCATGCCCTGCACACGGGTCATCCGAGCCAGCTTGAACAGGGCTTCGGCGCGGGACGCCCGTTGCCACGGCCATTGGAACCAACCCGCCCGGGTGGCCTCGAGTGCAGCGAGATAGTCGCGTGCAGCCTCGACATCGGCGCGGTCCTGGTCGCGTTGGTCCGGCGTCGAACCAGTCACCCTCGGCGGAAAATAGGCCAGCGCCTCGCTTGTCCGCCCGGCCCTGACCAGCCGCCGCGCCAGCAAGGCGCGCATGTTCGCCACGGGATCAGGCCGATCCGACCGTGCCTGAGGCGCGGATGGACGTGGCAAGCCGTCGACGAACGCCTTCAGCTCGTCGACCGTCAACACACGTTCGGCGATGTAGATGACGTCTCCCCAGTAGGTTTCCGCCGCGGGGAACAGCAACTGCAGAGAGTCGTGATATTCGCCCTGGCTCAGCCGCATCACCGCGACTTCACCGCGCAGCCGGGTCTTGGCGTCATCGTCCAGCGTCCGATCGTCCTGCCCGAGTGCCGTCAAGGCAGCCGACCAGTCCTTCACTGCGTTCGCACGATCGCCGCGGCGCAACGCAAGCTTGGCGCGCACCCAGAGGCCCAACGGCAGGGTCGTCTTCTCCGCAAGCTTCTCGGCAAGATCGTAGCGTCCGCCCTGATACGCCAGCGCCGCAAGTCGATCGAGGTCGGGCCCGGACGTGAGTGCCGGCTGTGCCAGGACCGCTTCGATCGCGTCAGCGACGATGGAGTCGAGATCGGTCGTGTCGTCCCAGGTGTAGTCGGGCTGTTTCGAGGCGACATAGGCCACCAGCAGACGGCGGACGATCGGCTCGCCGAGAATGCGGCCACGGTCGAGGTCGGGATTCATCAGCAGCCGTGCCACCTCACCCAGGGACAGCAGGCCCACCTTCGATCCGCGGGCAGCCTGATCGGCGTACAGGCGAACAGCGCTGGCGATCAGGCGAGGAGCGGCGGCGACATTCGCTGCGACTTCCGATGACGGCCATGGCGATTCGATCAACCCCGCCTCGATCAGGTCCAGGCGCGCCTCCTCGCCGAGGCTCGCGACCGCGAGGCCCATGGGATCGGGAGCGCCGGCCTCGGCATAGCGGCGCGCCGTCTGGAATTCGGCGCGCGCCGACGCGAACTGTCCGAGGCGCTGATGAATGCGGCCACGCATGTAGGCTGCGGTGACGGCGCGAATCTTCCTCTGGTCGGCCGGCAGGCGATCGATCGCCTGGAAGAAGGCCATCGCGGCGTCGAGATGGTCGGCGTGATACTCGGCGGCGCCGGCGAGGTAGTCCGCCACCGCGACGGGAAGGCCGCCCGCGGCCGCCTTCGCCTTATCGCCGCTGTCCGCCCGGCGCGCCATCTCGAGCCGAGCCAGCAGCCAATCGTTGGAGGCCGCAGGCATCAGGCCGCGCCAGGCGCCGGACTGGATCTCCTCGCGCTCGGCGGCCACGGCCTCATCGTCAACGGGCCTGTCGGACTCGACGGCGCGCAGCTTGTCCTTGGGCACGTCGACGAGGCGCGACATCTCGAAGGCAAAGCTGAGCTCGACAGGCGCCTTCACCGTCCCCTCGCGGCTGTCCAGAAGCTGCCACGGGAAGTTCGGCCCACAGGCCAGCGCGACGCCGATGCACGCTGCCGCCGCAAGGACCATCATGCCAAACCTATTGAACGACATCGAGCACCCTTCTCGGTTCAGTGCAGCGCGCCCAGCCGATGATGCGTTTGCGATTGGCGCGCAGCCGGCCATTGCCTGTCGCCTCGAGAACCAGCGGACCGCCGGCAACGGCAAGCCTGAAGCCATTGGCGCCGTCGGCCGCCTCGCACGCCGGATCGAGGCGGACCTGGCGCGGCAACGCTGCATCAGCGGGGGCGTCATTGGACAAGGTGACCGTCCACAGGTCGGAGCGCTCCGCCGGCACGAGTCCGGCGCTCAGCCGGACGGCCGGCAGTTCACCCGCGATCACCGCATGCCATGTCTGCAGGCTCCAGGCGCGGGAATCGGCGTCGGTCGGCAGCCGGAACCAGGCGACGCCCACCAGGCCCTCCGGCGCGCCGAGCCGCATGGCGTTCAGGAACTTCAGGACCGCCTCGGGTGAAGCACGCAGCGTCTCGCCGTCGGTCGCACCGGCGCGCAGGGGCATCTCACCTTCGACGCTCAACAGCCGTCCATCGGCCCGCCAGGTCACGCGCACGTCGTATGCCGGAAGCGCCACACGGAAAGGTCGATGGATGCGCCGGCCGAAGTCGCGCACCCAGCGCTCGGCCTGGTCCGCGTCGAAAAGGCCGCGACGCGGATCGTCCACGGCATGGACCTGCAGGACGATCTCGTCGAGATTCCTCGTCACCTGCTCGAGCTCGCGCGAGGTCATCCAGGTCGGCAGGCCCGTGATCGAGAGTTTCAGGGTTGGCGTCAGGCGCGACCGCAGCGCGGCGAGGAAGCGCCCATAAGCCTCGAGCCTGGAGGTCGGGCAGTCATAGTCGATCTCGACGCCGGCAAGGGCCGCCGATGCCGGCTCGATCCGGGCCATGACCTGATCGAGCATGGCCGGTATCCGCGCCTCATCGAGGCGGCCGTCGATGCGGATCACGCCGATCACCGGCCTTTGCGTGGCCTGGACGTCGGCCCAGGGAATCCGGACCGCCGTCCAGCGGCCCGACGCATCGACTTCAGCCAGGAGAAGGCGCCAGGCGCGGACATGGTCCGATGACCGGCTGACGCTCGAAATCACATGGGGTGTCCAGGCCCGCTGCCAGACATAGGCATCGTGGGGCAGCGGCGCCGCCGCAGTCCTGATCTGCGGCATCGACCCCGACAACCCGATTACGCACAACAACACCGCGGCGAGCAACCGCATCATGCCTTCCTCATTCCTCGCTTCGGCAGTCGCGACGGTGACTTAACTCTCTGTCCTTGCCGTCACTTACCGGCCAATGCTGCATCGACGATGAGCTGGGCCTGACCCAGAACGCTCCGCAGATGTGCCTCGTCCCTGAAACTCTCGCCGTAGATCTTGTAGACGTTCTCGGTGCCGGACGGACGAGCCGCGAACCAGCCGCCGTCCGATATGACCTTGATGCCCCCGATGGCGGCCCCGTTGCCGGGTGCATGGCTCAACACCTGGCGGATCGGATCGCCCGCCAACTCGCCAATCTTCACCTCTTCCGGCGACAGTTTCCCCAGTCTCTTCTTCTGGTCGACCGTCGCCGGCGCGTCGACGCGGTCAGCCGCCATGACGCCGAGGTCGCGCGCCAGGTCGCGGTAGTGCAGGCCGGGATCGCGCCCGGTGCGCGCCGTGATCTCGCCGGCCAGCAGCGCAGCCGCGATACCGTCCTTGTCGGTCGTCCACACCGTGCCGTCACGGCGCAGGTAGGAGGCGCCGGCGCTCTCCTCGCCGCCGAAGCCCAGGCCACCGTCGAACAAGCCATCGGCAAACCACTTGAACCCGACCGGCACCTCGTAGAGGCGGCGCCCCAGCCGAGCGGCCACCCGGTCGATCATGGCGCTGCTCACGACCGTCTTGCCCACCGCCGCAGTCGCGCTCCAGCCCGGACGATGGCGGAACAGATAGTCGATCGCGACCGCCAGGAAGTGATTGGGCGGCATCAAGCCGGTCGAGGGCGCCACGATGCCGTGGCGGTCATGATCGGTGTCGCAGGAAAAGGCGATGTCGTACCTGTCCTTGAGATCGACCAGCCGCCGCATGGCGTAGGGCGAGGACGGGTCCATGCGGATGCGGCCGTCCCAATCGAGCGTCATGAAGCCGAACCGCGGGTCGACCTGTTCGCTGACCACCGCGAGATCGATACGGTAGTGTTCGGCGATGCGCGCCCAGTAGTGCACGCCGGCGCCGCCCAGCGGGTCGACGCCCAAGCGGATGCCGGCGGCCCGGATGGCATCGAAGTCGACCACGTTGCCGAGGTCGGCCACGTAGCTCTCGAGGAAATCGTACTGCTGGATACAGGCGGCCCGTCGCGCCTCGGCGATCGGCAGGCGCCGGACGTCGCGCAGGCGATCCGCCAGCAGGGCGTTGGCCTGGTCCTCGATCCAGCTCGTGATCGCGGTATCGGCCGGGCCACCGTTGGGCGGATTGTACTTGAAGCCGCCATCCTCGGGCGGATTGTGCGACGGCGTGATGACGACGCCATCGGCAAGCCCGTCCGTGCGGCCGCGATTGTGCACCAGGATGGCCTGCGATACCGCCGGCGTCGGCGTGAACTCGCCGCCCCTCGACACCATCGTCTGGACACCGTTGGCCGCGAACACTTCCACGGCGCTGTCGAACGCCGGCTGCGACAGGGCGTGCGTGTCGATGCCGACGAACAGCGGCCCGGTGATCGCCTCCTTGTGGCGGTAGCGACAGATCGCCTGTGCGATCGACAGCACATGCGCTTCGTTGAAGGTGCCGGCGAACGACGAACCGCGATGGCCCGACGTGCCGAAGGCTACGCGCTCCGTCGCCACCGACGGATCGGGACGCCGCTCGCCATAGGCCGCGATGAGCTTCGCGACATCGACGAGTTCGGCGGGCTGGGCGGGCTCTCCGGCCCGCCGATGGATCCTTGGCTCAACCAATCGCAATCACGAACATCGCCGCTCCATATCTGCGGGTCAGGAAATTAGCCTGTTCGACATGCAGCGGACAAGGCGAAGCCTCGGCCTCGCCAAGCGAGGCTGCCGACGCTACGCGGCTTGGTCGGCGGGTGTATGCTGGGATATCGTTTGCAACGCTTCGCCTTCAGGAGCCTGCCATGACGCTCACCGCCGCCTCCGAGGCCGCCGCCGCCCAGCCGCTCAGCGCCACGGATCACGTGCGCGCCATGGCCGAGTACGGCCAACGCGCCGAGGCGCGCGCCTATGCGCTGGGCAATCGCGGCCCGATCCGCGTCGGCGCCGACGGCAAGCTGCTTCCGGAGATCCTGGACTCGTACTGGACGAACGGCTTCTACGTCTTCGAGGGCGGCGTCCGGCCCGAGGAGCTCGCGGAGCTGCGGGCCGACATCGACGCCGTTCTGTCG
>JAEZIF010000035.1 GCA_023416135.1 Pseudomonadota bacterium
GTCGCCGAGGGGCGCGGCAAGGCGCAGGCGGCGACCTTGCGCAAGGCCAAGACCGAGACGGTGGCCAAGCGGCTGAGCGATACTCGGTCGAGGACGTTCGAGACCCTGCCGGCGACCGCGCTCAAGAAGGGCGACGTCGTGCTGGTCGAGGCGGGCGATCTGATCCCCTCCGACGGCGAGGTGATCGAGGGCGTGGCCTCGGTCAACGAGGCGGCCATCACCGGCGAATCCGCTCCGGTCATCCGCGAGGCGGGCGGCGACCGCTCGGCCGTCACCGGCGGCACCCAGGTGATCTCCGACTGGATCAAGGTGCGCATCACCGCGCAGCCCGGTTCGACCTTCCTCGATCGCATGATCGCCCTGGTCGAAGGCGCCGAGCGCCAGAAGACGCCGAACGAGATCGCGCTCAACATCCTGCTCGCCGGCATGACGATCATCTTCGTCTTCTCGGTGGCCTCGATCCCGAGCTTCGCCGCCTATGCCGGCGGCACCATGGGCGTGCTGGTGCTGGTGGCGCTGTTCGTCACCCTGATCCCGACCACCATCGGCGCGCTCCTGTCGGCGATCGGCATCGCCGGCATGGACCGCCTGGTGCGCTTCAACGTGCTCGCCATGTCGGGCCGCGCCGTCGAGGCGGCGGGTGACGTCGACACGCTCTTGCTCGACAAGACCGGCACCATCACGCTCGGCAATCGCCAGGCGGCGGAGTTCCTGCCGGTCAGCGGCGTCAACGAGCGCGATCTCGCCGATGCCGCCCAGCTCGCCTCGCTGTCGGACGAGACACCGGAGGGCCGCTCGATCGTGGTGCTGGCCAAGGAGAAGTACAACATCCGCGGCCGCGAGATGGCGCCGCTGCATGCCAGGTTCATCCCCTTCTCGGCCTATACCCGCATCAGCGGCATCGATGTCGACGGCACCTCGATCCGCAAGGGCGCGGTCGACGCCATCATCGCCGACGTCAAGGCCGGCGCGAACGCCGCCAACGTCGCACGCGAGATCGAGACCTTGGCCGACAAGGTCGCCAAGTCGGGCGGAACGCCGCTGGCCGTGGCCAAGGACGGCAAGCTGCTCGGCGTCATCCATCTCAAGGACATCGTGAAAGGCGGCATCAGGGAGCGTTTTGCGACGCTGCGTCGGATGGGCATCCGGACCGTCATGATCACCGGCGACAATCCGGTGACGGCCGCAGCCATCGCCGCCGAATCGGGCGTCGACGATTTCCTGGCCCAGGCCACGCCCGAGACCAAGCTCAAGCTGATCCGTGACGAGCAGGCCAACGGCAAGCTGGTGGCGATGTGCGGCGACGGCACCAACGATGCGCCGGCGCTGGCCCAGGCCGATGTCGGCGTCGCCATGAACACCGGCACCATGGCCGCCCGCGAGGCCGGCAACATGGTCGACCTCGACAGCGATCCGGCCAAGCTCATCGAGATCGTCGAGATCGGCAAGCAGCTGCTGATGACCCGCGGCGCGCTCACCACCTTCTCGATCGCCAACGACGTGGCCAAGTACTTCGCCATCATCCCGGCAATGTTCCTCGCCTTCTATCCGCAGCTCGAGGCGCTGAACATCATGCAGCTGAAGACGCCGCAGTCGGCAATCCTGTCGGCCATCATCTTCAATGCTCTGATCATCGTCGCCCTCATTCCGCTGGCGCTCAGGGGCGTGCAGTACCGCCCGGTCGGCGCCTCGGCGGTACTGGTGCGCAACCTGCTGATCTACGGCCTCGGCGGCATCGTCGTGCCGTTTGCCGGCATCAAGCTGATCGACCTGCTGATCACCGCCATCGGTCTCGCCTGAAAAGGACTCCAGCCATGTTCAAGGAAATCCGCCCCGCCATCGTCATGATCGTGCTGCTCACGATCGTGACCGGCCTTGTCTATCCGCTGGCCATGACGGGCATCGCCCAGGCGCTGTTCCCGCGCCAGGCCAACGGCAGCCTGATCGTCAAGGACGGCAAGGTGCTGGGCTCCGAGCTGATCGGCCAGAACTTCACCGAGGACCGCTATTTCCACGGCCGCCCGTCGGCCACCAGCGCGCCCGATCCCGACGATGCGAGCAAGACCGTGTCCGCACCCTACAATGCGGCCAACTCGTCGGGCAGCAATGCCGGCCCGACCTCCAAGGCGCTGATCGAGCGCGTGCAGGGCGACGTCGAGAAGCTCAAGGCCGAGAATCCCGATGCTCCGGTGCCCGTCGACCTGGTGACGACGTCGGGCTCGGGACTCGATCCGCACATCACGCCGGCCACCGCCTACTTCCAGGTGCCGCGCGTGGCCAAGGCACGCGGCCTGCCGGAGGCCGAGGTGCGCGACCTCGTGGCGCGCAATGTCGAAGGTCGTTTCCTCGGCGTGCTGGGTGAGCCGCGCGTCAACGTCCTGGAGCTCAACATGGCTCTCGACGCTATGAAGTCGTAGTGACATGGTGGAGCTTCGATGGTTGAGGCTCCCGACCACACGCGCCCTTCGCCCGATGCGCTGCTGAAGGCGGCGGAGAGGGAAGGGCGCGGCAAGCTGAAGATCTTCCTCGGCGCCGCACCCGGTGTGGGCAAAACCTACGAGATGCTGGCGGCCGGGCGGCGGCGCAAAGCCGAGGGCGTCGACGTCGTCGCCGGGCTGGTCGAGACGCACGGTCGCGCCGAGACCGAAGCCCAGATGGCCGGGCTTGAAGTCGTGCCGCGCCTCAAGGTCGAATACAAGGGCCGCCTGCTCGATGAGATGGACATCGACGCCATCCTGAAGCGGCGACCGCAGCTCGTGCTGGTCGACGAGCTTGCCCACACCAATGTCGAGGGCAGCCGCCATCCCAAGCGCTACATGGATGTCGCGGAGCTGCTCGCCGCCGGCATCGACGTCTACGCGACCTTGAACGTCCAGCACATCGAAAGCCTGAACGACGTGGTGGCGCGCATCACCCGCATCCGCGTGCGCGAGACCGTGCCCGATCGCGTCGTCGATGCCGCCGACGAAGTCGAGCTGGTGGACCTGACGCCAGCAGACCTGATCGGTCGCCTGCGCGAGGGCAAGGTCTATGTGCGCGAGCAGGCGCAGCGCGCGCTGCGCCACTACTTTTCGCCCGGCAACCTGACGGCGCTGCGTGAGCTCGCGCTTCGGCGCACCGCCGAGCGCGTCGACGAGCAGATGCTGAGCTACATGCGCGAGCACGCCATCGCCGGCCCGTGGGCCGCGGGCGAGCGCGTCGTCGTCTGCCTCGATCCCAGCCCGGCTGCCGCCAACGCCGTGCGCGCCGCCAAGCGCACTGCCGACGGACTCGATGCCGAGCTGATCGCGCTCTATGTCGAGACCGACCGGCATGCCGCAATGTCCGAAGTCGAGCGCGGCCATCTCGCCGAGGCGATGCGGCTTGCCGAGCGGCTGGGAGCGGAGATCGTCACCCTGCCGGGTCGTTCGGTGGTCGAGGAGATTCTGGCCTTCGCCCGCTCGCGCAACGCCACGCGCGTGGTCCTGGGCAAATCGCGGCGCTCGCGCTGGTTCGAATTGCGCCACGGCTCGGTCGTCGACGACTTGGTGCGCAGCGGCTCGGGGCTGGCGATCGAAGTCGTGTCGGCGGAGCAGGGGGCGAGCTCGAGCGCCAAGCCCGACTGGCTGCGCAATGTGCCTTTGACGCCGGGTCCCTATCTCGAAGGCACGCTGACCACGGCGCTGGCGACCGGCGTCGGCGTCGCCATCGACCGGCTGATCGTCCTGCCCAACATCTCCCTGGTGTTCGTCGTGCCGGTCATGGTGGCGGCGGCGCGGCATGGCCTGGTGCCGTCGCTCTGGGTGTCGGCGCTGGGTGTGCTCGCCTTCAATTTCTTCTTCCTGCCGCCGCTCTACGAATTCACCATCCGCGACCCGGCCAATGTCATCGCGCTGTTCTTCTTCATGGTCGTGGCCGTCATCGCAAGCACGCTCGCCGCCCGCACGCGCGCCCAGACCGAGGCGGCGCGGCGCGAGGCGCGCACCACCGCCGAGCTCTACGCCTTCAGCCGCAAGATCGCCGGCGTCATGGATCTCTACGACCTGTTGTGGACCATCGTCACGCATCTGGCGCGGCTCTTGAACGCGGAGATCGTGATCCTGATGCCCAACGAGGGCCGGCTGGAAAGCCGCGCTGCCTTTCCGCCCGACAGCGACTTCACCGATGCCGACCTTGCGGCGGCGCGATGGTCGTGGGAGGCCGATCATGCGACCGGCAAGGGCACCGACACCCTGCCCGGCGGGCGCTGGCTGTTCGTGCCTATCCGCACCGTGCGCGGGCCGGTCGGCGTCGTCGGCGTGC
>JAEZIF010000042.1 GCA_023416135.1 Pseudomonadota bacterium
GTCGGCAAGCGCCACGGCATGACCAAGCGGGGCAACCGCTTCCTGCGCCAGCAGACCGGCATGACCCTGGTGTCCGAGCCCGACACGCGCATCATCAAGCGCAACTTCTTTCCGTACGAGAGGTAGACCATGGCACGCGTCAAGCGGGGCGTGGCTGCACACGCTCGTCACAAGAAGGTCCTGAAGCTCGCCAAGGGCTATCGCGGCCGCGCCAAGGTGGCGTTCCGCGTCGGCATCGAGAAGGTCGAGAAGGGTCTGCAATACGCCTATCGCGACCGGCGCAACAAGAAGCGCACGTTCCGGGGCCTCTGGATCCAGCGCATCAACGCCGCGGCGCGCGAGCATGGTCTCACCTACTCGCAGTTCATGAACGGCATCCTGAAGGCCGGGATCGAGGTCGACCGCAAGGTCATGGCCGATCTGGCGGCACGGGAGCCGGCGGCGTTCAAGGCCCTGGTGGAACAGGCCCAGGCCGCCCTCAAGTAACGTCCGCGCACCGACCCCCATGAGGGGGTGCTCGGATAAGGATCGCAAAGAGGGAGCCTGGACCGCAGGCTCCCTTTTTTCGTGTCGGGTTCGGAAGTGAGTGAAGATATGGACGACCTTTCGACGATTCGCAGCGAGGCGTTGAGCGCCGTCGGCCAGGCGGCCGACCTCGCCGCCCTCGACGCCGCGCGCGTGGCCGCCCTCGGCAAGAAGGGCAGCATCACCGGCCTGATGAAGACCCTGGGCGGGCTCGCACCCGACCAGCGCCGCGAGTTCGGCGCGCGCGTCAACCAGCTCAAGGGCGAGATCGAGGCGGCGCTCGAGGCGCGCAAGAGCGACCTCAGCGCACTGGCGCTGGCCACCAAACTCGGCAACGAGAAGGTGGACGTCAGCCTCCCGATCCGTCCCGAGGCACAGGGCACCTTGCATCCGATCGGCCAGGTGATGGACGAGCTGGCCGCCATCTTCGGCGAGATGGGCTTCACCTGGGCCGAAGGTCCCGACATCGAGGACGACTGGCACAACTTCACGGCCCTCAACATCCCGCCCGACCACCCGGCGCGGCAGATGCAGGACACCTTCTACCTGCCGTCGCGTCCCGACGGCACGCCGATGGTGCTGCGCACCCACACCTCGCCGGTGCAGGCGCGCACCATGCTCGACAAGGGCGTGCAGAAGATGCTGGCCGACGGCGGGTCGCTGCGCATCATCGTGCCGGGCCGCACGTTCCGCATCGACAACGATGCCACCCACACGCCGATGTTCCACCAGGTCGAAGGCCTGGTGATCGACCGCACGACGCACATGGGCCATCTGAAGGGCTGCCTGGTCGACTTCTGCCGCGCTTTCTTCGAGGTCGACGACCTGCCGCTGCGTTTCCGGCCGTCCTACTTCCCGTTCACCGAGCCGTCGGCCGAAGTCGACATCGGCTGCTCGTGGAAGGACGGAGAGCTGCGCATCGGGGCCGGCGATTCCTGGCTCGAAATCCTGGGCTCCGGCATGGTGCATCCCAACGTGATCGCCAATTGCGGACTCGATCCGGCGGTTTACCAGGGTTTCGCCTTCGGCATGGGCATCGATCGCATCGCCATGCTGAAATACGGCATCCCCGATCTGCGCAGCTTCTTCGACTCCGACCTGCGCTGGCTGCGCCATTACGGCTTCTCGGCGCTGGAGTGGCCGTCGCTGACCGGAGGGCTCGGCCGATGAAGTTCACCCTGTCCTGGCTGAAGGAGCACCTCGACACCGCCGCGTCGCTCAACGAGATCCGCGACGCGCTGACCATGCTCGGCCTGGAGGTCGAGGGCATCACCAACCCGGCGGAAACGCTCAGGGGCTTCGTCGTCGGCTACGTCGTCGAAGCCGTCCAGCATCCCAATGCCGACCGGCTGCGCGTCTGCAAGGTCGAGACCGGCTCGGGCGTCGTCCAGGTCGTGTGCGGCGCACCCAACGCCCGCACCGGCATGAAGGGCATCTTCGCGCCGTCCGGCAGCTACATTCCCGGCACCGACCTGCACCTCAAGGCGAGCAAGATCCGCGGCCAGGACAGCAACGGCATGCTGTGCTCCTTCCGCGAGCTTCAGCTCGGCGAAGACCATAGCGGCATCATCGACCTGCCGGCCGAGGCCGCGATCGGCGCGCCGGCGGCCGAGGCGCTCGGCCTCGACGATCCGGTGATCGAGATCAAGGTGACGCCCAACCGCGCCGATTGCCTGGGCGTGCACGGCATCGCCCGCGACCTCGCCGCCGCTGGGCTCGGCACCTTGCGGCCGATGAAGGCGGACACGATCGCCGGCACCTATGAAAGCCCGACCAAGTGGACGCATGGCTACGAGGCCAGGCCCGACAGCCCGTGCCCCATCGTCGTCGGCCGCCATTTCCGCGGCGTCAGGAACGGTCCCTCGCCCGACTGGCTGCAGCGGCGCCTGAAGGCGATCGGCCTGCGCCCGATCTCGGCGCTGGTCGACATCACCAACCTTGTGACTTTCGACCTCAACCGGCCGCTGCACGTTTTCGACGCCAGAAGGGTCGCCGGCGACCTGGTCATGCGCCAGGCGCGCGAGGGCGAGCAGATCCTGGCGCTCGACGGCAAGACCTACACGCTCGATCCGTCGATCGCCGTCATCGCCGACGCCAAGGGCGCGCACGGCATCGGCGGCATCATGGGCGGCGAGGATACCGGCGTGCGCGACGACACCACGGAAGTGTTCCTCGAGGTCGCCTACTTCGATCCGATCCGCACCGCCGCCTCGGGCCGCAAGCTCGGCATCTTCTCCGATGCACGCTACCGCTTCGAACGCGGCATCGATCCGGAATCGGTCTGGTGGGGCGCCGAGGTGGCGTCGCGCCTGATTCTGGAGCTGTGCGGCGGCGAGACGAGCGAGATCGTGTCGAGCGGCGTCATGCCGAGCTGGCAGCGCCGCTTCACCTTGCGCCCCGATCGCGTGAAGACGCTGACGGCGATCGACGTGCCGGCGGCGGAGACCGCTTCCATCCTGGGCAAGCTCGGCTTCGTCGTCGAGGGCGGCGGCCCGTGGACGGCGGCAGTGCCGTCGTGGCGCCCCGACATCGTGGGCGAGGCCGACCTGGTCGAGGAAGTGACGCGCGTCTGGGGCTTCGACAACATCCCGACGACGTCGTTGCCGCGGCTGTCGCCGACCTCCAGGCCGGTGCGCGATCCCATGCAGCGCCGCGTGCCGCTGGCCCGCCGGGCGCTCGCCACGCGCGGCATGAACGAGGCGGTGACCTGGTCTTTCCTGCCGCTGAAGCAGGCCGAGCGCTTCGGCGGCGGGCAGGCCGACCTTCGGCTGCTGAACTCGATCGCGGCCGAGCTCGATACCATGCGGCCCTCGGTCCTGCCCAACCTGTTGGATGCCGCGCGGCGCAACGAGGCGCGCGGGCTCGCCGACCCGGCGCTGTTCGAGGTCGGACCGCAATACAAGGACGCGACGCCGACGGGCCAGCGCGTGGTGGCGGCCGGCCTGCGCCACAACATGGCGGTGCCGCGCAACTGGGAGGGTCCGGCCCGCACCGTCGATGCCTTCGACGCCAAGGCCGATGCGCTCGCCGTGCTAACGGCGATCGGCGCTCCGGTCGACAACCTGTCGGCCCAGTCCGGGGCGCCCGACTGGTATCATCCCGGCCGCTCGGGCGTGCTGAAGCTCGGCGATCGCGTGATGGCGCAGTTCGGCGAGTTGCATCCCCAGATCTCGGCCGGCGCCGATCTCAAGGGGCCGGTCGTCGCCTTCGAGGTGTTCCTCGACGCGCCGCCGTTGCCCAAGCCCAAGGCGACCAAGGCCCGGCCCAAGCTCGTGCTGTCGGCCTTCCAGCCGCTGGAGCGCGACTTCGCCTTCATCGTCGACAGCGAGGTCGACGCGGAGAAGCTGGTGCGCGCCGCGCGCAACGCCGACAAGGCGCTGGTGACGGCCGCCCGCGTGTTCGACGTCTATACCGGCAAGGGCGTGCCCGACGGCAAGAAGTCGATCGCGCTCAGCGTCACCCTCCAGCCGGTCGAGCGCACGCTCACCGACGCGGAGATCGAAGCGGCGAGCAACAAGATCGTGGCGCAGGTGGTCAAGGCTACCGGTGCTATACTCCGTGGTTAGAGTGCAATGACCGACCTGTCGTTGATCCGCAATTTCTCGATCATCGCCCATATCGACCACGGCAAGAGCACGCTGGCCGATCGGCTGCTGATGCGCTGTGGCGCGGTGAGCGAACGCGAGTTCCACGACCAGATGCTCGATTCAATGGACATCGAGCGTGAGCGCGGCATCACCATCAAGGCGCAGACGGTGCGCCTCGACTACACCGCGCTCGACGGCAGGACCTACGTGCTCAATCTCATGGACACGCCGGGCCATGTCGACTTCGCCTACGAGGTCAGCCGTTCGCTGGCCGCCTGCGAGGGTTCGCTGCTGGTGGTCGATGCCAGCCAGGGCGTGGAGGCGCAGACGCTGGCCAACGCCTACCATGCGATCGACGCCAACCACGAGATCATCCCGGTCCTGAACAAGATCGACCTGCCCTCCGCCGAACCCGAGCGGGTGTGCCAGGAGATCGAGGACGTGATCGGCATCGACACGTCCGAGGCCATCAAGGTGTCGGCCAAGACCGGACTCGGCATCGACGACCTGCTGGAGGCGATGGTCAAGCGCCTGCCGCCGCCCAAGGGCGACCGCAACGCGCCGCTCAAGGCGCTGCTGGTCGACAGCTGGTACGACCCGTATCTCGGCGTCGTCACCCTCGTGCGCGTCAAGGACGGCGTGCTCCGCAAGGGCATGCGCATCCGCATGATGGCGGTCGGCGCCTCCTACGACCTCGACAAGGTCGGCGTGTTCACGCCCAAGCCCAAGGACGTGGCCGAGCTGGGTCCGGGCGAGGTCGGCTTCATCATCGCCGGCATCAAGACCATCGCCGACTGCAAGGTCGGCGACACCATCACCGACGACCGCAAGCCCGCGACCGACATGCTGCCGGGCTTCAAGCCGTCCGTGCCCGTGGTGTTCTGCGGCCTGTTCCCGGCCGACGCCGCGGAGTTCGAGCAGCTGCGCGAATCGCTGGCCAAGCTCAGGTTGAACGATTCGTCGTTCCACTTCGAGCCCGAGTCGAGCGCAGCGCTCGGCTTCGGCTTCCGCTGCGGCTTCCTCGGGCTGCTGCATCTCGAGATCGTGCAGGAGCGGCTGGAGCGCGAGTTCGACCTCGATCTCGTCACCACCGCGCCGTCCGTCGTCTACAAGCTCAGGATGACCGACGGCACCGAACGCGAGCTTCACAATCCGGCCGACTATCCCGATCCGATGCATATCGAGAGCATGCAGGAGCCTTGGATCAAGGCGACGATCATGACTCCCGACGAGCATCTCGGCGCCGTGCTGACGCTCTGCCAGGAGCGGCGCGGCCAGCAGATCGAGCTCACCTATGCCGGCGCGCGCGCCATGGCGGTCTATCGCCTGCCGCTGAACGAGGTGGTGTTCGACTTCTACGACCGGCTGAAGTCGGTGACGCGCGGCTACGCCAGCTTCGACTACGAGATGGTGGGCTACGAGGAAGGCGACCTGGTCAAGCTCACCATCATGGTGAACGGCGAGCCGGTCGATGCGCTCAGCATCATCACCCACAAGAACCAGGCCGAAAGCCGCGGCCGGGCGCTGTGCGAGCGGCTGAAGGACCTGATCCCGCGCCAGCTCTTCAAGATCGCCATCCAGGCCGCGATCGGCGGGCGCATCATCGCCCGCGAGACGATCAGCGCCCTGCGCAAGGACGTGCTGGCCAAGTGCTACGGCGGCGACATCAGCCGCAAGAAGAAGCTTCTCGAGAAGCAGAAGAAGGGCAAGAAGCGCATGCGCCAGGTCGGCGACGTGGAGATCCCCCAGTCGGCCTTCATCGCCGCGCTGAAGATGGACAGCCGTTAGGTTAGAGCACATTCCGTTCGGCTGGAATAAGCCGAACGGAATGTGCCTTGTGTAATCAGCAGCGCCACAGCGCGCTTTTTCATTCGACTGGAACCGCTCGCGGTTCCAGTCGAATGAAAAATGGTCTAGGACAACCCGCGATAGCGTCGACGCCGCGGCGGGCGTGACCCGACGAGGAAGCTGGTCTCAGGCCGGCCGCCGCCGCCGCCACGGTTGCCGATCCACAGGAAGAAGAAGCCAAGCCCCAGGAAGGCCGGCAGCAGAGGCACCATCAGCACCGGCCGCACCAGCCAGGACCACAGCCCCGAGGGTGCACTGCGCTGGATCGCCACCTGTGCGTCGGCGAGCGAGCGCGTGTCGAGATGAGACCAAAGGTCCCCCAGGGCAAGCAGGTGGAACGACCCCTCGGTCCACCAGGCCAGCCCATCATGCACGACTGCTGCGACGGCCATGGCCAACAGAAGCCATCCCAGCGCGCGGAACACTACCATCTTTCCCCCAAATGGCGGCGCGCACCCTACAGAAGTGGCCGCCCCGGGGGAAGGCCGTTGCCCAGCCTGTCCACCGCGCTATAAGGACCACGAGATCACTCCTCCCGGACAGGTGGCCGAGTGGTTTAAGGCACACGCTTGGAAAGCGTGCGTGGTGTAACAGCCACCGCGGGTTCGAATCCCGCCCTGTCCGCCACTAATCCCCGTAAAACGTGCACTGAAAGGGCATCTCCAGAGCCGACCCCCGGCTCGATCCCCATGCGCATAATTGTAAAATACATAATCATTGTGTTTTAATTTTGTCATCGATGGAGACACCGATGACGAAGCAGCAGACCCTCACGGAGACTCAGTGGTACGTTGGCGTCACCGGCAAGAAAGGCGCTATCCCCGACGACGCGACGGTCATGCGGCTCCTCGAGACGGCCGGCTGCCAGGAGATCGAAGCTCTCGGCCACGGCACGGCGCAGGCCCGCGTCCCGGCCGAGTGGGCCGACGCGGTCGAGAGAGAGGGCCACTTCTCAACCGAAGCGGCGGGCTGGCGAGTAGACCTCGACCTGCCCTAGCTCCTTGGCTTGGGCCTTCGCTTGGCTTGGGCTCGACGTCCCTTACGCCCCTTCGCGCGAGCTTCTTCATTGTCGTTGGTCTTTGGACCTTCGAGCAGTTTCTGCGGCTCGGGTTCGGGCAGGGCCAAAACTTGCTCCGACCGTTCCGCGCCGGGAACGGTTGCGCCAGTGCCAAAGAACTTGAATAAAGTAGCGTGCACGGCGGCACAAAAGCTGTCCCCCTGCTGCCGGGTCAATGCCCCCCTTGAGACTTGCGCCTCGATATCGACGACTGCCTCGGTGCTTCTAGCTATGACTTCAATTTGCGCCATCGCTTGGCGCTGCGGTAGCAGAGCCATTTTTAAGGCAACCTCTTTCACGAGATTCGCCGCCTTCATCAGACTAGAAACGGCCTTGCTACCTAGTTCAAGCAGCTTGGCGCTGCCCGAATCGAGCCTTTCGATGACGATTGGCTCTGGATGATTGCCGTCGTTTTTCGCGAATAACGCGGAAAGCTCGTCAACAGCATCTAACGCGGCTGTGAGTTGGGCTGAGGATAAGTCGACGTCATCTGGAAATAGGATGGTGAAATGGCCTTGCGCTTCACTGACGCGTTCTTCCGTGCTGCTTAATAGACGCGCAATTGCAGGTAGAGCACCTATTACCCACACTACTCTAGCATCGGCTTCCCAGAGGGCGCGATCATGACTGCTATTCTCGGCCTTCTCCTCCGCAGCCCTCATTCGGTTAATCCACCAATCCTTTAGAAGAAGCTCATTAACTTCGAGGGATTTTGCCACGTTCCATTGTATTGGCGTGAGCTTGTGTCCTAGGTCGGCTAAGTCGAGCGCGGTCTTTAGGACGCCTACGTAGTCAAATTCCGCTTCGTCGGGTGCTTTCCTTCGCCTTGCCCGCCTGAGGCTATGGAGAGCCTCCGCGACGTTCGGATCGCCCAGCGCGTTGTGCAGTACCAAGAGCGCTTCGCTCAACTCGCTACGCAGCATCCTCGCTTCCCCCGTGTCGAAGTCCTACTTGCTGGGCTCTACCCCACAAACTGTTCGTATGCACACCCAACCTCTGGCGAGTTCTCGCCGATGTGAACAGTTGCGTCGGCCATCGTTTTCCTCCCGGTTGTGCGGATCCTCTGCCACAACCTGGCGGCAATTTCCACCGCTGCACGCGCAGCAGCCC
>JAEZIF010000396.1 GCA_023416135.1 Pseudomonadota bacterium
TCTGATCTCCTCGAGGGGGAGACCAGACGAATCGAGCGATGAGTCAGAATTCAGGCACCGCGCACGGCTCCGGCCCACATCGCTTCACCCAGAAGCAAGGCCAGTATCTGGCCTTCATCTGCGTCTACAAGCGCATGTTCGGCAAGGCCCCAGCCGAAGCCGACATGCAACGTCACTTCCGGGTCACGCCGCCTTCCATCCACCAGATGGTGCTTACCCTCGAGCGCGCCGGTTTGATCCGACGCCAACCAGGCGTCCCACGAAGCATCGAAATCCTCATTCCACCACAGGACTTGCCAATCCTCGACTGGATCAACGGCAACCCGTCATAATCTCTGTGCAGCGGTACTAGTTGGCCTCGCAGAATGCGCCCAGCGCTTTCTGCTGGATGAGCCGAGCAGCGCGCAGAGATCGGACGCCCACCTGAGGGACCGTACGGTCCGCGACGACCCGAGCACGCCTGCGAGGAGCTGTTTTTCGCCCGCTTCGCCGCCGCGGCAGGCTGGCATCCGGGACGCTGAAGGATCGCTCGAACCACGGTGTTTGCCTGATCGATTCGGCTCTTGCCTGCGATCGCCGTACTGACTAACCGAGTTCAGTCGCGTCCCCTTTTTGTCACGCAACCATCCGAGGACCTAGAGTTTCGATCCCTGTTTTGACCGGAATCGTACACTACTTTGCTGCCGCCTTAGCCGCGGCGTAGGTTTGCCATTGCTACCGGCGATAGCTGATGCGGACGGGCCTGCGGCGGGCCGATGGCGGATATTCCGGACACCAGGGGATCTGTCGTACGAGCCTCGACGCTGACGTCCAGACTCTGGCAACGGGCGCCGGTGCACCAAGACTCTTGTCGGAAGTTCCCAACATGCGTCACCGACAAGTGCGATGCGGCCGGCAAGTCTTGAAGTTCCGCTCGAGGTTTGGAGGCGATCACCGTGAATGCCTTGGATGCCATGTGGGTTGGCCTGGGCGGCGGCCTCGGGTCCGTGCTGCGCTGGTGGGTCGGACGCGTGGTAGGCGAACGCTATCGCGGGGCCTTTCCGCTCGGAACGTTCCTGGTCAACGTCTCGGGCGCCTTCGTCATCGGATACCTGTCCGTCCTGTTTGCGGTCGACTGGCGTGACCGCTACGGAACCGCGCTCAACGCAGGCGTCCTTACCGGCGTGCTGGGCGGCTACACGACCTTCAGCAGCATGCAGCTCGATGCCGCGAAGCTCGCCGGCAAGGGACAACGCGGCCTTGCGATTTTCTACCTGCTGGCGTCGGTCGTGGCCGGCTTGGCTGCCGCCGGACTCGGCGCCGCGCTTGCCCGCGTCCAGGGCTGAGGAGGACTTGCCATGATCAATCTCGTCATCATGGTGTTCGTCGGTGGTGCACTCGGTGCGCTGTTGCGCGAGTTCTTCATGCTGACGGTGCCGCCGCTGGCGGACGGCTTTCCGCTGGACATCCTCGCCGCCAATCTGCTGGCCGCGTTCCTGCTCGGCCTCGTCACCGCCTTGCATGAGAGGAAGGTCCTGTCCGACGGCGTCAACGCGCTGGCGGGAACGGGCATCATGGGCGGGTTGTCGACGTTCTCGAGCTTCGCCTACGGTTCATTCGTGCTGATGACGGCCTCCCAGGCGAGTGCGTTCGTCGCTCTGGCCTACGTCGTGGTCAGCCTGGTGTTGGGCTACATCGCCGTCATCGTCGGACTGAAGCTCGGCGGGCAGAAGCCAGCATGAATGATCCGACGTCCCGAACAGCGCTTGATCATCATCATCGATTGCAGTCGACGACACAGCATCAGCGAGCCGAAGCGCCACGTGGTTGCAAAACAATGAAAGCAGGAGCAGTATTTCGGCGCGAGTTGGCTCGGTCTGTAGGTTCCATTGAGGTGGCAACGACCCGCATGGATCGTTGCGTCCAAGGGAGACGCACATGAACCTGACGCCGCGAGAGTTCGACAAGCTTCTCATTCATATGATTTCGGAGGTTGCGCTCCGACGCAAAGCCAAGGGATTGAAGCTCAACCATCCCGAGGCTGTCGCTGTATTGAGCGCCTATGTTCTCGAGGGCGCCCGAGAGGGAAAAACCGTCGAAGAAGTCATGGATGGTGCCCGCAGCGTCCTCAGGATGGAGGACGTGATGGACGGCGTATCGGAACTCGTCCCGCTCATTCAGGTCGAGGCGGTCTTTACCGACGGCAGCCGGCTGGTGAGCCTGCACAATCCCATCACCTGAGCTCACACCTCTATTCGATGCGGCGCATCCAGGAGGCTTCTGTGGCAAAGACTTCCACGCAATCCGCCCACCCTCAGCCCAAACACACCAACATTTCACACAAGTCCGTCAGGCCGGTAGGCGGCTATGTGCTCGCAAAAGACCCGATCGAGATCAATGTCGGCCGGCCGCGCACGAAAATGAAGGTCCGCAACACCGGCGACCGGCCGATCCAAATCGGCTCGCATTTCCACTTCTTCGAAACCAACCGCTATCTCGAATTCGACCGTCCGGCCTCTTTCGGCCACCGCCTCGACATTCCGGCCAACACCGCCGTGCGCTTCGAGCCCGGCGACGAGAAGGAAGTGACGCTGGTGCCTTATGCCGGCAAGCGCTTCGTTCTTGGGTTCAACGGTCTGATCGACGGCTGGACCGGCGGCGGCCCCACCCCGGATTACTGCCCCAATCGCGATGCAGCCATCGAGCGTGCCGACAAGCTTGGCTTCAAGTCGCGATCATCCGCCAAGAAAGAGGCCAAGTAATCATCTCGTCGCATAGGCGGCTCATCGAGGGGCGGCACCATGACCCAGATTTCTCGTCAGCAATACGCAGATCTCTACGGCCCGACTGTCGGTGACAAGATTCGGCTCGGCGACTCGGATCTCTACGTCGAGATCGAACGGGATTTGCGCGCCAGCTACGGCGACGAGTTGCAGTATGGCGGCGGCAAGACGCTTCGTGACGGCATGGGTTCCGAAAACCAGCTGACGCAGGAAGCCGGCTGTCTCGACCTGGTGATTACAAACGTCACCGTGATCGATGCGATGCTCGGAGTGGTCAAGGCCGACGTCGGCATTCGCAACGGCAAGATCGTCGGCCTGGGCAAGGCGGGCAATCCCTCGACCATGGAAGGGGTGACGCGCGGCCTGGTCACGGGTACCGCCACCGATGCGATTTCCGGAGAACACCTGATCCTCACCGCAGGCGGGATGGACACCCACGTTCACTACATCTCGCCGCAGCAGGTCTATGCCGCGCT
>JAEZIF010000417.1 GCA_023416135.1 Pseudomonadota bacterium
GGCCGAGGGGACATTCGCCGTCGCCGGGGCGCTGACGCGGCCGGGCGAGGGGACGTGCATCCGCAATGCCGCCTTCGGTTTCTCGAACGGTCGCGTCGCGGAAGTCCGCGATGCTGCCCGGTCGCCGTCGGCCGACACCCTGGCATTGCCGGCGCTGGTCAATGCGCACGATCATGGGCTCGGCCTGTCGAACGTCGCGCTTGGCGCCGGTGACGATCCTCTGGAAATCTGGCGCGTCGGGCTCTACGGCCGGCCGACGCTCGATCCCTATGCCAATGCCGCTGTCGCCTTTGGCCGCCAGGCCCTGTCGGGCATCGGCACCGTCGTCCATCTCCATGTCGGCGGCGCGCGGGGCGAGGCCATGCTCGACCAGGTCCGCGCGGTGTGCCGCGCCGCGGTCGATGTCGGCATCCGCCTCGCCTTCGTCTATCCGCTGCACGACCGCAACTGGCTGAGCTACGGCGGCGACGATGCGCTGCTGGCGGCCTATCCCGAGCCGTTGCGCGACTGGCTGCGCCGGAACATGGTGCGCGAAGCGCCGCCACTCGACGAGATCGCGGGCACGATCGAGAACGCGGCCGCGATCTGCGCCGATGCCGGCGTCGTCTTCCAGCTCGGGCCGAACGGTCCGCAATGGTGCTCCGACCCGCTGCTGCGGCTCGCCGCCAACCTGTCGGCCGCCAACGGCTGGCGAATCCATATGCATCTGCTCGAAACGCAGACACAACGTGCCTGGGCGGATCGCACGCATCCCGATAGCCTGCTGCCTCATCTCGACTCGCTCGGCCTCCTGTCGCCGCGGCTCACGCTCGCCCATGGGGTCTGGCTGCGCGAGCCCGAGATGGCGTTGCTGGCGGCGCGCGGTGCGACGGTCGCAGTCAATGCCGTCTCCAACATGCGCCTGCGCTCCGGCCGGTCACCGGTGGCCGCCTTCATGCGCAACGGGCTGCGCTTCGCGCTCGGCCTCGACAGCCTCTCGCTGGACGACGATTGCGACGGGCTGCGCGATTTGCGCGTGGCCTACCTCCTGAACGCGCACGCCATGGTCGAACCGCCGCTCGATCCGACCTCGCTGTTCGACGCGGCGCTGGCGCGCGGTTTCTTCTCGGCGACCGGCGAGGCGGGCTATGGCGCTCTGGAACCAGGTGCGCCCGCCGATATCATGACGGTCGACATGGAGGCGATGGCCGCCGACCGTCTCGAAGGTGCCGTGGCGGAGCGGGACCTCTTCCTGACCCGCGCGAGCGCCCGCCATGTCGTGGACCTGATCGTCGCCGGCCGTTCCGTGGTGCGCGACGGCAAGCTGACCGGGATCGACCTCGATGCGCTCACGCGCGAGCTCACGCGACAGGCATGCGCCGGCGGTGACGACGGCGAGGCGCAACGCTTCATGCACCAGCACAAGGCGGGACTGCGGTCGCACATCGCCGCCGCCTCTTAGGACAAGGAATGGATTCGCATCTCAAGTTCGTCCGCGTTACGAAGGAGTTCGACCTCGACGGCAAGAGCTTCACCGCGCTGTCGGATGTCTCGCTTGAACTGAAGCGCGGCGAGTTCGGCGCCATCATCGGCCCCAGCGGCTGCGGCAAGTCGACCTTGTTGCGCATGGCGGCGGACATCGCCGAGCCGACGGCCGGCCGCATCACCGTCGACGGCCGCCCGCCTGCCGAGCTGCGCGCCCGCCACAAGGTGGGTTTCGTCTTCCAGGAAGCGACGCTGCTGCCGTGGCGTACCGTGCTGGAGAATATTGCGCTGCCGATCCGGATCGTCGGCAAAGGCTATGCCGACGCCGCCGATCCGGCCGCGCTGGTGCGGCTTGTGGGCCTGGAGGGCTTCGAGGGCGCACGGCCGCGCCAGCTCTCCGGCGGCATGCAGCAGCGCGTGGCGATCGCCCGCGCCCTGGTGCTGCAGCCAGAGATCCTGCTGCTCGACGAGCCGTTCGGCGCGCTCGACGAGATCATCCGCCAGCGCATGAATCTTGAGCTGCTGCGCATCTGGAGCGAGAGCCGCACGACGGCCCTGCTCGTCACGCACAGCATCGCGGAAGCCGCCTTCATGGCCGACCGCATCTTCGTGATGTCGACACGGCCAGGCCGCATCCTGCGCGAGATCGAGATCGACCTGCCACGGCCGCGCGAAATTTCTATGATGCGCAGCCCCGAGTTCGCCGAATGCGTGAACAACCTGCGCGACGTGCTGTTCGGTGCCGAGGCCGGAGTGCCGGAGAATGTCTGACCCCGGCCGACGACCCAACGAGCGCGTGCAGGCCATTGTCATCCCGCTAGTGTCGGTCGGCGTGGCGCTGCTGGCGGTCGAGCTGACCAAGCGGGGTGGCTTCCTCCCCGTAACCATTCCGGCCCCGAGCCAGGTGGCGGCCTCGTTCGCCGGGGAATTCGACACCGTCCTCTATCACCTCGTGCCGACCCTGCGTGCCGCCGCCATCGGGTTCATCGTGGCGGTTGTGGTGGCCCTGGCGCTGGCCACGGTGGCGACACTTGTAAAGTTCGCGAAGGGGCCGATCTACAACATCGCCGTCGTCACCTACAGCATCCCGCTGCTGGCGCTCTCGCCGGTGCTGGTCGTCTGGCTGGGCAACGGGCCGGCGGCGCGCATCACCATCGCCGCTCTGGCCGGCTTCTTCCCGGTGATCGTCGGCGCCATCCAGGGGCTCGATGCGATCGACCGGCGACAGAAAGAGCTGTTCGACGTGCTGTCCGCGAGCCCGCTGCAGCGCTTCTGGCTCCTGTCCGTGCCGTCGTCGCTGCCCTTCCTGTTTTCCGGGCTAAAGATCTCGGCGGCGAGCGCCGTGCTCGGCGCGATCGTGGCGGAATGGGCGGGCGCGGAGCGCGGCCTGGGCGTGATGATGGCCTACGCCCTGTTCGCCTTCAACGTCGAGCAGGTCTGGCTGACCGTCGTCACCGCGACGCTCTGCGCCATAGTCGCCTACGGCGCCGTCCAGGCCCTGGAGCGCCTGGTGGTGACCTGGCGTGTCGAGAGCGACCTGTGACGCTGCCCCGTCCTCTGCGGCCGCTGGCGCCGCTCGGCACGATCGTGCTGTTCCTCGCCGGCATCTCGGTGGTCTGGCAGGTCGTCATGCAGGTCTTCGCGATCAAGACCTACTTCATGCCCTATCCAGGCCCGACCTGGCTCGCGATCCTGAAGCAGTGGCCGGTGATCTGGAAGAACCTCTCGAGCACGTTGCTCGAAGGCCTGGTCGGCCTGCTGATCAGCGTCGTGATGGCGTCGGCCGTCGCCGGCCTCTGCGTCAACTGGCGGACCTTCCGTCGCGCCACCATGCCCTTCGCGATCGCCGTGCGATCGATCCCGATCGTGGCCATCGCGCCGCTGATCACCCTTGTGGCCGGCCGAGGCTTCGCGACCGCCGTGATCGTCGTCGTGCTTGCCACCTTCTTCCCGTTCTTCGTCAACGCCATGCGCGGCTTCCAGGATACGCGGCCGACCATGCTCGAGCTGGCGCACGTCTACGGCGCCTCGCGATGGCAGACTTTCTATCTCATCCGCTTCGTCTTTGCCCTGCCGCACCTGTTCTCGGGGCTGCGGACGGCCGCGCCGCTCGCCATCCTGGGCGCCATGCTGGCCGAATGGCTGACCGGCAGTGCCGGAATCGGCTACCTGATCCTCGATTCGGCGGCGACGCGCGACCTCGAGCTCCTGTGGGCGTCGATCCTGGTCAGCACCATCCTGGCGATGCTGGTCTTCTGGCTCACCGCCGCCGCCGAGAAGGCGCTGCTGGCACGCACGACCTAAAGGTTGCTGGGCCAGCCGGCGCTGCGATGGGCGCCGCTGTCGTAGAACGACTTCATGCCGGCGCGCAGGCTCGAGAGGAAGGGTCGCTCGGCGACGATGCGGTCGATCGAACGGCGCGCCTGCGTCGTCAGCTCGGCGCGGGCATCGGCGAGATCGAAGGACACCAGCTTTCCGTCGGATACGACGGTTCGGCCGCCAACGACCAGCCGCATGACGTTTCGTGCCGTGGCCCGGGCGAGCGTGAGCAGCAGCGGGTCGGCGGCTTCGGTGGCGTCGGACGAGAGACTGTCGTAGTCGAGCATGACGAAGTCGGCTGGAGCGCCTGGCTGGAGGCGGCCGAAGTCGCCACGCCCGGTCACGGCGCGATGGCCGGTCTGGCACATCGCCCGCAACGCCCGTCGCCACGACAGGCCATTCTGGTCGAAACCCACGCCGTCATGGACGTAGTGCGCCAGCCGCAACTCGCGGAAGCCGTCGTCATCGTCGTCGATCGCCATGTTGTCGACGCCCAGCGCCACCTCGATGCCGGCATCGAGAAAGGCGGCGACCGGGGCGATGCCCGAACGCAGGCGCAGGTTGGACGAGGTGTTGACCGCGACCGTGACTCCGCGCGCGCCCAGCAGCTCGATCTCGTCGGGCCGCAGCCAGACGCCGTGAGCGACGGTCAGCCGATCTGACAGCAGACCAATCGCATCGAGATAGCGGACCACGCCCTGCGGATAGGCTCCGTCGGCGAACTCGCGCTGTCGCTTGGTCTCCAGCAAATGCATCTGCACCCGCCGGCCGGTGCGGACCGAGGCTTCGGCGATCACCTCGATCAGGGCGTCGGAGCACCATTGAATGCCGGTGGGACAGAACTGGACCGTGACGGTGTCGTCCTCGATCTCCTGCGCGATCGCCTCGACCAGCGCCACTTGCTCGGCCGGCGCCATCACCGGACGGTCGAACCGGCGGCGGATCTCCTCTTGCAGCGCCGGCTCGACATGGCGCAGCAGCGCCGCATCGGGTCCGTAGGCGAGACGGTTGCGATCGCGCATCGGCACGCAGAAGGCCAGACGGATGCCAACGTCCCGCGCCGCCCGCGCACAGGCGACGGCCTCGTCGAACAGCGCCGCCGGCGAATGCGGGACATGGAAGTGGACCACCGATCCGATGCCGCTCTGGGCCATGCGCGCATAGGCGACGGCGGCGATCAGGTAAGGGTCGGCTTCCGGCGCGTTGTACATGGCGGGGAGCCACATCTCGAGCGATTGGTCCGTGGCGCCGAAGCTCACGTTGCAGATGCCGCGGCAATGGTCGTGGCCGTTGGCCAGGCTTGGCAGCACGAAGCCGGACGACGGCGGCTGCGAGCGACGGGCATCGTCGACCGCGACGATCGTCGATCCCTGCCAGGACAGGAGCTTGCCGGCCGTCAGCGATGCTTCGGCCGACGGTAGCAGCCAGCGCGCGGTGACGGTCTGCAGCAGGGAGTCAGTCATGCAGCGCTCCGCGCTTCATCGAAGGCGAACAGCCCCGGCGTACCGCCGGTGTGCCAGTAGAGGAGGTCGGCTTTGCCCGGTAGCCCGCCATCCCTGGCGAGCTGCAGGAGGGCCTTCATGGTGCGACCGTTGTAGACGGGGTCGCACAGCAGGCCGTCGCCGCGCGCGACTGCCCGGATGGCGTCGAAGTCGCTGCTGTCGGGTTTGGCGTAGCCCGCGCCGTAGAAGCGGTCGTCGACCCGCAGCCGCTCGACCGGGACCGCGACGTCGAGGCCGAGATAGTCCGCTGTTTCGCGGATCATCGTTTGCATCGCGGGTACCATCTCGGCCGTCGTCTTGCCCGTGCTGATGCCCAGGATATCGACCTCCCAGCCGAGCGCCGCGGCACCCAGCACGAGGCCGGCCTGGGTGCCGCCGGTACCTGTCGGGAACACGATGCCGTCGATGTCGAAGGCCGTGAGCTGCTCCCGAGCTTCCGCCATCGCCTCGACGAAGCCCCGGATGCCGACCGCTGTCGAGCCGCCGGGCGGCAGGACATAGGGCTTGCGGCCACGCGTTTCGAGGTCGGCCACGGTCTGCTCGATCAGTCGTGCGATCGGCTGGCCGTTGGAGAAATGCAGGGTCGCGCCATAGAGCTCGCCCAGGAGCACGTTGCCGCGCGCCGCGTTGGGCTGGGCGCCATCGAGACAGAGGACGGCGTCCAGCCCATAGCGCACAGCGGCCGCTGCAGCCTGGACGCAGTTGTTGGATTGCAGGAAGCCCGTCGCCACCAGCGTGTCGCATCCGCGGTCGCGGGCATCGGCGACGAGATAGGCGAGCTTGCGCGCCTTGTTGCCGCCGAGCGCCAGGCCGGAAAGATCATCGCGCTTGGCGATGACACGACGGCCGACCTGTGTCGACAGCCAGGGCAGTTCGTGCACCGGCGTCGGGAACTGGCCGATCGGCAATCTGTCGGGAAGCTTGGACGACATGGGCGATCCTCAGGCGGGTCTTCGTTGGAGTCCCCGGCCTGCACCAAACGTGCCGAACGCGTTTCGGTCAGTGGTGCCGAGAAGGGGACGCACCGCATGCGCTTTTCGCGCAGTCGATCGCCGCACTGTTGGCTTGGAACTTGCCTTTTTGCCGATGGAGGGAAACCGCATGGATCTCATCGTCGAGGGAGCGCGCGTCGCGACGACGGGCCAGCCCATCGCCATTGGCATCGAGGCGGGCAGGATCGCCTTCGTCGAGCGCGAGGTCCCTCGTGGCGCGAGGGGCAAGCGGCTGGACGCCGCCGGCTGCATCGTGTCGCCGGCCTTCGTCGAGCCGCACTATCATCTCGACAAGTGCTTCCTCACCGAGGGCGCCGCACCCGAATCCTCCTTCGAGGATCAGGTGGCCGCGGTGGCCGACAGCAAGCGCCGCTACACGATCGACAGCGTGGCGGACCGCGCGGTGCGCGCCGGCCGCATCCTCGGCGCGCGCGGCGTCGGCCGTGTGCGCGGCTTTGCCGACATCGATCCCTATGCCCGGCTCACCGCGTTCGACGGCCTGCTGGAGGCGCGCCGCCGGCTCGCGCCGCTGCTCGACGTGCAGATCGTGGCCTTCGCCCAGCACGGCCTGATCGATCCGCCGGAAACCCTGGCGATGATGCGTCAGGCCTTGTCCAAGGGCGCGACCGTGGTGGGTGGCCATCCGCAGCTCGAAAGCTCGCCGGAAGCATCGCTGCGCCAGATCGAGCTCGTCTTCGATCTGGCGCGCGAGTTCGACGCCAATGTCGACTTCCATGTCGACGAGAACGACCGTGCCGACTCGCTTTGGCTGGAGCAGGTGCTGCGTGCCGCGATCGCTCATCGCTGGGAAGGCCGCGTCGCGGTCTCGCACGCCGCCTCGCTGCCCAAGCAGACACCGGAATACCGGCGGTCGGTTTACGGGCTGATGCGCGATGCCGGCGCGGTAATGGTGTCGAGCCCGACCTCGGGCCTGCTGTTCCGCGGGCTCGACGCCGTCGACCCGCCGCGTGGCATCACCACGGTGAAGGAGATGATGGCCGAGGAGGTACCCGTCGCCAGCGCGCAGGAAACCTACCAGTCGGTCTTCGCGCCCAACCTGCGTCTGCCGGATCCGATCCTGAATGCGCTGATGATGGCCTATGCCGCCAAGCTCGCGACCGATGACGGACTGGCGCGGGTCTGGCGTTCCATCACGACCGATGCGGCCAAGGCCGTCGACGGCTGCAACGTCGCCTACGGGCTGCGCGTCGGCGCCGAAGCCGACCTCGTCCTGGTGAAGGCCGATAGCATCGTCGATGCCTTCAACCAGGCCGTCCCCGGCCGCATTGTGATCCATCGCGGCAAGGAGGTCGCACGGTCGAGCTTCGATGAGACCATCCATGCCTGATGCGGCGGACGCCACCGCGGATGGGCACGCGGCCCGATGGGCTGCCCGCCACCTTCGTGCCCGGGCGCAATCTCGTCTTCCTGACCCTCGCCGCCATCGTGGCCCACCAGCGCGAATTGAAGCACGTCGTCGCCGGCGTCTGCGAGACGGATTTTTCTGGCTACCCGGACTGCCGCGACGATACGGTCAAGGCGCTGCAGGTCGCGATCAACCTCGGAATGGAGGCGCGGCTGGTGCTGGAGACGCCGCTCATGTGGATCGACAAGGCCGATACCTGGCGGCTGGCCGACGAACTCGGCGGTCGGGCGCTGGTCGACCTCATCGTCGCGGAGACCCACACCTGCTATTTGGGCGACCGCTCGCACCGCCACGACTGGGGCCTTGGTTGCGGCGCCTGCGATGCCTGCCGACTGCGGGCCGATGGCTGGACGCGCTTTCGCTCTACCGATTGAACTGGGCCACTTGAAACCGCGACGAGCGCTCCCAAATCGACGCCGCTACCGCCTTGGCCGCGTGACGTTCCGGGGCTATAGGCGGTCGGACAGGCTGCAACCTAGGGACGGAAACGGATGAACGGCGACACGGGCGGCACGCAGACGCATCAATTTCAGGCGGAGGTCGCCGAGCTTCTGAGCCTCATGGTTCACTCGGTCTATTCCGAGACGGACGTCTTTCTCCGCGAGCTGATCTCGAATGCCTCGGACGCCCTGGACAAGCTGCGCTACGAGGCGATTTCCAACCCCGCCCTGCTGGTCGGGGCCGAGAAGCTCGCCATCCGGCTCAAGCCGGATGCCACCGCCAAGACGCTCAGCATCGCCGACACCGGCATCGGCATGGACCGTCAGGAACTCGTCGACAATCTCGGCACCGTGGCGCGCTCCGGCACCAAGGCCTTCCTCAAGGGTTTGCAGGACGCCAAGGACGGGCTCGGCCTGATCGGTCAGTTCGGCGTCGGCTTCTACTCGGCCTTCATGGTGGCCGACCGCATCGCCGTGATCAGCCGGCGCGCCGGCGCGCCGGGGCCCGGGGGTTTGGCGGCGGCCGG
>JAEZIF010000507.1 GCA_023416135.1 Pseudomonadota bacterium
CGACCCGCAAAGTGCGCCGTCACGCAAACGGGGGGAAGAGAGAAATGGCGACCGCTTCGGCCGTTCCGGTTCCGGCATCGCATCTCGACATCGCCCGTGATGCCGAGCCCGCCACAAAGGCGGCCAATGCGGCGATGGCCGCTGGGCTGCCCTTCGCCGAGCAGGCCGACTTCGAGGCGGCCAGGCGCGGCCTGATCGCGCCGGTGCCGGAGGGCATCGTGCGATCGAAGAGCGGCACGGTGCTGTGGAACCTCGGCGAGTATGCCTTCATCGACGGCGAGCTGGCGCCGGCCACGGTCAATCCCAGCCTGTGGCGCATTGCGCGGCTCAACATGGCCAACGGCCTGTTCAAGGTCACCGACCGGCTCTACCAGCTGCGCGGCTTCGACATCGCCAACATGACGGTGATCGAAGGTGACACCGGCCTGATCCTGATCGATCCGCTGACCACCGCCGAGGTCGCGCGCGCGGCGCTTGCTCATTACTTCTCGCACCGACCACAGAAGCCGGTGGTCGCCGTGATCTACACCCACAGCCACGTCGATCATTACGGCGGCGTACGCGGCGTGATCGACGAGGCCGATGTGAAGGCCGGCAAGGTCGCCGTGATCGCCCCCGATGGATTCATGGAGGCGGTGTCGGGCGAGAACGTGCTGGCCGGCTTGCCGATGGCGCGGCGCGCGCAGTTCCAGTTCGGCACCATGTTGCCGCGCGGTCCGCGCGGCCAGGTCGATGCCGGCCTGGGCAAGGGCATCGCCCGCGGCTCGACCGGCCTGATCGCGCCGACCATGAGCATCGTGCAGCCGGTCGAGGAGCACACGATCGACGGCATCCGCATCGTCTTCCAGCTCGCGCCCGAGACCGAAGCGCCGGCGGAGATGCACATGTTCTATCCGCAGCTCCGCGTGCTCAACATGGCGGAGAACGCCTGCCCGCTGCTGCACAACTTCATCCCGCTGCGCGGCGCCGTGGCGCGCGATCCACGCATCTGGGCCAAGTACATCGGTGATGCCATCGCGATGTATGCGCCCGAGACCGACATCATGATCGGCCAGCACCACTGGCCGGTGTGGGGCCGCGAAGCGGTGCTCGATCATCTCGAATCGCAGCGCGACCTCTACAAGCACATCCATGACCAGACCCTGCGTCTGATGAACAAGGGCTGGCGGCCGGCCGAGATCGCCGAGGCGATCGACCTGCCACCGGGGCTGGCCGGACGCTGGACAGTGCGCGGCTACTACGGCTCGGTCAGCCACAACGTGAAAGCGGTCTATCAGCGCTATCTCTCTTGGTACGACGCCAACCCCTGCAATCTCCATCCGCTGCCGCCGGCGCGCGCCGCCGCGAAGTTCGTCGAGTACATGGGCGGAGCCGCTGCGGTCATTGCGCGTGCCAAGGCCGACTTCGCCAAGGGCGAGTATCGCTGGGTGGCGCAGGTCATGAAGGAGGTCGTCTACGCCGAGCCCAGCAACATCGAGGCGCGCGCGCTCTGCGCCGATGCGCTGGAGCAGATGGGCTACCAGGCCGAATCGGCAACCTGGCGCAACGCCTTCCTCTATGGGGCGCAAGAGCTGCGTCACGGCGTCTTCCAGCTTCCGGTGCGCATCGCCATCGGAGGGGACACCCTGGCCGGCCTTTCCTCCGACATCTTCTTCGACCTGATGGCGATCCGGCTCGATCCGGCGAAGGCCGCCGGTCAGTCGATGGTGATCAACTGGCACTTCACCGATCGCGACGAGAAGCTGGCGCTCACGCTCCGGCACTCGACGCTGACGCATCGCCTGGGCGAATGGTCCGACAAGGCCACGGCAACCGTCGTTACCAGGCGCGACACGCTCGATGCCATGGTCCTCGGGACGCTCAAACCGACCGAAGCCGTGCAGAGTGGCAAGGTCAGGATCGAAGGCGACCCGTCCCCGTTGGCCGTGCTGTTCACCATCGTCGAGTTCGCGCCCAACCCGCTGATGTTCGACATCCTGACGGCGGGCGAGGGGCGGCTTTAGTCCCTCGCTTCGCTCGGGTGGCGCTTGACATCTTCCTGCATGCCCCGTGTGATGCGTCGAGAGAGAAACGCATAACAAGCGGCACTAGGGAGGACTTGATGTCCATGGGTAAAGTCGCCCGATTCATGGGCGGAGTGGTCGCTGCCGTTGCAGCCTTGGGCATGGCTGTTTCCGCGTACGCCCAGGAAAAGAAGATCAAGATCGGCGTCATCTACGACCTGACCGGCCCACTGGCCGGCGGCGGCTCGGAGCTGCATCACCTCGGTGCCAAGATCATGATCGACAACTTCATCAAGCAGGGCGGTGTCGAGGGCTACAAGATCGAAGCCGTCTACGCCGACGCCCAGAGCAAGCCCGACGTCGCGATCAACGAGGCCGTCCGCCTGATCGAGCAGGAAAAGGTCGACATGGTGCTGGGCTTCTTCTCGTCGGCGCAGTGCGTGCCGGTTGCCGCCCGCGTCGAGCAGCTCAAGAAGTTCATGTGGATCACGACCTGCATTTCCTCGGCCGTGCTCGAGAACCGCAACCTCAAGTACGTGTTCCGCGTCCAGCCGTCGGGCGCGCAGTTCGGCGAGCTGTCGGCCGACTTCGTGGCCAAGAACGCCAAGGAGAAGTTCGGCAAGGAGCCCAAGGATCTGCGCGTCGCGATCATCCACGAGGACGGCGCCTACGGCGTCGACGTCTCCAAGGGCAACGAGGCCGGCGCCAAGAAGGCGGGCTTCAACGTCGTGCTCAAGGAAGGCTATGCCGCCACGGCGCCCGACCTGTCGGCGCTAGTCACCAAGCTCAAGCGCGCGCGGCCGGACGTCATCCTGCATACCGGATACAACCCCGACATCACGCTGTTCCATCGCCAGGCGCGCGAGGGCGGACTGAAGTTCGGCGCGCTGATCGGCCATGGCGCAGGCTACGGCGTCTATTCCAAGCTCAAGGAAGGGCTCGGCAACGACGTCAACTACGTCTACAACGTCGACCCGATCTCAATCTGGGACACCAACCAGAAGGCGCTCGACCCCAAGCTGCCGCCGATGATCAAGATGGTCGGTGACGAGTACGACAAGGCCAAGCCCGGGACGACGCTTCGCTCGGCGCATGTCGGCATGGCGGCCTCCAACACCTACGTGTTCTTCACCGAAGTCATGCCCCAGGCGATCAAGAAGTACGGCGGCATCGATGCCGATGCGCTGCGCAAGGCGGCGCTCGACGTCGACCTGCCCGAGGGCGGCACGATGCTGGGCTTCGGCGTCAAGTATGCCGGCGAAGGCTCGCCGATCGCGGGACAGAACGAGCGGGCGGCACCGGTCATCGTCCAGTACGTCGACGACAAGTCGTACGTCGTATGGCCGAAGAGTCAGGCCCAGCGCGACGCCGTGATGCCGTTCCCGGCGGGCACGGTCTATTCGGCCAAGTAGCGATCGCAGCGGCCGTGCTCGTCGTCGAGGGTTTGGTCAAGCGTTTCGGCGGTTTCACGGCCGTCAGCAACGTCTCCTTCAAGGTCGATCAGGGCGAGATTCTCGGCCTGATCGGCCCGAACGGCTCTGGCAAGAGCACGATCTTCAACATGCTCTCGGGCACGTTCCCGCCGTCGACTGGATCGATCAAGTTCGAGGGCAACGAGATCGCGGGGCTCGCTCCGCATCGCATCATCAATCGCGGCATCGGCCGCACCTTCCAGATCCCGCGGCCGTTCCGCAGGCTCACCATCTTCGAGAATGTCGAGCTCGCGGGCTTCTACGGTCAGGGCAGCCAAAGCCGAGCCAAGGCCGACGTCGCGGCGGAGAAGGCGCTCGCCATGGTCGGCCTGCCGACCGATCGGCGCGCGCCGGTCGATGGGCTGGGCGCCGCCGGCCTGAAGAAGCTCGAGCTCGCCAAGGCGCTCGCCACCAGTCCCAAGCTCCTGCTGGCCGACGAGAGCCTGGGCGGGCTCGACGAGGCGGAGATGGACCAGGCAGCCGCCATGCTGCGCAAGATCCGCGACGAACTCGGCATCACCATCATCTGGGTCGAACACATCATGGGTGTGCTGATGCGCGTGGTCGATCGGGTCATGGTGCTCGACCACGGCGAGAAGATCAGCGAGGGTCTGCCCAGCGCCGTCGCCGGCGATCCCAAGGTGGTCGAGGTGTATCTCGGCACCGATGCCCATGCGACCCAGGCGGTCGCAGCAGCAGGCCAGGCGATGAGGGCACGGCGATGAGAGCTCGACGCTGATGCTGGAACTGAAATCCCTCGACGCGGGCTACGGCGGCTTCCAGGCCCTGTTCGGCATCAACCTCGACGTCAAGGCGGGCGAGGCGGTGGGCGTCATCGGCCCCAATGGCGCCGGCAAGACGACGCTGATGCGCGTGATCTCCGGCCTGATCCGGCCGACGCGCGGAAGCATCGCCATGGAAGGCGCCGACGTGGTGGCGACGCCTCCGCATCTCATCGTCGGTCTCGGTATCGCCCACGTGCCGGAGAACCGTCGGCTGTTCCCCAGGCTCACCGTCGAGGACAATCTGAAGATGGGCGCCTACATGCCCAAGGCGCGCGCCAGGTTCGCCGAGCGTCTGGAGTTCGTGTTCGACCTCTTCCCGCGCATGAAGGAACGGCGTGGCCAGATGGCCGGCACCATGTCGGGAGGCGAGCAGCAGATGTGCGCCATCGGCCGCGCGCTGATGAGCGATCCCAAGCTGCTGCTGCTCGACGAACCATCGGCCGGCCTGGCGCCGGTCGTGGTCCAGCAGGTCTTCGAACTGGTGAAGCGCATTCGCTCGGGCGGGCTCACCGTGCTGATCGTCGAGCAGAACGTGCAGCAGGTGCTGAAGGTCGTCGACCGCGCCTACCTCCTGGAGGCCGGTACCATCCGCGCCTCCGGCACGGCGACGGAGATGCTGGCGAGCGACACAGTCAAGCAGGCGTATCTCGGCGTCTGAGCGCGTACACGACTCACATTCCTCTCCCCCGGGCGGAGAGAGCAGGAAGAAGGATTGAGATGGGATCATTCCTCGACATCTTCGACATCTATCTTCTCGAGGCGGTGGTGAACGGCATCCTGCTGGGCGGCCTGCTCGCCCTGCTGGCACTGGGCCTGAACCTGATCTTCGGCGTGATCGACGTCACCTGGATCTGCTATGCCGAGCTGGTGATGATCGGCATGTACGGCATGTACTTCCTCGTCCAGTACTACGGCCTGTCGTATTTCCTCGCCGCCCCCATGGCGATCGTGCTGGTGGCGATCCTCGGGGCGTTGCTGCACTACCTCGTGATCGCGCCGTTGCTCTCGGGGCCGCCGATCAATCAGCTTCTCGCCACCGGCGGCGTGCTGTTCGTCCTGCAGAGCTTCGCCACCGTGGCTTTCGGCATCGATTTCCGCAACCTCGGTATCCGGCTGCCGGTGCTCGCCTTCGGCGACATGCATTTCAGCTACTCGCGCCTGCTCGCCTTCGCAGCGGCGCTGATCGGCATGGTAGTGGTCTACCTCTTCATGACGCGCACCTATACCGGCACGGCCATCCGCGCGATCGCCCAGGATCGCCAGATCATGGCGCTGATGGGAGTCGACACCAAGAAGATCTACCTCATCACCTCGGCAGTGGGTGGCGCGCTGGCGGGGCTGGCGGCCTGCCTGCTGGTGCTGCAGTACGACGTCCATCCCTTCGTCGGCCTGTCGTTCGGGCCGATCACCTTCCTGATCTGCGTGCTGGGCGGCCTCGGCAACTTCGTCGGCGGCTTCGTCGCGGCCTTCGTGTTCGCCGAGATCATCTCGTTGGGCGGGCTCTTCTCCGATCTCGAATGGGGCTATGTGCTCGCCTTCGGGTTCTTCATCGTCATGATGTTCATCCGGCCCGGCGGGCTGCTGGCGAGGCGCTCATGAACCGGCGCTACGCCTGGCCGATAGGCATCGCGGCGCTGATCGCGCTGCCGTTCATCTATCGCGATCCCTATCATCTGCACATTTTCATCCTCATCCTGATCTGGTCGTTCGCCTACACCTCGTGGTCGCTGATGGGGCGCTTTGGCCTGGTGTCGCTGGGGCACGGCGGCTTCATGGGCGTCGGCGCCTATGTGACGGCGCTCCTGTGGAACCATCTCGGCGTCTCGCCCTGGATCGGCATCCCGCTCGCACTGGTCTGCGCCGGCACGCTGGCGCTGCTGGTCGCCTATCCGTGCTTCCGCTTCCGCATCACCGGCCACTACTTCGCGCTGGTGACGCTGGCGCTCTCGGGCATCGTGCTGCAGGTCATCACCGCGACGCGCGACTATACCGGCGGCTCGCTCGGCTACACGCCGGAACGCACCAAGGGCAGCCACATCCTCGCTCTGCAGTTCGACGACAAGACCGTTTGGTACCTGATCGCGCTCGCCGTCTGGCTCGGCGGCCTGCTGATCTGGCACTGGGTAGACCGCAGCATGGCGCGCTACGCCATGGAAGCGATCTCGGAGGACGAGGATGCGGCCGCCGCGGCCGGCGTCAACGTCACTTTCGAGAAGCTCAGGATCACGGCGATCAGCGCGCTGATGACGGCGCTCGCCGGCGCGCTCTACTGCCAGTACCAGATGTTCATTTCGCCCGACACGGTGAGCGGCATCGCGGTTTCCCTGCAGATGGTGTTCGCCGTCGTGGTCGGCGGCATCTACGTGGCCCTCGGCCCGACCGTCGGCGCCATCATCACGCTGCTGCTCGCCGAGTTCCTGCGCATCTTCTTCGGCACCAAGGCCGTCGGCTGGGACAACCTGGTCTACGGCGTGCTGCTGGTGCTGTTCATCATCTTCCTGCCCAAGGGCATTCTGGGCAGTTTGCTCGACGGCATCGGGGTCAGGCGCAAGAAGGTGGCGGCCGCCGCTACGCGCGGCTGAGTGCGGCGGCTCCCAGCGGCGCTGCGCGGCCGCGCACGGCCAGTGTCGGCAGCAGCTCGGTGTGCAGCCCGGGCGGCAAGGTCGCGCGCTCGAGCAGGTCCGTCGAGACCAGCACGTCACGCTTCACCGTCTTGGCCGCCTCGAGCAGGCGGGCGGTGACGTTCAGCGTGTCGCCGACATAGGCGATCTCGCGGCGCACGTCGCCGATTTCACCGGCAACGATTTCGCCGCGATGCAGGGCGGCGCGGAATTCGGGCACGATGCCGAAGCGTCGCATGTAGCGCTGCTTGTTGGAGGCGATGGCGTCCTGCGCCACGAACGGGCAGGACAAGCAGTCCCCGTCGGTAACGGCGCCATCGTCGGGCCAGACAAGGATCGCTTCGTCGCCGACGTACTTGTGGATCTCCGCCTCGCATTCCAGCGCGGCTTCGGCGATGTCGCGGAAGAACAGGTTCAACAGTTCATGGAAGCGAACGGCGCCGAGCCGTTCGGCGATGCCCGTCGAATCCTTCATGTCGATTAGCAGAAACGTCTTCTGTTCGCGCTTGGGCTGGACATAGTGGCCGGTGAGCAGGTTCTTGAGCGTGCCGAAGCCCAACAGGCTGCCCATTTCGAACGCGAATGTGCCGACGACGCACATCGCAATGGCGAAGGCTATCGAGCCTTCGAACAGCGAATCGAAGGTCAGTCTGTGCTGAAACAGCGGCGCGGCCAGCAGGCGCACCAGCACCAGCCCGACAAGGATCACCAGGGAGTAGAACACCGCCTTGACGGCGAAGTAGAGGACCAGCGGCAGCCGCCGCAGTCGGCGAAGGGGACCGAGCCGTGCGCTGCGCAACTCGAAGAAGGCGATCGGCGTGGCGATCACGGTCGACGTGGCGATACCGACCAGGGCCGACGCGAAAGGACTAGCATAGACCGGGCTTGCGAAGTAGCCGAAGACAGCGCTGGGGATGGCGCTGGCCAGGTTCACCCAGAGCAGGATTCGTCGGTCCCGGCGGTCGCGGCGCGAGAGGCTCATGCGGGGTGGCGGCTCAGGGCGCGCTGGAAGGTCTCGTGGTCGACGTTGCCGCCCGAGCAGACGACGGCGACGGCACGGCCCTTCACCGGCAGCTTTCCGGTAAGGGCCGCGGCCAGCGCCACGGCTCCGCCCGGTTCGACCACCAGCTTGAACTCGCGGAACGCCGTCTCCATGGCGTCGAGCACCTCGTCGTCGGTGACCACCAGGCCCGGTCCCAAGAGCCGCTTGGCGATGGGAAAGGTGACGTCGCCCGGCGTCGGCGCCAGCAGGGCGTCGCAGATCGAGCCCGAGAGCTTGTCGTTCTTCTGCTTGGTGCCGGTGGCGAGCGAGCGGGCGAGATCGTCGAAGCCCGCGGGCTCGCCGGCATGCACGCTGGTGGCCGGGCTCAGCCCCTTCACGGCGAGCGCTATGCCGGTCGACAGGCCACCCCCCGAGCACGGGGCGGCGACGGCATCGAGCGTGACGCCGAGCGCCTTGGCCTGGTCTACGAGTTCGAGGCCCGCTGTGCCCTGGCCGGTCAGGATCCAGGGATGATCGTAGGGCGGCACGATCGTCGCGCCGGTCTTCTGGGCGATGCCCATGCCGATCTCCTCGCGGCTGTCCTTGACGCGGTCGTACAGCACGACCTCGGCGCCCGAGGCCCGGGTGTTGGCGACCTTGAGCGCCGGTGCGTCGGCCGGCATGACGATGGTGGCTTTCACACCCATCAGGCGCGCCGCTTCGGCGAGACCCTGCGCGTGGTTGCCCGACGACCAGCCGACGACGCCGTTCTTGCGGTCGGCTTCGCTCATCGCAACGAGGAAGTTGTAGGCGCCGCGCAGCTTGAACGAGCCGGTGCGCTGCAGGCACTCCGCCTTGATGAACAGGCGTCCGCCCAGCTGCGCGTTGACGCGCGCGTTTTCCAGCAGCGGCGTGCGGATGGCGACGCCGTCGAGGCGGCGGGCGGCGGCTAGGACATCGTCGAAAGTGGCGGACGCGGACATCAGGAAACACCGAGCAGGGAAGGGAGCTGAGAGAGGTCGTTTATCTTGGCCACGGTCTTGCCGGGCAGATTGTCGTCGGGCGCACGGGCGCGATCGACCCATACGGTCGCGAAGCCGAAGTGAGCGGCGCCGTGGGCGTCCCAGCAGTTGGACGACAGGAAGCACACCTTGTCCGGACTCACGCCGCAGTGCTGCTCGACCAGGCGATAGACGCGCGGATCGGGCTTGAACACTTTCGCTTCGTCGACGCTGAGCACGGCCTCGAAGCGATCGGCCAGCCCGGATGCCCTGACCATGGGATCGAGCATCTCGGGGTTTCCGTTGGACAGGATGGCGAGCCGCTTGCCGGCGCGCTTCAGCCTGTCGAGCACGGCCGGCACTTCGGCGAACGGATCGAGGGCCAGGTAGGCGCCCATCAGCTTGTCGCGCACGCCGGCATCGGTGACGTCATGCACGGCCAGGCAATGGTCGAGCGCCTCGCCGGTCACCTGCCAGAACCTGGCGTAGGCGCCCATGCTGTTGCGCAGCCAAGTGTACTGGATCTGCTTGGCGCGCCACAGGTCGGCCAGGGCGTCTGCCTTGGGACCGATCGCGGCGCGGTGGCGGGCAACGGCCGAGTTGAAGTCGAACAGCGTGCCGTAGGCGTCGAAAACGCAGAGCTCGGTAGCGGCGAGGGCCGCGGTCATGAATTGCTCCTATCGGGCGATGACCGTAGGCTAACACGCATGTTCATCGCCATCGTTCAAATTCCCATGGCCAAGCGGCCACGCGATGCGGCGGTCGAGGCCGCCGCCAAGTCGGCGCCAACCTACACCGCGCTCGGCGCCAGGGGGCTGTTGAAGAAGTATTATCTCAACGGCGATGCCGGCGGTGGTGGTGTCTATCTCTGGGAATCGGAGGCCGCTGCGCGCGCCTGGTACACGCCGGAGTGGGAAAGGCGCATGGAAGCGGCGTTCGGCGCCAGGCCGACAGTGACCTACTATGACAATCACGTCGTGGTCGATAACGAGACGGGCAAGGTCCACGTCGACGGGCAGATCAGCTGAGAGAGGGAACGCACATGCAGAAGCGCAGGCTGGGCCGCACGGGCCTGGAAGTATCGCTATTGGGCTACGGCGCGGGCGCCGTCGGCGGGCTGTTCACCAAGGGCGCTGCAAGCGACCAGGAACGCGCGATCGCCCGCGCCATCGACGCCGGCATCAACTATTTCGACACGGCGTCGCGCTACGGCGACGGCGAGTCCGAGCGCAATCTCGGACGCGTGCTGAAGGCGCTCAAGGCCGACGTCGTCGTCGGCACGAAGTTCCGGCTGACCACGCAGGACCGCGGCAATGTCGCCAAGGCGATCGAGAAGAGCCTGGACGAAAGCCTGTCCCGCATGGGCTTCGACCATGTCGATCTCTTCCAGCTGCACAATCCACTGGTCGCCAGGGATGCCGGCGACAAGCTCGCCATCGACATCGCCTTGAACGAGGTGGCGCCAATGCTGGAGAAGATCAGGAAAGCCGGCAAGGTGCGTTTCGTCGGCTTCAGCGGCGTCGGCGAGACGGCGGCGCTGCACCAGGCCGTCGATTCGAAGCTCTTCGATACCGTGCAGGTCGTCTACAACGCCCTCAATCCCAGTGCCGGCGGCGCCATGCCCAAGGGCGCACCCGGCCAGGACTACGGCCGGATGCTGGAGAAGGCCAGAGCCGCCGACATGGGCACCATCGTCATCCGCGCGCTGGCCGGAGGCGCCTTGTCCGGCACCGAGCAACGCCATCCGCTCGCCATGCAATCGGTCGATCCCATCGGCTCGGCTCCCGACTTTGCGGGCGACGTGGCGCGTGCCAGGGAATTCGAGCCGCTGGTGCGCGACAGCGGCTCGTCGAGCCTGACGGAACTGGCCGAGCGCTTCGTGATCGCCCATCCCGCGGTGTCGACCATGCTGGTGGGATACTCGACGCTCGACCATCTCGAGGCCGCGATCGCGGCGGTGAACAAGGGGCCGTTGCCGGAGACTGTGCTGAAACGGCTTGGATAAGTAATCGTCGCGCAGTTGCACGACGGTGCTGTCCGTTTGCCGAGACGCGATCGACACGCGCGCATGGCGCGCTGCGGCTCGGCGCGACCGTCAAAAGGGATTTCGGTCGGGCTTTAAGGCCGCGAGGCGCCGCTCGATGTTGCGATATCGAACGTTTGCCTGACTTAGCGAGTTCTGGCCTGGTTGACCTGTCGGGTTCGTTGCCGTCACGAGCTGTCGGACGAGTGCGGGGAGGTTGTAATAGGCGCCGCCGCCTTCGATCGCCTGCAATGTGCGGGACGCAAGCGAGGCATGATCCGCCTGCCTGCGCCCCGTCTCCGACTTGGCGACATCTGTGCGCGCCATCGCCCATTGTGGCTTCAAGGCAGCCTTGAGGTCTTTCACGACTGTTTCGAGCCCAGCGTCTCCGCCGTAGTAGGAGGCAAGCATCCGATCCCAGCGGTCGCACCCGCCATCGATCGGGAAATCACGGAGCACCGCGGGAATGAGATCGGCATGCCTCGTCGCAACAGGGAGGCGATAGCCGTATTGACGGGCCCTGCGCGCCATGGAGTCCGCCACAACGGGGAAGCTCATGCCACTTTGAGCCGCGGTAAGGAACTCCGCCGGCGAAAAGTAGAGCGCATCCATCTTGGAGACATACACGGACACGAAGGCGTCGGTGTCGAAAAGCAGATTCGACTGAAGAAACTGTACGGCTGTCTGGAGCTGCCGATAGCCCGGTTGGTAGTGGCCGCTACGATTGTCGATGGCGACAACGCGACCTTCTTCCGCGACCAGTATGCCGGCGGCTGAGGTTACTTCGGCGTCGAACAGAGCGCTGTGGAACTTCAAAGCGGGATAACAGCGCATTGTCGACGGACCCCGCATTGCGTAGAGGGTGCCCCGGGTGAAGTCGTTGGTGATCGCACCTCTGGTGGATGGACCACCCACTGTGTCGACGACACGAAGGATGGGGAGGCTGGCTGCGTTTTCGGACCAGACCTCGCATGTCCATTTCCAAGTTCCGAGCTTGAATTCCGGCCCTGCGCCGTCCTTGACAGGAACCTTCACCTGATAGGTCCACATACGTGGCGCACCGCCAGAATCGGAGTACTTGTCGTCACCCGGGACATGGGTCCGAACCTGTACGGTCACCCAGTCTCCGACGGGATCCGTCGTGTTCAACCGGGCTTGCCGGGTTCCAAGGGCATTGGAGAGGACGTCCGGCATGATTGGACGGCTTTCGGTCGTCTTGCCGATCAGGAATTCAACGATGTGGTCGATTGGATCGGAATTCTTGGCAATGAGCTTTTGGGCCCATGGCAGGTACTCGTGCTCGTAGTTCCAGTGGCGCATGGCGATCAGCGGGTCGATCTGCTCATCCAGATGGTCAATATTGACGGCAACGTCCCCCTCGCTTTCAAGGTTCACCTCCTTCGCCGAAGCTCTCCCTTTCAGGAACTTTTTACCTTTGTCCGTTTTGTAGAGTGCCAACCGGTCATAGTAACGAGTGGCGAACTGAATACATCCGCGAATGCGACTGAAGTTCACCGAACTGTTCTTCCCGTCGGACACTTTCACCAAGTCGAATTTGAGTCTCGAGTCCATGTCGAGAGCGAGCGCCTGGCATCGTCGCATCCGGCGGGCGAGCCGCTCGACCGTATCGACACCCTCCTTGATGGTGGAGGCGTCGGCCAACGCTGCAATGAGCTCGTCCAGTCGGTGCAGCATCGGGTCGGCGGGCCCGGTCGTCATCGCCGATCCGGTCGGTACGGCCGGCGCCCACCGCGGCTTTGGCTGAGGGGCCGGCATCTCGGAATCGGTCGGTACGGCAGATTTCCAGCCGCTCGGCTTTGGCGCTTGAGTGGATGGCGGCGCGGCGACCAGTTGAGCGCGGATGGCGCTCAGGTAGTCGTTCACCGCGTCCTTCAACTGGACGTTGATGCCTTCAGCCATGCGCATGCCCCCTGGGATCTATGATCCCAATTCGTCTCCCCCCAGCGACCAGCACATGGTCAAGACCAAACGAGCGACCGTTCGAGCTTGGCTCTACCAGAGGTCACGGTTTGAAAGTATCGAGCAGCTCCTGTCTGCCGACAAGGCCAGTAAGCGGCCAGCTGAAGCAGCGAGACCAACGAGACGAGAACACTGCGCACGGCGAACAAAGGTCTGCTGACGGCCTCGATGGCGAACGAATCTACGACCGCCCGACCGCCGGCGGCACCGTGCGGAACGGCCCGTTCAGCCGGTCGCGGTAGACGATGACGTCTCCCATGATGCGCTGCACGTAGTTGCGCGTCTCGCGGAAGGGGATCATCTCGATCCAGTCGACCATGTCGATCTTGCCGTTGCGCGGGTCGCCCATGGTCTCGAGCCAGCGCGCCACGCGGTTGGGGCCGGCGTTGTAGGCGGCCAGCGCCAGCTCGTAGGAGCCGCCGAAGCGGCGCAGCATGTCCGTCAGGTACTGGCTGCCGAGCTGCACGTTGTAGGCGGGATCGCGCGTGAGCTTGTCCTGGATGAAGGGCACGGCGAGCTTGGTCGCGACGTCGCGCGCCGTACTCGGCAGGAGCTGCATCAGGCCAAGCGCACCGGACGAGGAGACCGCGGCGGCATTGAACGAGCTTTCCTGGCGCGTCAGGGCAAGCGCCAGCGCGCGCTCGACGGCGCCGGTGCTACCGAGATCGACGACGGGGAAGGCGGTGTCGAACAGCACCACGCCGGTCTCGGCCGCGCGCCGCGCCACGGTCAGCGCCACGTCGGGGCGCCTCAACTCGACGGCGAGTTGGCCCAACAGCGCTGTCTCGCCGGGCGCGGTGACCATGCGCGCCAGCCGCAGCAGGAAGGGGCGCGTGCGCTCGTAGTCACCGGCCTGGCCGAGGTAGCGCGCCATGGTCGCCAGCTCGCGGCCGCCCAGCGACTGGCGGTCGGCATCGGAGGCGACCGGATCGGTCGGCAGGCGCGCCGCCGTCTGCGGCAGCTTGCGGGCGGCGAGCTGGCCGTAGAAGGTTTGTCCGTACGACGAGGCACGGCTGTACCAGTCGTTGGCTTCCTTGGCGCGACCGGCGGTTTCGTGGGTGCGGCCCAGCCAGTAGGCGGCGCGGCTCTTGGAGATGTCGGTCGTGACGCCGTCATGAAGCGTCTGGAAATGCTTCTGGGCGTCGCCGGCCTTTTTCAGTTGGCGCAGCGCGATCCAGCCGGCCAGGAACTCGGCCTCGGCGAAGGAGACGCCTCGGGTGAGCCCGTGCGGTACGACGATGGCGTAGGCATCGGCGGCGCGCCCGGCGGCCAGAAGAGCGCGGGCGATCTGGTTGCGCTCGTTCCACCACGCGTCGTTCTGGTTTGGGACAGGCTTGGCGAGCAGTGCTCTTGCATCGTCGAGGCTGCCGGTTCTGCGCATCCATTGCGCGCGTTCGAGCTTGATCGCGGGCGCGTCGAGCTTGGCCGGCGCCACGCCGCGCAGCACGTTCGCCGCATCGGCCGCGCGTGTCGCCATGGCGAGCCGCGCGTTGGCGAGCGGCTGGTAGTCGGGTGGAAGCTTGGCCAGCAACTCGCGGGCGACCTGCGGCTTGCCTTCGAGCATCAGGCGATCGAAGCGGGTGATGTGGTCCTCGCCGCTCAGCAGATGGCCGTAGCGGTTCAGGAACTCGTTCTCGTCAGCATTGCGGAAGGTGGCGCCGCGCCAGCTGTCGCTCGCGAACTTCTTGAGGTCGTTGGGGCTTGCCGCCAGGGCCGCATCCATGCGGCGCATGTGACCGGTGCTGGTGAGCGGCGGGAAGGCGGTGAAGTAGCGAAAGACCTCCTGGGGCGGGGTTTCCGGCAGGATCCTGTCTTCTGCCTGTCGGCGCAGCACCTCGGGTTCGGGCCAGTCGGGGCTCTCGCGCAGGAAGCGCCAGGTCGCTGAGAATGTGGCCTCGCCCCTGGGCCCGACGCGCAGGATGCTCCACTCGACGTAGCGATCGAGCAGGGTGTGGCGGAAGTTGGCGATGGCAGCGCGGGCGTCGGCCCAACGGCTTTCGTCGACCGCCTTGATGGCGGCGGCGAGGGAGGCGGCCTCGGCCGGGCTCAACGGCTTGGCCGAGCCGCTCAGCGCCTGCGCCGTTTCGGTGGGCGCCGGTGGCGGGGTAATCCCTGCGCCCTCGCTGATCGGCTGCGCCGAGGCAGCCGGGGGGACTGCGGCTTTCGGCGCTGGTGCGGGTGTCGCCGCCGATCCGCCGTTGGGCACGCGGCGCACCCCGGTATCGGGCGTGCCGCTGGCCGGCCCGGAAGCCGACGGATCGCTGCTCGTTCCGCGCAGAATGGTGACGCCGCCCTGCTGGGCATGGACGGATTGCGCCGCAGTCAACGCAGCGAGCACGAGAAGGGGGAAGAAGGGGCTTTTCACTTCAGGAATCGTAGGCAGGGAGTTGGGGCATCACAATGGCAAGTTGCTCACCTTGCCGGGACAAGGTGTGACGCCTAGACTGTCCAACCCAAGAAGAATCGGAGGGGAAAGCCATGTTCACCGGGTCGCTCGTCGCGCTGATTACCCCGTTCAAGAACGGATCGGTCGACGAGAAAGGCTTCGAGAAGTTCGTGGCCTGGCAGATCGAGGAAGGCACCGACGGGCTGGTCCCGTGCGGCACCACCGGCGAATCGCCGACGCTCTCCTACGATGAGCACAAGCGGGTGATCGATATCTGCATCGCCACGGCCAAGGGAACCGGCGTGCCGGTCATCGCCGGTACCGGCTCGAACTCGACCGAAGAGGCGATCGATCTCACCAGGCACGCCAAGAAGGCCGGCGCGGACGCCGCCATGCTGGTCGTGCCCTACTACAACAAGCCGACGCAGGAAGGCTTGTTTCAGCACTTCAAGGCGGTGGCCGAAGCCGTCGACATTCCGATCCTGCTGTACAACGTTCCGCCACGCACCGGCGGCGACATGCAGGTCGACACCGTGGTGCGGCTGTCCCAGGTCAAGAACATCATCGGCATCAAGGACGCGAGCTACGACATGGCGCGCCCAACCTTGACCAAGCTCAAGGCCAAGAAGGGCTTCCTGCAGCTCTCGGGCGAGGACGCGAGCGCCGTGGGCTTCCTGGCGCAAGGCGGCGACGGCTGCATCTCGGTGACCGCCAACGTGGCGCCGCGCCTGTGCGGCGACATGCACGATGCCTGGAAGAAGCGCGACCTCGACAAGGTGTTCGAGCTTCAGGATCGCCTGATGCCGCTGCACAAGGCGCTGTTCGTCGAGACCAGCCCGGCGCCGGTGAAGTACGCCTGCGAGCTCATCGGCCAGGCCAGCGCCAAGCTGCGCCTGCCGCTGGTCGAGTGTACCGAGTCGACCAAGAAGCAGGTGCACGACGCCATGGTGCACGCCGGCCTGATCAACTAGCGGAAGAGTTCACCTTGGCGAAGAAACCGGAGCTGGACCGCAAGGTAGTGGCCCAGAACCGCAAGGCGCGGCACAACTATTTCATCGAAGAGACCTTCGAAGCGGGCCTGGCGCTGACCGGCACCGAGGTGAAGTCGTTGCGTGGCGGCCGCAGCACGATCGCTGAATCCTACGTGACGGAGGAGGGCGGTGAGGCTTGGCTGGTCAACGCCAACATCCCGATCTACGCCTCGGGCAATCGCTTCAATCACGAGCCGCGCCGGCCGCGCAAGCTGCTGCTGCATCGCAAGCAGATCAACAAGCTCATCGGCGCCATCCAGCGCGAAGGCCGCACTATCGTGCCGCTGCAGGTCTATTTCAATCCGCGCGGCCGCGCCAAGATCGAGATCGCGCTGGTCACCGGCAAGCAGGCGCACGACAAGCGTCAATCCATCAAGGACCGCGACTGGCAGCGCCAGCGGGCGCGGCTGCTCAGCCACAGACGTTGACGAAGCGCGCCGCCATGCTCCTCACCGAAGAACAGACCCTCATCCGCGACACCGCCAGGGCTTTCGCTCGAGATAAGGTCGCGCCGCATGTCCGGGCCTGGGAGGCGGCGGGCGAGATCCCGCGGCCGTTGCTCAGCGAGATGGGCAAACTGGGCTTCATGGGCATGACCGTGCCGGCCGAATGGGGCGGTGCAGGATCCGACATGGTGTCGTACGTCCTGGCGCTGGAGGAGATCGCGGCGGCCGACGGCGGACTCTCCACGGTGATGAGCGTCAACAACTCGCCCGATTGCGCCGCGCTTCTCGCCTATGGCTCGCCCGAACAGAAGGAGCGTTGGCTGAAGCCGCTGGCGAAGGGCGAGGTCCTGGGTGCCTTCTGCCTCACCGAGCCGCAGGCGGGCTCCGACGCCTCCAATCTCAGGACCCGCGCCGAGCGGCGCGGCAACGGCTGGGTGCTGAACGGCGTTAAGCAGTTCATCACCTCGGGCCGCACGGCTGACATGGCCTTGGTCTTCGCCGTCACCGATCCGGCAGCGCCCCGATCCGGAAGCAAGCGCCGCGGCATCTCCTGCTTCATCGTCCCGACAAAGTCGGAGGGCTATCGCGTTGCCTCGATCGAGAAGAAACTGGGGCAGAAATCCTCCGACACCTGCCAGATCGCGTTCGAGGACTGCGTCGTCGGCGCCGACGCGATGCTCGGCCGGGAAGGCGAAGGCTATCGCATCGCACTGGCGAACCTCGAAGCCGGCCGCATCGGCATTGCGGCGCAAGCGGTCGGCATGGCGCGAGCGGCTTTCGAAACCGCACGGGCGTACGCCAACGAACGCGAAGCCTTCGGTACCAAGATCGTCAACCACCAGGCGGTGCAGTTCCGGCTGGCCGACATGGCGACAAAGGTGACGGTGGCGCGCCAGATGGTGTTGCATGCGGCAATGTTGCGCGACGCCGGCCGTCCATGCCTCACCGAAGCCGCAATGGCCAAGCTATATGCATCGGAGATGGCTGAGGAGGTGTGCTCGGCCGCAATTCAGATCCACGGTGGATACGGATACGTATCGGACTACCTGGTGGAGAAGATCTGGCGAGACGTTCGCGTCTGCCAGATCTACGAAGGCACCAGCGACGTACAGCGAATCCTGATCGGCCGGGGATTGTCAGCTTTGTAAGGGGCCCCGCGATCCCTTGTTCCCGGCCCTTCACCGTGCGATTATCAGCTCGTGTGAAGGTTCAGAAGGCCGCATGAAGCGGTTTTGGGGAGCACAGGGGGGAGCCGGGCGACGGATGGTCGGTCGTGCGCCGTAAGGTTGTAGCCATCGTTGCCATCGCCGCAGCTTTGCTGTCGGGGACGAGCGGCGCTATTGCCCAGGACAAGGACAAATCGGCCGAGAATCCCAAGGATTTGGCGGCTATCCAGATCCGTACAATTCACATGCAGACCGCCTTCAATCCAGCCCTGCCGGGCTCGGGCGAGAGCGTGCGAATTTTCACACGCACCGTAAAACACATGTCGGGCGGCGCCCTCGCCATCAAGATCGTAGAGCCCGGCCGCCTCGCGCCCACCGCCGACATGCTCGACGCCATCATCGCCGGCGACCTGGAGGCGGCCTTCACCTGGTCGGGTTATTCAGCGTCCAAGGCGCCGGTGTTCGGCGTGTTCGGCACCGTGCCGTTCGGGCCGGGGCCGGAGGACATGACGTCGTGGATGCTCGAAGGCGACGGCAGCCGCATCCATCGCGAGGCCTATGAAAAGTTGGGCGTCGTCGGCATTCCCTGTGGCATCCAGGGCGCCAAGGGCGGCGGCTGGTTCCGCACAGAACTCAACACCGTGGCCGACTTCAAGGGCCAACGTCTGCGCTTCGGCCGCTATGCCGGCGACGTCATGCAGAAGCTCGGCGCCACCAACGTGGCACTGCCGCCCGGCGAGTTCTTCTACAAGCTTCAGCAGGGCACGGTGGATGGCGGCGAGATGTCGACTCCGGCCATCGATGCCGCGCTCGGCTTCGACAAACTCGGCCTTCCGTACTACATGCCGGGCTGGCAGCAGCCTTCGGCTGTGCTCGACTTCCTGATGCGCAAGGACAAGTGGGAGATGCTGCAGCCCATGCTTCGCATCCAGATCGAGACCGCCTGCCGTGCCAACATCGCCTGGACGCTGAGCCGCTCGCCGCATCTGCAGGGCCAGGCAATGGAGAAGCTCAAGGCTTCGGGCGTGGTCATCAAGGAGTGGTCGCCTGAGCTCCTGAAGGCATTCCGCGCCAAGTCCGAGATTGTTCTCAAGGAACAGGCCGAGCGCGACCCCGACTTTGCCGCTGCGCTGGCCAACCAGCGCGCTTTCATAGGCCAGAGCATCGACTGGCGGAAGATGTCGCGGCTGCCGTAGCCCCGAGTGTCGTTTCGCAATCCTTTTCGCGCCCTTGCACCTCGCGCACCGTCCGGGCAGTTTGGCCGGGCATGACGATTCTTTCCTCCCAGGTCGACACCCGCTCCGACACCTTCAAGCGCAACGCCGAGGCGATGCGTGCCCTCGTCGCCGATCTCAAGGCCCGTACCGACAAGGTCCGCCTGGGCGGCGGCGAGGAGTCCCGCAAGCGCCATGTCGCACGTGGCAAGCTACTGCCGCGTGAGCGCGTCCGGGCACTGCTCGATCCCGGTTCGCCGTTCCTCGAGCTGTCGCCGCTCGCGGCAATGGGCATGTACGATGACGAGGCGCCGGGTTCGGGCGTCATCACCGGTGTCGGCCGGGTAAGCGGCGTGGAGTGTGTGATCGTCTGCAACGACGCCACGGTGAAGGGCGGCACCTACTATCCGATGACGGTGAAGAAGCATCTCCGCGCCCAGGAAGTGGCGATGGAGAACCGGCTCCCGTGCATCTACCTGGTCGATTCTGGAGGCGCCAACCTGCCGCAATGGCCCGAGGTCTTCCCCGACAAGACCCATTTCGGCCGTATCTTCTACAATCAGGCCAACATGTCGGCGCAGGGCATTCCGCAGATCGCGGTGGTCATGGGGTCGTGCACCGCGGGCGGCGCCTATGTGCCGGCGATGAGCGACGAGACCATCATCGTGCGCAAGCAGGGTACGATCTTCCTGGCCGGCCCGCCGCTGGTGAAGGCCGCGATCGGCGAGATCGTCAGCGCCGAGGACCTGGGCGGCGCCGACGTCCATGCCCGCACCTCGGGCGTCGCCGACCACTATGCCCACAACGACAGCCATGCGCTCGGCATGGCGCGGCGCATCGTGGCCAACCTCAACTGGAAGAAGGACCCGTCGGCATCGCTGATCGAGCCGCGCGAGCCGAGATACGCCGCCGAGGAGCTCTATGGCGTCGTCCCGCCCGACAGCCGCACGCCCTACGACATGCGCGAGGTCATCGCCCGCCTGGTCGACGGCAGCGAGCTCGACGAGTTCAAGCATCTCTACGGCACCACCATCGTCACGGGCTTTGCCCGAATCTGGGGCCATCCGGTGGGTGTGGTCGCCAACAACGGCATCCTGTTCAACGAATCGGCGCTGAAGGCGGCACACTTCATCGAGCTCTGCGGCCAGCGCGGGATTCCGCTGCTGTTCCTGCAGAACATCACGGGCTTCATGGTCGGCCGCAAGTACGAGGCGGGCGGCATCGCCCGCGACGGCGCCAAGATGGTGACGGCGGTGTCGACCGTGGCGGTGCCGAAGTTCACGGTGATCGTCGGCGGCAGCTACGGTGCCGGCAACTACGGCATGTGCGGCCGCGCCTACAGCCCGCGCTTCCTGTGGATGTGGCCCTCCTCGCGCATCTCGGTGATGGGCGGCGAGCAGGCGGCGAGCGTGCTCGCCACCGTGCGGCGTGACAATATCGAGGCGCGCGGCGGCACCTGGCCGAAGGAAGAAGAAGAAGCCTTCAAGCAGCCGCTCCGCGAGCAGTACGACCGCGAGGGCCATCCGTACTACGCCACAGCGCGGCTATGGGACGACGGCATCCTCGATCCGGTCGACACGCGTATGGCGCTGGCGCTCGGCCTGTCGGCGGCAATGAACCAGCCGATCGGCCAGACCAAGTTCGGCGTCTTCCGGATGTGACCATGGGTGCGACAGTCAAGACCGCGGTGGCGGACGGCGTGGCCCGGCTCACGCTGGATCGGCCGGACGCGATGAATTCCTTCGACGGCGACACCGCCCGTGCCATCGTCGACGCGGTCGAGGCCTTCGCGGTCGACGATTCCGTCCGCGTGCTGGTGATCGGCAGCGAGGGGCGGGCCTTTTCGGCCGGCGGCGACTTCAACTGGGTGCTGACCTGGCCCGGGCTCGACGCCATCACCCGCCGCGTCGGTGCCGACGCCATGATGGGCGCCGTGCAGGCGATCTACGACTTCCCCAAGCCCTCGATCGCACGCGTCCACGGCGCCACGGTGGGCGGCGGCGTCGGCTTGATGCTGGCCTGCGACTTCGCCGTCGCCTCGTCGAAGGCGAGGTTCGGGCTGACCTCGGTGCGCAACGGCCTGCTGGCCGGCATCGCGATCCCGGTGCTGATCGAGGCCGTCGGGCCGCGGGTCGCCCGCCAGCTCCTGATGCATGGCGGCCTGTTCGATGCCGATACGGCACTGCGCATCGGCCTGGTCGATCAGGTCGCCGAGCCCGACGCACTGGACGAATCCGTCGCGACACTCAGCCGCGAGCTGATGTTGGGCGCACCGTCGGTGCAGAGCCTGATAAAGGAACTCATTCCGGTCATCGACTCGCGGGCCCACGACGCCGGGGCTGCCGAGCTGATCGGCGAGCACGTCGCAGCGCAATGCACGAGCGACGAAGCGCTCGAGGGCATGCGCGCGTTCCTGGATAAGCGCAAGCCGAGGTGGACCGTCCGATGTTCTCCAAGATCCTGATCGCCAATCGCGGCGAGATCGCCTGCCGCGTCGTCAAGACGGCGCGGCGTCTCGGAATCAAGACGGTGGCCGTCTGTTCCGACGCCGATCGCAATGCCCGCCACGTCGCCCTGGCGGACGAGGCCGTTCATATCGGTCCCTCGCCGGCGCGCGACAGCTACCTGGTGGCCGACAAGATCATCGCCGCCGCGAAGCGCACCGGCGCCGAGGCGATCCATCCGGGCTACGGCTTCCTGTCGGAGAATGCCGGGTTCGCCGAGGCCTGCGCCAAGGCCGGCGTTGTCTTCATCGGCCCGCCGCCCTCGGCCATCCATGCCATGGGCTCCAAGAGCGAAGCCAAGAAGATCATGGAAAAGGCCAAGGTGCCGTTGGTGCCGGGCTATCACGGCGACGACCAGTCGCCCGAGCTGCTGGCCAAGGAAGCCGAGCGCATCGGCTTCCCCGTGCTGATCAAGGCGTCGGCCGGCGGCGGCGGCAAGGGCATGCGCGTGGTCGAGGAGGCGGCAAAATTCGCCGACGCGCTGGCCGGCGCCAAGCGCGAGGCCAAGGCCTCGTTCGCCGACGACCATGTGCTGGTCGAGAAGTACCTGACGCGACCGCGCCACATCGAGATCCAGGTGTTCGCCGATGGCCACGGCAACTGCATCTACCTTTTCGAGCGCGACTGCTCGATTCAGCGCCGCCATCAGAAGGTGATCGAGGAGGCGCCTGCGCCGGACATGGACCCGATGCGGCGCAAGGCGATGGGTGAGGCCGCCGTCGCTGCCGCCAAGGCGATCGGCTACCAGGGCGCGGGCACTGTCGAGTTCATCGCCAATCAGGATGGCACCTTCTACTTCATGGAGATGAACACCCGCCTGCAGGTCGAGCATCCGGTGACCGAAGCGATCACCGGCCAGGACCTCGTCGAATGGCAGCTCGTGGTGGCGGCCGGCGGAGAGCTGCCGCTGAAACAGGAGGAACTCGGCATCGACGGCCATGCCGTCGAGGTACGACTCTATGCCGAGAATCCCAACCGCAACTTCCTACCGTCGACCGGCACGCTGGTGCATCTGCGCCTGCCGGCGGAGGGCCAGAACGTACGGGTCGATACCGGCGTGCGCCAGGGCGACACGGTCACGCCGTTCTATGATCCCATGATCGCCAAGGTGATCGTGCACGACCGCGACCGCGCTTCCGCGATGCGCCGCATGGCGACGTTGATGGACGAGACCGAGGTGGTCGGGGTTGCGACAAATGCCGCCCTCCTGAAGGCGCTGTGTTCGCATCCGGCGTTCGTCGGCGGCGAGGTCGACACCGGCTTCATCGAGCGCCATCGCGATACGCTGTTCGCCAAGCCGGCGCCGGCCAACGATCGCGTGTTCGCCGTAGCCACTCTCGCGCGGCTGCTGGAGTTCGAGCCGGCCGGCTGCTTGAACGATCCGTGGGATACCAAGAACGGCTTCCGGCTGCTCGACGAGGGCCATGACGAGGTGCGCTGGAAGGACGGCGAGCGCGAGGTGATCGTGATCGCCCGCCGCCGGCGCGACGGGACGATCGGCCTGGCGCTGCCCGGCGGCACCCTCGAGGCGCATGTGCAGCGCGACGACGACGGCCGGCTGGCGATCCGCCTGGGAGAGGATGCCTTCAAGGCCGCAGTGGCGCGCCGTTCGACGGCGGACGGCATCGACTACGTGGTGTTCGCCGACGGCACCGGCCGGACGCTACGGCTGGTCGATCCGCTCGACGTCACGCAGTACGAGGCGGCGGCCTCGGGCGAGGGCGCGGTGAAGGCGCCACTGCCGGGTAAGATCATCGACCTGCGCGTGAAGGCCGGCGACAAGGTGAGCAAAGGCCAGGCGCTGCTGGTGCTCGAGGCGATGAAGATGGAGCACACGCTCGCCGCGCCCGCGGAAGGCACGGTCAAGACCGTACGCTATGCGGTCGGCGAGCAGGTGGTCGAGGGCGCCGAACTGGTGGAGTTCGAAGCCGGCTGATAGAGGGCGAGCGAAGGACGTCGGGCCGCAAGCTAGGACGCTACAGGAGCGAGTTCCCGAGCGCCGGCACGCCATCATGGATACGCGTCGCTGGGGCACGGGCGAGCGCATCGTGTTCGAACCATACTCGCGCCAGGCCTATGGGCAGTCGTGCGACTGGATCGCCAGGCTCGAGATCTTCGCCGAGGGCCGCATGGGCGCGGGCGACTACGACAAGGCGACGGTTTCGATCGCCGACGGGTAATCTTCCGGACCGAGTGCGTCTCGCGCGCCCCTGATCATGAGGGGCGCGCGGTCGTCATTTCTGGTACTGCTCGAACAGCTGCTTTATCCGCTTGGCCGCTTCGTCGGCCGCCTGTTCCGGGGTCATGTTGCGTTGTGTGATGTTGGCTGCCGCCTGCGGCCAGATCTGCTCGGACAGCACGGCCGAATAGGCGGGGTTGTAGGACATCCACCATGGCATCGTCGGCTTGATCAGTCCCATGTCTACCGCAACCGGGCGGTGAGGATCCTTCGGGTCGGTCCAGTACGGATCGTTCTTCACGATGGAGGCCATCACCGGTAGATAGCGGGCGCGGGTCTCCTTCAGGTAGGCGTTCAGGTTCGCGGGCTGGATGAAATCAGCCAGCAATGCCTTGGCGGCGTCCAGGTTCTTCGACCCTTTCGGAATGATGGTGGGGGCAATCGCCAGCACACTTGCGACCGGCTTGCCGTCATTGCCCAAGGGGGGCCGCGGGTAATGATCTCCTTGTAGTGGAGATCGGGCTTGTCCATCTGCGCCGCGGCGATCGAGATGGTGGCGTTGGGCGTCATCACGATCTGTTTGGCGAAGAAGGCGTTGTTGTTGTCGACATCGCCCCAGTTGATCGAACCCGGCGGCACATAGCCCTTCTTGAACGGCGTCGTCAGTCGCTCCAGCGTCGTGGTCGCCGCCTTGCGCACGACCGGATCGTCGATATTCAGTTTGCCTTCAGGGGTGACGATGCCGACGCCGCCATAGTTGACCAGGAACTGGTGGAACAGGTTGCCGGCATCGGCCTCCTTCGCCGCCATCGAAAAGCCGAGGCCGAAGATGCGCTTGCCCTTGGAGCGCAGCTTGTCCTCAACACTCTGGAGAAAATCGTGGAACTTGTCCTGCGTGGTCGGCATGTCGGTCGCGGCAAAGCCCGCTTCCTCGATCAACGGCAGCCAGAGCGAGTTCAGCAGCGAGGAGGCTTTCGTCGGCACGCCGTAATACGAAGTCTTCTTTTGCTTGGCGTTGTAGAGGCGCGGACTGATCAGCGCGGTTTCCGTGAACTCGGCCTTCTGCGATTCCACGACCTCGGAGACGTCCTCCAGCTGATCGTTCCAGGCCGCCCGCGGCACCAAGAAGCGGTCCCCGGTGACGGTGTGCACGACATCCGATACGTCGCCGACCTGCATGGCGGCGATCAGCTTGGTGATCACATCCGGGCCGTTCATGATGGTCAGATTGACCTTGGTGCTGTTGCGCTTTTCCCAGGCGGCCATCCAGGCGATCACGGCATCGTTTTCGGCCTTGTAGAAACCCTGGGTCCACCAGACCGTGAGCTCTCCGGCCGCCATGGCGCGGCGCGGCCTGAGGCCGGTGCCCGCCGCGACCGCGGCACCCGCCGCCACCAATGTCTGACGCCGTGTCATGCGCTTCATGTTGCTTTCCTCCCAGGACGCCCAATCGGCGCCGCGTTCAACCCTTCACGCCTCCCATGGTCAGACCGCCGCGCATCTTGCGGCGGACGCTGTAATAGATGAGCAAGGGCGGGATGGCGTAGATGATTGCCGCCGCCATTCCCGCGCCCGCGAAGTCGGACACAAGGCGAATGGATCCGTGAGTAGACGGCCTAGGAGCCTGTCCATTTAGTCGGCGCGACGAACGAAAAGAATCGGACGTGACGTTCGCCCGTAAGGTCGTTGCAAGCGCGGGTCATTACAGATTCCGCAAGTTTCAAGATTCGAGGGTGTCGCAGACTATCTGGACACACTCCTAGCGCCGACCGGGATTCAAGAGGGCATTCAGGATCAAGGCGCCGAAGGTCGCGGTGCCGATGCCGCCGAGCGCAAAGTCGCCGAACTTCAGCGTAAAGTCGCCGGTGCCCAGCACCAAGGTGATGGCCGCGACCATCATGTTGCGGCTGTCGGTGAAGTCGACCTTGTTGTCGACCCAGATGCGGGCGCCGGCGATGGCGATCAGGCCGAAGATCACGATGCTGACGCCGCCCATGGCCGGCAGCGGAATGGTGTGGATCAGCGCGCCGAACTTGGGCGAAAAGCCCAGCAGGACGGCGAACAGGCCGGGCACCACGAACAGCGCCGTCGAGTAGATCCGGGTCGCTGCCATCACGCCGATATTCTCCGCGTAGGTGGTGACACCCGTCCCGCCGACGCTTGCCGATACCATGGTGGCGACGCCGTCGCCCACGAAGGCGCGGCCGACATAAGGGCCCATGTCGCGCCCCGTCATCGCGCCCACCGCCTTGAGGTGCCCGAGATTCTCCGCCACCAGGATCAGCGCCACCGGCACGATGAGCGCGATCGCCGGCATCTCGAACACCGGGGCGTCGAACTTCGGCCAGCCGATCCAGGCGGCCTGCTCGATCAGCTTGAAGTCGATCGGCTTGCCCCAGCCCAGGCCGTTGGTCAGCACGGCGTAGATCGCCGTCGACACGAACAGGCCGACCAGGATCAGCAGGCGGCGCATCATGCCGCGGCTGAAGACGGCAACCAGGGCGATGGCAAAGAACGTGGCGGCCTGGACCCAGGCCTCGAACGCGGACGGTGCCATGTTCTTGATCGGGACAGGGGCGAGGTTCAGCCCGATGACGGCGACCACCGAGCCGGTGACCACCGGCGGCATCAGCCGCTCGACCCATGCCGAACTGGTCGCCATGACGACAAACCCGATCACCGCGTAGACCGCGCCACAGACGATGATGCCGCCCAGAGCCACGCCGATGTTGGGATTGAGGCCCTGGCCGGCATAGCCGGTGGCCGCGATCACCACGCCGATGAACGAGAACGAGGAGCCGACATAGCTCGGCACCACGCCGCCGACGGCAATGAAGAAGATCAGCGTGCCGACGCCGCTCATCAGGATGGCGACATTGGGGTCGAAACCCATCAGCAGCGGACCCAGCACCGTGGCGCCGAACATGGCGATCACATGCTGGGCGCCCAGCGCCACCGTCTGCGGCCACGGCAACCGCTCGTCCGGCGCGACGACGATACCGTCCGCCGGCTCTCTCACCTTCCAGGCAAACACGTTTCCCCCAGCGTCATTTCCCGCCGGGGCAGATTAGTCACTACATCACGACCTTGCGATAGAGGTGCCAGGTGGCATGCCCGAGGATCGGCAAAATGATGGCGAGGCCCACGAGCAGCGGGATCGCGCCGATCACCAGGCCGGCAGCGATGATCAGGCCCCACGACGCCATCGGGCCGGGGTTCTCACGCACGGCGCGCAACGAGGTCGCTATCGCCTGGCGCACGCCGACATTGCGGTCGAGCAGCAGGGGGAAGGAAACCACGCTGATCGCCAGCACCAGCAAGGCGAACAGGAACCCGACACCGACGCCCACGATCACCATGGTCCAGCCTTGCGGCGTGGTGACGGCATCGCGTGCGAAGGCGATGGCGGAGACCGGCTGATCGGGGCCGAGCGTCACGGTGTAGATGAAATACGCGGCGGCCAGCCAAAGGCCGAACAGGCCGACCAGAACCAGGCCGAGCGCCATCACCGAGCCGATCGCGGGCGAGCGTACGACCGCGAAGGCGTCGGCCCACCCCTTGGCGACGCCGAGCTCACGCCGGCGACTCATCTCGTAGAGGCCGACGCCGAACAATGGAGCGATCAGTGCGAAGCCCGAGACCAGGGGGAAGATCAGCGGCAGCATCCCGTAGTCGAAAGCGAAGCGCGAGATGATCAGACCGGCGATGGGATAGATCATGCACAGGAACACCACGTCGGTGCGGCAGGCACCGAAGTCGCGCGCGCCCTCGCGCAGGGCCTGGCGCAGGTCGGCGAGCCCAATCTTGCGCACCACCGGTGGCGCCATTTCGCGCGCCTCCCAGGCGCCGTCCATGGTACTGGCGGCCGAGCCGATAGCCTGTCCGGTCTCCTTGAGGCGATCCCAACCCCATTCGATGGGGTTCCTGACATGAGGCTGCACGGCCATGGTTGTCTCCTTCCTAACGAGGGTTGGAAGGTCGCGGCCCAAGCGTGGCGTCCAGTCGTGGCACTGACATCAGTCCAAGTCGTCGGCCACCGAGAGCCGCGATCCGCCACGGGGAGGAGTCTACGCCGATTGGCGGCGGAAGTAAGGTGTAAATCCCGAGCCCAAGCTGGCCGGCAGCCGGCGTAGGCGAGGGACCTCATCTTGTCGCTCAGCCACAAGAGAAGGTCCCTTCGCGACGTGCTTCGCGCTCCGGTCGGGGCGACCGTGGCAGGCTCAGTTCAGAAACTTCAGATACTGCCCGACGAAGTCGCAGCCGACGTCCTTGGCATAGGCATCGATCAGCTTCTTGGTGATCGGTCCGGGCGTTTTGCCGTCGGCGACGGGTCCGCCGTTGAAGCTCCTGACCGGCAGGATGCACAGGCTGGTCGAGGTGAGGAACATCTCCTCGGCGTTGGCCGCGTCGAACAGGTCGATGTCGCCCGTCGTGACCTTGATGCCGAGCGCCTTGGCCATGTCCATTGTCATCTGACGGCTGACGCCCGGCAGCACATAGCGCTCTGACGGAGTGAACAGCTCGCCGTCGCGCAAGATGAAGATGTTGCTGCCCAATCCCTCGGCCAGGTTGCCGTGCTCGTCGAGCAGGATCGCCCAGGCGTTGGGGTTCAGCGCCTTCACCGGCTTCTCGGCCACGATCATGTTGAGATAGTTGTGCGTCTTGGCGCGCGGCGAGAGCATCGACGGCGCGGTGCGGCGCACCGTCGTGGTGATGACCTCGGCACCGTCGCGGTAGAGCGGCGCGCGCGCCTTGAGCGGCAGCGGCAGAACCTCGATGACGACATTGGGGCCGGTGTGGTCCCAGCCCTCGTCACCGACGGCGTCGACGCCGCGGCTGACGCGCTGGCCGACCCACCAGTCGCCGACGGCCGGCCTGAGATGCTCGTTGCGCGCGACGACTTCCTCGCTGTGCGCCACCATCTCCTTGGGGCCGATGCCGGGATCGATCTGCAGGTAGCGCAGCGAGCGGTAGAAGCGGTCGATATGCTCCTTCAGCCGGAACGGCTTGCCCTCGAAGGTGCGTGTCATGTCGAAGGCGCCGTCGCCGTACTTCCAGCTGCGGTCGCGGAACGGGATCATGACCTGTCCCTCCGGCATGAAGTTGCCGTTGAACCAGGCGATGCGTTGATTGCTGAGCTGCTGGGCCATGACTTTCTCCGTGACAGATTCCGTTAGTGGGCGTGACCGAATTCGAAAGCCGTCGCATCCGCCCCTCGGCGTCGCCGGCCGACGGCCTTGGGCGTCACCGGCGCGATGTTGCCGGCGTCGTCGGCGAGGTCAGCGATGTAGGACAGGGCATTGCCGATATCGTTCTCAATTTCCCGGCGCGCCGCAACCGCATCGTGCGCCTGCAGGGCTCGGATGACGCGGGTGCGGGTCTGCGGTCCGTGCGGCCGGCTGATGAACTCCGGGAAGAGCAGGTTCAAGTAGGGACCGGTCTGCAGCCACAGACCTTCGATCGCCCGCAGCAGCGTCGGCTGGTCGGCGATGGCGTAGAGCGCAAAGTGGAACTCACGGATCTTCCGGCGGTCGGTGACGTGGTCGCCGCGGCTGCGCGCGGTCGCGAGTTCCAGGGCGATACGGCGCAGTTCCGCAACGTGATGTCGATTGGCGCGCCGCGCCGCCTTCTCCGCCGCCAGCCCCTCGAGGGCGATCCGCATGTCGCGCAGCTCGAGGATGCGGTCCCTGGTCATGAGCGGCACGCGGACCGAGCGGTTGGGCTGCATCTCGAAGGCGCCCTCGGCGACCAGCCGGCGCAGCGCCTCGCGCACCGGCGTCAGGCTGACCCCGAGCGCGCCCGCGACGAAGCGGAAGGTGAGCTTCTGCCCCGGGGCGAAGCGGCCGGCCGTCAGCGCTTCGCGCAGCGAGTCATAGACCTGCTTGCGAAGCGAAGTGTCGGCGGAGAGGCTGGCTTTGGCGGTCGGCATCGCTGGAGACCATAGCCGGTCTACGCCAATTTTGTGATCACAAAATTGGTTGCTGGCGAAAATACCGGGCCCTAGAGTTATTTGTGATCACAGTTTGCCCAAGCGTTTGTTCTTGCAGGCACGGGGGGAACCATGCGCAGCTACACCAAGTCCATCGCCCTCTACGAGCGCACCAGGAAGCACCTGGCGGGCGGCGTCAGCAGCAATGTGCGTTACGCCAGCGTGCCGGTGCCGCTGTTCTTCGCGCGTGGCGAGGGCGCCCGGCTGCATGACGTCGATGGCAACGTG
>JAEZIF010000518.1 GCA_023416135.1 Pseudomonadota bacterium
TGCTCTGCTTGGCGCGCAGCAGCATGGCCTCGAGCAGGTTGCGGTTGACGGTGGCGTCGCGCTCCAGCGCCTCGAGCTGGATGGTCTGGTTGTTGACCGAGCCCATCTGCTTCTTCAGCGTCTCGAAATTCTGGGCGAGTGCCTGGTAGCGGGCGTCGGCGGTGCGCGCCTCGCGGCCGAGGCCGTCGATGATCTTGCCGATCTCGGCGTTGACGCGGCCCTGGATGCTGCCGACTTCCGAACGCGCGTTGAGCATCGAGGGATGGCGCGGGCCGAGCGTCGCCTGCAGCTCGGCGGCCTTGCGCTCGGCATCAGACTGCTGTTGCTTGAGCACGGTGATCAGCGGCGAGCGCAGCACATCGGGCACGCTCTCGCTGTTGAGGCCGCCCTTGCGCATCTCCTGGGCTTCCTTGAGCCGCGAATCGGCCTCCGCCTTGGCGGTCTGTGCGGCGAGAAGCTGGGTGTTGAGCTCCGTGAGCTGCTGGCTGGTGACGCCCCCCGAGCTGTTGCTCTTGTAGAGGTCGTTGCTGCGCCGGTAGTCCTCGACGGCCTGGTCGGACTTGCGCACCGCCTCGCGCAGCTCGGCGACGCGGCCCATCAGGAACTTGTCGACGCGATCCATCGACTCGATCTTGTCGCGGCGCTGGTAATCGAGATAGCGCTCGGCGAGCGCGTTGGCGATGGCCGACGCGGTCTGCGGGTTGCGCGATTCGGCCTTGACGCTCAGCACGTGCGATCGGCCGAGCGTAGAAACGTCGATGTGCCCGAGCAGCGCGTCGATCGTGCGATCGTCGGTGGTGGAGGCATCCTTGATCGGCTCGACCTTCTTGGGCGAGGACGCCTGGCGGTCGACCCAGGCCATGATCTGCGGCGGCAGGTACTGCACCGGATTGAGGCGCGCCCATAGTGAGGGTGCCGCGAGTTCGGGATTGTATTCGGGATCCTGGCGCAGCTTGAGCTGCTCGATCACCTGCTTGGCGATGTTGCGCGACTGCAGGACGAAGCCTTCGTTCTGCACCCGCTCGGCGTCGGGACTGACGTCGGCGATGATCGATTCGACGTTGGGCAGGCGCGGACTCTGCACGCCGACCAGCACGCGCGCCTCCGAGACGTAGTAGGAGGGCATCAGCCAGGCTGCCAGGACCGCCGCCCCACCAATGACGACAGTGCAGGCGGCGATCAGAAGGCGGTGACGCCAGAGCTTGCGCAGCGTCTCGAGAAAGCTCTGCTCCTCGGTGGGCGCCGCAAGACGCGCGACCGGCTCCGCCAAGTAGTGTGGCGTCGGCGGTACAGTCCGCAACGCCACGCGTCGGCGCGCGGGTGGGGTGGCGTCCTGGGCATAGGCCATCAGAAGTATCGCTCCTTGATTTCGACCGTGTCGCCCGGCCGGATCTTGGTTTCGGCTGTGGCCGCGACGCGAACCATCCGGCCGTTGGCGTCGAGGCGCTTGAGGTAAAGACTGTTCTGGCGCGCCCGGTAGGTGTAGCCGCCGGCCATGGCGACGGCTTGGAGCGCCGTCATGTCGGTGACGTAGGGATAGTTGCCCGGCTTCTGCACCTCGCCGATCACGTAGAACGGACGACGGGTGATAACCTCGGCGCTGACGCTCGGGTTGCGCAGGTAGTCGGGATCGAGTCGTGACGCAATGGTCTGCTGCAACTGCCCGGTGGTCATGCCCTGGGCATTGACGTTGCCGATCAGCGGGAAGGCCAACTGGCCGTTTCCGTCGAGCGTGAACTCGCCGGTCAGCGTAGGCTGGCCGAACACGATGATCCTGACGCGGTCGTTGGCGCCCAGGCGGTAATCGGGATCGCGCCCGCTCACGCCCGGACCGCCGCGCGTGGCCGGCGTGCTGGTGGGAGCGAGGCTCATACTTCCATCCGCGTTCGCGCCTTCTTGGACGATCGGAGTTGGATCGCTTTCGCAGGCGGTGAGGGCGAACATCGCAACGAACAGGCTGCGACGGCGCAAGGAGACTGGAGAGAATGCATTTGCCGACATGTCGTCACCCGTGGGTAAGAAAGGCCGTCACCGGACCCCGACAGCTGGGACAGGTAGACGAGCCTTCATCAAATATCCCTGCTGTGGCCCCTCAGGTGTGACCAAGCTGGGGCCGCCAGAACACGCAAAAATCGCTGCTCAGACGCGCCCATAGCTGTCGGAGACTCGCACGATGTCGTCCTCGCCCAGGTACGGACCCGATTGCACTTCGATGAGCTGAAGTGGCAGCTTGCCGGGATTCTCCAGCCGGTGCTCGGTACCGATCGGGATGTAGACCGACTCGTTCTCGCGTACGATCATGCGCTCCTCGCCGCGCTGCACGATCGCCGTGCCGTGCACGACCACCCAGTGCTCGGCGCGATGGTAGTGCTTCTGCAGGCTGAGCTTGGCGCCAGGCTTCACGGTGATGCGCTTGACCTGGAAGCGGTCTCCGGCATCGACCGACCGGTAATTGCCCCAGGGCCGGTGACAGGTGACGTGTTGCTGCGATTCGCTGCGGTTCTGTCCGCGAAGCTTGCTGACGATGCCGGAGACCTCGGCGGCGGCGTTGGCGTCGGCCACCAGAACGGCGTCGTCGGTCGCGACCACGACGACATTGTCGAGGCCGACCGCGGCGACCAGGCGACCTTCGCTGCGCACGTAGGAGTTGGTCATCCGCTCGGCCAGCACGTCGCCCTCGATTACGTTGCCGTTGCCGTCGGCGGTGGCGATGTCGCGCAAGGCCGGCCACGAGCCGACGTCGCTCCATGCCATGTCGACCGGCACCACCGCCGCGCGGCCGGTGTGCTCCATGACGGCATGGTCGATCGACAACGACGGCGCATCGCCGAACGGCTCGGCCCCCAGACGGAAGAAGGCGAGATCCTCCTGGCCTTCGCGCACGGCGCGTTCGCAGGCCTCGAGCATGGCGGGATTGATACGGCTGAGCTCGGCGAGATAGGCGCGGGCGCCCAACAGGAAGATGCCGCTGTTCCAGAAGAAGGCGCCGCTGTCGACGAAACGCTGCGCCGTCTCGCGGTCGGGCTTCTCGACGAAGCGATCGACGGCGAACACGCCATCGCCGCCGCTCAGCGACTCACCGCTCTGGATGTAGCCGTAGCCGGTGTCGGGGCGAACCGGCTTGATGCCGAACGTCACCAACCGGCCTTCCTGTGCGGCGGCCAGGCCGCGCATCACGGCGCGATGGAAATCGGCGGGCGAGGCGATGACGTGATCCGACGGCTGGACCAGCATCAGCGCATCGGGATCGCGCGTCAGCAGCCACAGGGCGGCAGCGGCGATCGCCGGGCCGGTGTTGCGCGCTACGGGCTCGAGCAAGATGGCCTGCGGCTTGATGCCGATCTGCTGGAGCTGATCGTCGACCAGGAAGCGATGCTCCTCGTTGCAAACGAGCAGCGGCGCGGCGAACCCGACGTCGATCAATCCACGCGCGACAGTGTCCTGGAGCATCGTGCGCTGCGACGACAGTTTCAAGAGCTGCTTGGGGTAGGAGGCGCGCGACAGCGGCCACAGGCGCGTGCCCGCGCCGCCGGACAGGATGACAGGATGAATCTGCGCCGAGCCTTCTTCGTGGAACTTCTCGAGCGTGCCGACTGTGTCCATTACTGCGAAGCTCCGAACGTGCGTGAACGCATTGGAAGCTAGGCGTGCGGTATCAAGCCAGCCAGTGATTAAGCTGTGGTTCGCCGATGCGATACAACTGTCATCTCGCGCGAAGCAAATGCCCCTTGCTGGGCTCGCGGTGTCACGGTTTCGCGATGGTCAGCATTACGAACCGTTGCGAGGCAGGGAGATGGAAATCGACAGCCCGCCGCCGATTCGATTGGCGGCGCTGACGCGGCCTCCCAACGTCTCGACGTTGCGCCGGACGATCCAGAGCCCGAGGCCGGCATGCCCCGAAGGTGGCGCATTCTGGTCATCATCCGGACGCGACGAGAAATACCGCTCGAACATATGGGGAATTTTTGCCGGATCGACGCCCGGGCCTTCGTCGTCGACCTGCAACTCGACGGTTTCGCTGTTGACCGCCAGGGTGACGATGATCGTCCCGCCGCGTGGCGAGAAGCTGATGGCGTTCTCCAGCACGCATTGCAGGACGGTCTCGAGCATGCCCTGGCCGGCGCGCACGATGGCGCGCTCGTCGAGGCGGCGGATCAGCCTTATGTCCTTGGTCGCGAGGATCTCACGAAAATGCAGTGCTGCGTCGCCGACCAGCTGGACGAAGTCGGTCGGCACACGCGGCGCCTCGATGAGCTCGGCGGTGCTGATGTCGTGCCGCTGGGCGGCGATCACCAGGTCGAGCAGGCGCTTCAACGAGGAGTCGACGATCTCCAGCGCACGCTTGGAGCGGGGGTTGTCGAGCGGCATGGCGCGGCGCACCGGCTCGAGGGCGGAGCGGATGGTTGCGAGCGGCGTCTTGAAGGAATGTGCCTTGTCCTCGGCGTTCTGGCGGATCTGCTTGGAGACGCGCCTGAGGTCGTGGACCAGCTTGTCGAAGTCGCGCGCGACGCTCGACAGCTCGGGTACGACGTTGCGGTGGCTGAAGGCGTTGTCGCCGATGCGGCCCTGGCTGATCTCGGCGGCCACGTCGCGGAAGCGGCGCAGGCTCAGGCGGATGCTGACGGCGACCAGCAGGGCGATGACGGCCAGCACCAGGTAGATCGCGGCGGCGACGCGGATTTCGCGTGTCTCCCAGTAGGGGCGGCCGATCGAGGTATTGAGGAATTCCGAGGTCGTGTGAGTCGAGGTCAGCACCCAGCAGCCGTCGGCGGCGCGGATCGGGATGATCGAGGTCAGGAGCTCGACCGTGCCGTTGGCCTGCTTGTAGCGGATCTCGTTGGCGGCATCCCACATGCAGGCGTCGGAGATGCGCTGCAGTATGCCGCGCTGGCTGAGCTCGTCGAGCTCGGCGGCGACCTCGTCGGCGCGGATCTTGGGCGCCGACGCCACGAAATAGAAGCGCCCGGCGTGCCGTTCCTCGCCGGGTTGGAACATCAGCTTCAGGATGGTGCCGTCGCTGGCGTACTTGGCCAGATCGTCGTTGAGGGACGCCTGGGCGCCCTTGTCGCCGCTGGTCAGCTTGGGGGCGAGCGCCTCGGCGATCAGGGCGCTGCGGTCCTGGATGGCGCGGGTGACGAGGTCCCGCATCTGGCGGTCGGCGCTTTCGAACTGGCCGTACAGCACGATCGGCAGTGCGACGAAAATGACGACCAGCACCACCGATTTCAGCGTGAGGGAGGCGGCCAGGCGACGGATCGCCTGGCGCCAGTTCCGGGTCTCCGGCTTAGGTCTTGCCCCAGCGGTATCCGAAGGACTGATAGTTATCGATTTCGGCAAAGGTGGGGTCGATGGCTCGGAACTTGTTTCTAATCCGCTTGATGCAAGAGCGGACGTTCGTTCGGTAGCCATTTTCGCCGCTCCCTGCGATGAAGCCGACGTAATGCATGCAGTCATACACCGACCGATAGGTCACGTAGCTGCCGACGTTGGCGGCCAGCAAATGTACGATCTTGAACTCGGTCAGGGTCAACCCGACGTCGGCATCGTCCCAAAAGGCACGGCTGACCTTAGGCTTCAGCATCAGTCTGCCGCAATGGAAATTGTCGACCAGCTCGGGCTCGGCCGGCTTCTTCACGGACTCGGCAATCAGGCGCAGGCGATGCGCCAGGATAGGCACACCGCGCGCCTTGTCGACGAAGTCGAGGGCGCCGCGGTCGAAGGCGAGCTTCTCGTAGGCCGGCAGCGAGCGGCCGGTCAGGAAGACCACAGGCAGGGCAATGCCGTTGCGTCGCAGCCGGGGGAGCAGGTCGATGCCGGAGACGCTGGGCAGGCTCCAGTCGAGGATGATGATCTCCGGGTCGGCGCCGTCGGCGAGCGAGGCAAGGAGGCCGGTACCGTCGCCGAAGGACGTGACGTCGAAACCGTGGTCGGCGAGTTCGCCGCTCACGGCTTCGCGGTAGTCGTCGTCATCTTCGACGAAGGCGACACGGATGCGCTTTTCCACGTCTGAACTAGCGGCGGGTCTGGGCGCGGGATTGGAGCTGGGCCAAACAGACTCGCCTTCCTTCATCGGTGTTGTCATCGCTCTTTACCTCGTACGCAAGAGTTCCGAACTGTTTTGTCTGCACGTCCGGATAGAGCTGGACGTCCAGGGTGCATTGCCCGTCTCGATAGCGCCACCGTTTACCGGGGGGCCGGTCCTCCTCGCTGGTTGGCGCGCCGAGCATGGCGCGCAGCTCCGTCTCGCTCTTGCCGGCAAGTGAGAGCGCCGGACCGCCCGTCGCAGTGGGGCGTGCCGGCTGGTCGTCCGATGCCATGGCCGGCGCGGCGACGGGTGCATCGACGACGGGTACGTCGACCGGGGGATCGATGGATGTCGATGCGGGGGGCGTCGTGCGTGGCCGCGTCGTCGAGACCACGGCCTTTGCAGGCTGTGTTTTCTGCACCGCTGGCTGGGACGAGGTCAGTCGAGCAAAGTCGTTGCGCATGCTTCGTGCCGCCTCGCAGCCGGACAATAGCAACAAGCCGACCGCAACGGTTTGCCTCACCAGGCTCCTGATCGTCATCCCACTTACCTGAACCCGTGAGAGAATCCGTAAACGGGCCATATGGCCCGCTTGCGGCACGCCAGCGTCCCGTCACGGACGCCTAAACGATGACGCGGGAAGGCGGGTTGCACGCTTGCCGTCCCGTTGGACAACACGTCGCAGCCGCCCATGCCGTCGGCGCATCGATACGAACCATGCCGCCGTGCATGTTGCAACTGCGTATACTCTTCGCAAGTGCAGCGTACATCTCGTCTAGCGGGTCACGCAATGGCCACCGATGCACGGAATGACCACATACTCACGACGTCGAGCAGCAGTCAGACGCTAGCGGCCCATCGTCTGTCGCTGTGCGGGGGCGCCTTATTCGGAACGAAAAGCAAATCGACCTGTGCCGTCGCGCCATCCAGCGGCCGGCGGCGTAGACCTATGATGTCGGTGAGGGCAAAGCCATGCTCCGTCATGAAGCGGACGATGGCGCCGATCTCGGCGCCGCCCTGAACGGTGGCAATGGTGCTGGTCTCGATGATCAAAGCGTCGATCTCGGCCAGCCGGCCGGTCATGCCAGAAAGGACCATCTGTTCCGCGCCTTGGACGTCGATCTTGCACAGCGACGGTCGCATGATGGGACCGAACAGCGCATCGAAGCGGCGCAACGGCACGCGGTCGTGACGGCGCACGCGACGCAGCCCCACTTCCTCGAGCAGAGTCGATTCCTGGATGTCGGCCCGCACCTCGAGCATCGCCGTGCCCTCGTGATCGCCCAATGCAACAGAATGGACCTGGCAGCGCAGTCGCCGTGCAAGGCGCTGCATATGGGCAAGCGATTCACGAGCCGGGTCGATCAGGTGATAGAATGCGTCGGGAAAGGCGCGGTAGAGCGGAAACGTGCCGTAGCCCACGCCGATATCGAACACGGTCACGGGAGAGAAACCGTGATGTTTGAGAACACCCATCGTGCGCGACCATGAGGGCAGCCCCGAAAGCTGGGGCAGTGCCGACGCCCATGGGCGCAATGCATCTTTGAAACGTGCCGTGATTTGATTGCCGGCAAGCACTACTGCTCTCCGTGAGATGTTCGGGGAGGGGCAATGGTAGGCAATCGACCCCGGCCGTCGCGTGACCAATGGGTGGCCCGATGGGCCACGCCCATCATGCCCGGCGAAACAAGCTGCCCGGGCGCACGCAAAGAAAAAGCCGGGCATTGCCCGGCTTCTTCGTGATGCTGCTCTTCAGTGCTCAGCCCTGATCGAGGAAGCTACGCAGCATGCGGCTGCGACTCGGGTGCTTGAGCTTGCGCAGCGCCTTCGCTTCGATCTGCCGAATGCGCTCGCGCGTCACCGAGAACTGCTGGCCGACTTCTTCCAGCGTATGGTCGGTGTTCATGCCGATGCCGAAGCGCATGCGCAGCACGCGCTCCTCGCGCGGCGTCAGCGTCGCCAGCACCCGCGTCGTGCTTTCGCGCAGATTGCCCTGGATCGCGGCCTCGAGCGGGATGACTGCATTCTTGTCCTCGATGAAGTCGCCGAGGTGCGAATCCTCCTCGTCGCCGATCGGCGTCTCGAGGCTGATCGGTTCCTTGGCGATCTTCAGTACCTTGCGCACCTTCTCCAGCGGCATGCCGAGCTTCTCGGCCAACTCCTCGGGCTGCGGCTCGCGGCCTATCTCGTGCAGCATCTGGCGACTGGTGCGAACCAGCTTGTTGATGGTTTCGATCATGTGCACCGGAATGCGGATGGTGCGCGCCTGGTCGGCGATGGAGCGCGTGATGGCCTGACGGATCCACCAGGTGGCGTAGGTCGAGAACTTGTAACCTCGGCGGTACTCGAACTTGTCGACCGCCTTCATCAGGCCGATGTTGCCTTCCTGGATCAGATCGAGGAACTGCAGGCCACGGTTGGTGTACTTCTTGGCAATGGAGATCACCAGACGCAGGTTGGCCTCGATCATCTCCTTCTTGGCGCGCATCATCTCGCGCTCGCCGTCCTGCACGGTCTTGCACATGCGGCGGAACTCGAAGATCGGAGCGCCCGCGATGTCGGAGATTGCCTTGATCTCGGCCCGGAGCTTCTCGACGTCGACCGCTTTCCTTTTGGCGAAGTCCTTCCAGCCCCTGCCGGTGAGCTTGCCGACCTTCTCGAGCCAGGTCGGATCGATCTCGTGCGTCAGGTAGTTGTCGAGGAAGTCCTGGCGCGGGATGCGGAAACCTTCGGCGAGCCGCAGCAGCTTGCCTTCCAGCATCATCAGCTTGCGGTTCAGGTCGTAGAGCTGAAGCTTGAGCTGCTCGATGCGGTTGGCGTTGATGTGCACCTGACGGATCAGCTCGACGATCTTCTTGCGATGCTTCTCGTAGCTCTTCTCGAACTCCGCGCTCGGCTTCTGGCCGCGGCTCAAGGTCGACAGGCGCCGGTTCTGCACCTTCGACATCTCGACATAGACCTTAGCGATGCGCGTCAGGTTGCGCAGCACCTCGGGCTTGAGCTTCTCTTCCAACGCCGACAGCGACAGCGCGTTCTCGTCGTCCTCTTCGCCGCCTTCCGTGGGGGCCTCGGCACCGCCCTCGCCGTTGACCTGGGGAGGCGGTGCTGCGGGACGGACCAGCTTGGGCATCGCCGGCCGCGGGATCGCGGGCCCCGGGGCAGGGGCAGGGGTCGCCATCACGCCCTTGCCTTCGCCGGGCGCCCCCCCGCCTTGCGTCGCTTCGAGGTCGATCACGTCGCGCAGCAGGATGCGGCCTTCGTTGATCGCGTCGCGCCACGCCAGCAGCGCCGTGATCGTCATCGGGCTCTCGCAGATGCCGCCGATCATCTTGTCCTGGCCGGCCTCGATGCGCTTGGCGATCTCGATCTCGCCCTCGCGGCTCAGCAGCTCGACGCTGCCCATCTCGCGCAGGTACATGCGCACCGGGTCGTCGGTGCGGCCGAGCTCCTCGTCCTCGCCGGTCGCTTCGGCGGCAACCACGGCTGTCTTGGCCGGCTCCGCCGGAGTGGCGGCCGGGCTCTCTTCCTGTTCCTCGGCCTCGACCACGTTGACGCCTGCTTCCGACAGCATCGCCATGGTGTCCTCGATCTGCTCGGAGGACACCTCGTCGGGCGGCAGGGCGGAGTTCAGCTCATCGTAAGTGACGTAGCCGCGCTCCTTGCCCTTTTGGACGAGCTTTTTGAGCTCGGCGCCAAGGGTGTCGAGCAGAGGAGCGTCGGGCCCCTCTTCGCGGGTGTCGGTGGCTTCAGGCTGGGCAACGGGCGCTGTCTTGGTCGCCATT
>JAEZIF010000071.1 GCA_023416135.1 Pseudomonadota bacterium
TCCTTGCCGAGCCAGCCGAACGCGGCTTCGGCATCGACGATCTCGCGCGCGGCGGTGTCCGCGTCCTCGGCAACGACGACGCGGACCTCCGGCACCGCTGCGGCCAAGCGACTGGCCCAACCGCGTGTGGTGTCGTTCTGCGGCGGCAGCATGACGAACTTGAAGGAATTGCTGCCGACCACAATGGTTCTCAGCGAATCGGCGGAGCGTACTGCAGCCCGCCCTGGGTCCACAGCGCGTTCTGGCCACGCTCGACCTTGAGCGGCGAATCCTTGCCGACATTGCGGTCGAAGCTCTCGCCGTAGTTACCGACCTGCTTGATGATGGTGTAGACCCACTTCTCGTCGACGCCGAGCGCCTTGCCCATGCCGGGCGTGACGCCGAGGATGCGCTTGATGGCGGGGTTGTCGCTCTTCAGCATCTCGTCGACGTTCTTCGACGTGATGCCGTACTCCTCGGCCTCGACCATGGCGTACTGCACCCAGCGCACGATGTCGGCGAACTGGTTGTCGCCGTGGCGCACCGCCGGACCCAGCGGTTCCTTGGAGATGATCTCCGGCAGGACGACGTAGTCGTCGGGATTGGGCGCATTGGCCACGCGCGTGGCGTAGAGGCGGGCCTGGTCGCCGGAATAGGCGTCGCACCGGCCATTGAAGAAGGCGGCACGGCTCTGGTCGGGATCCTCGAACAGCACCGGCTTGAAGGTCATCTTGTTGGTGCGGAAATAGTCGGCGATGTTGAGCTCGGAGGTGCTGCCGGTCAGCACGCAGATCGAGGCGCCGTTCAGCTCCTTGGCGTGCTTCACGCCGAGCTTCTTGGGCACCATGAAGCCCTGGCCGTCGTAGTAGGTGACGCCGACGAAATCGAGACCGAGCGCGGTGTCGCGCGTCAGCGTCCAGGTCGAGTTGTTCGACAGCAGGTCGACTTCACCCGCCTGCAGCGCCGTGAAGCGTTGCTGCCCCGACACCGGCACATACTTCACCTTCTCTGAATCGCCGAACAGCGCGGCCGAGATGCCACGGCAGATGTCGACATTCATGCCGGTCCACTTGCCCTGGCTGTCGACCGTCATGAAGCCCGCGATGCCGCCCACCGCCACGCCGCAGATGAGCTGGCCGCGCGCCTTGACGACATCGAGATCCTTGCCGGCCTGGGCCGGGCCTGCCTGCGCGATCGCGGCCAGGGCCGCGGCCATCGCCACCGTGAGTTTCTTCATAGTTCTCGTCTCCTGTCAGTTCAGCTTCCCGACTGCAGCAGCTCCCATGGACAGGCGTAGATGCTTGCTCTCTGCACTTCAAGCCTCACCGGCGGCGGCGGCCCGGATGGCCTGCCAGACGCGCGCCGGCGTCGCCGGCATGGGCACGTCCCTCACGCCATAGGCCGACAGCGCGTTCACGATCGCATTGACCACGAGGCCAAGCGCGGGCGTGGTGCCGCCCTCACCCCCGGGTCGGATGCCATGTGGGTGCGAGCTCGCCGGGACTTCCATGATCAGCGTCCTGAACGATGGCGTGGTGTCCGCCCGCGGCACGGCGTAGTCCATGAACGAGGCGCTGAGAAGCTGGGCGCTCTGCGGCTCGTACTGAACCGCCTCGAGAAGGGCCTGACCCAGTCCCTGCGTCACGGAGCCATGGGCTTGTCCATGAAGCACCAACGGATTGATGGCGAGACCGACATCGTCGACCCCAGTCCAGGCCACGATGGCTACGTGACCGGTATCGGGATCGACCTCGACCTCGCAGACATGCGTGCCATAGGGAAAGCCGCCAGTCTGGTTGAGGACCTCGCCGGCGGCATCCAGGCCCTTGCCGTGCGCAACCGCCCACAGATCGATGGAGGCGCCATTGGCCGCGAAAGCCCCATCGCTGTAGCGAACGTCGCCCGGCGCCGCCTGCAGCATGGGCGCAGCGAGCTCAATGCCCTTGGCGAGCAAGGCATCGACGGCCTGACGCAACGCGATACTGACGAGCCGCATCGAACGCCCCGAATGCGAGCCGCCGCCCACCGAGACCCTGTCGCTGTCGTTGGCAATGAAGCGGAGCCGCTCGAACGGCACTTGCAGCCATTCGGAGAGGAGCTGGCAGAAGGTCGTCTCGTGGCCTTGGCCACTGCTCATGGTCCCGACCACGATCTCGATGTAACCGTCCTCGCAGACCTTGAGCTCGGTGCGCTCACGCGGAAAGCCGCTGGTGACCTCGATGTAGTTGGCAACAGCGATGCCGCGGCATTTGCCTCGCGCCGCGGCCTCGCTGCGTCGAGCTTCAAAGCCCGCCCAGCCCGCTTCGTGCAAAGCCCGGTCCATCGATTCGGCATAGTCGCCGCTGTCGTAGGTGACGCCAACGCCGTTGGTGAAAGGCAGGGCATCGCGCGCGATCAGGTTGCGCCGCCGCAGCTCCGCCCGGTCGAACCCGAGCGTCGTCGCGGCAATGTCGATCAGTCGCTCGATCACGAAAACCGCCTCCGGACGCCCGGCGCTGCGGTAGACGGCGGTCGGCGCGGTGTGGGTCAGGACCGCATGTCCGCAGAAATGCACGGCGGGAATGCGATAGACGCTCTGCATCATCGAGAGCCCCTTCCTCAGGGGCCAGAAGTACACCGTGTGCGCGCCCAGGTTCATGGTGTTGACGCCGCGCAACGCGAGGAAGTTGCCAGAAGCGTCGAGGGCGAGCTCGGCCCGTGAGGCAAGATCGCGCGCCTGATAGTCGGTCATGAAGCATTCAAGCCGCGAAGCCGTCCACCGCACGGGACGCCCGACCTTGCGCGCCGCCCAGGGCAGCAGCGCGTATTCGGGGTAGAAGGCGTTGCGCGTGCCGAAGTTGCCGCCCATGTCGCCGAAGACGCAGCGGCACTTCTCGAGCGGCACGCCGAGGATCGACGCCAGGCGCTCGCGGGTACGCACGACGCCGGCTCCGGTCGTCGTTCTGAGCGTGTAGCATCCGGTCGCCGGTTCATATTCGCCCAGCACCGAACGTGGTTCCATCGGAGTGCCGGTCACGCGGTGAGCCCAGCCTTCGAAGCTCACGACGTGAGCGGCCGCGGCAAAGGCCCGATCCGTTGCTTCCCTGTCGCCGACCTCGCAGGTCAGGGCGAGGTTGCCGGCGCACGCCTCCCACACCAACGGTGAGTCCGTTGCCATCGCCGCCCGCGCGTCGACGACGGCAGGCAGCACGTCGTAGTCCACGACGACCCGTTCGGCAGCGTCTTCCGCCAGCCATGGCGTGTCGGCGATCACCACAGCCACCGGCTCGCCCACGAAGCGCACGGCGTCGGCCGGCAGCGTCCTGTGCGGCGTCGTAAACACCTTGAACTCCGGCGGCAGGTGCAGCTTGGCGTCGGGTGGCGAGGTGAAGTCGACGTTGTGCGGTATGGGTCCGAGCCCCTCCGCCGCGGCGTCGGCGCCGGTCAGGACCAGCCTGACGCCCGGCATCGCCATCGCTGCCGCGACATCGATTCGCCGGATGGCCGCGTGGGCATGCGGGGAGCGGACGAAGGCGGCGAAACAGGCGTCCGGGCTTACGAGATCCGCAGCAAAGTTTCCGCGACCGGTGAGAAGGCGGAAGTCCTCGGATCGCGGCAGGGCCGCGCCAATTCCCTTGGATCGGGTTGCCATTATTGGGCCGGGATGCCGAGCTCTTTGATCAACTTGCCGGTCTTCTCGGACTCGGCCTGAATCGCCGTCCGCAAGTTGTCCGGGCCACCCGCGACGATTACGCCACCCCGGTCGGTCAGCGCCTTCACGAAGTCCGGCTCGCGGGCAATGCGCAGGAGGCTGTTGCTGAGCTTCGTCGCAGTATCGGCCGGCATCCCTGCCGGCCCCAGAACGGCCCACCACGTCACGTCGACGAATCCCGGAAGCACCGAGGCGAGCGTGGGAACGCCCGGCAATACCGCCGAGGGTTCGGCACTGGTGACGGCGAGTGGCCTGAGCTTGCCGGCCTGCAGAAGCGGGAATGCACTCGGCAGGTTGTCGAACATCATCTGCACCTGCCCCGCCATCAGGTCCTGCAGGGCGGGGCTGGAGCCCCTGTAGGTGATGTTGACGATGTCGATGCCGGCAGCACGTTTGAACATCTCGGCCTGAAGATGAGTGCTCGATCCCACGCCCACGCTGCCGTAGTTCACCGAACCCGGCTTGCGGCGGGCAATGTCGATCAATTCCTGGACCGTCTTGGCCGGGAAGTCCGGGTTCACCATCAGCACGTTGGGAAACTCGAGGATGCGGGCCAGCGGCGTGAAATCCTTGAGCGGATCGTAGCCGATGCTCTTCATCAGCCACGGGTTGGTCGTCAGCGTGCTGGCCGGCACGCAAAGCAGGGTACGACCGTCCGGCCTGGCCTGTGCGACGGCGGCAGCCCCGATCGCTCCATTGGCGCCGGCCCTGTTCTCGACCACCACCGAGCCCCCCAGGAGCTCGGACAATTTCTTTGCAATGAGGCGAGCAAGAAAGTCGCCCAGTCCGCCGGGTGGATAGGGCATCACGAGAGTAATCGCGTTTCCATCCGAGAGTTGCGCAGCCGCCGGTCTCGCGAGGCCAAGAAGTGCCAAGCCAGGCATGCCCTTGAGCAGGGTGCGTCTATCCATCCGTTCCTCCACATTCTTATTAGTTCCATCCGGGACCAATACGGCTAGTCCCAGATGGAACTACTTGTCAATCGGTGGCGGCAAGTCACGTCGATGCGCTATACGAAAACGATGACGACAGATGTGAAGCAGCAATCGGCCTTGAGGTTCGACCCCAACTCATTGGCATGGATCGGCCTCAGGCTGACGGTCGTGAGCAGCCGCTACATGGCGCCGATCAACACGGAACTCGAGCAGCAGCAGGGCCTGTCGCGCGACGACGTCACGGTGACGATCTGCCTTTCGATCACCAATGCCACCTCTGCGCACGAGATCGTGCGCTATACCGGCCGGCCGAAGAACAGCGTCAGCCGTGCGGTGACGAGCCTCGAGGAGCGCGGCTTCTTGCGACGCTACTCCGACGCCAACGACCGCAGATCCTCGAAGTTATCCCTAACGGCGCGCGGTCGCCGGCTCTTCGATCACATCGCCGCCCGCTTCGTCGAGCGCGACAGCCTCCTGCTCGACCCGCTGTCCGAACAGGAACGGCGCAGCTTCAATCGACTGCTCAACAAGATTTCCGCGCCCTCGGCGGATTGGCCCTGACTCCCGTCAAATAGTCGACCGGACCAGCTTTCCGGGCCTGGCGCCGGTTTCCTCGCCCTTCTCGAAGATCGGCACCCCCGAGCAAATCGTCATGTCGTAACCGTCGACATGCTGGACGAGACGCCGTCCGCCGGCCGGCAGGTCGAAGATCATCTTCGGGGCGTGCAGGTGCAGTCCGTCGAAGTCGATGACGTTCACGTCCGCCTTGAGACCCGGTTGCAGCCGACCGCGGTCGCGGAACCCGAAGAAATCCGCCGTCTCGCTGGTCTGCCGCTTGACCACGAACTCGAGCGGCAGGCGCGGCCCGCGCGTGCGGTCGCGGACCCAGTGGCTCAGCATCGAGGTGTTGAGCGAGGCATCGCAGATCACGCCGCAATGCGCCCCGCCGTCCGACAGGCCGAGCAGGGTGTGCGGGTCTTCGATCATTTCCCGCACCACTTCGAGATCGCCCTGCACGTAGTTGGTGACGGGGAAGTAGATCATGCGCCCGCCGTCGCCGCCGACCAGGTAGTCGTAACAGAATTCCTGCGGGCTCACGCCGGCGCGCCGAGCCATGGCGGCGATGCTGCGCTCCGGCGGCGGCTCGTAGTCCGGCGGGTCGCCCAGCAGGTACATGCGGTCCCAGCGCGTCGCGATCTGGCGCGACAGCGGCGGCAGCGCCTCGAGCAGCCGGGGCGACGCCTCCTGCGTCAGGATCGTGCGGCGCACCTCGGGATCGCGCAACTTCGCCAGCATCTCGGTCGGCGGCAGCTTGGCGACCGAAGCGAAGGCCTCGCGCAACGCGAAGGGATTGAGCGAGGTGCTGAGACCGAGCGTCAGCCCAACCGGACGGCCGGCGACCTGGGCCGAGAGCGGCAGGTTGTCGGCGCGGGCGGAACGGACACCGTTCATCAGGCGGCGCCAACGCTCGGGATCGTAGCTGCGGTCGGTGAGCAGGAACCAGACGGGCCTGCCGCTGTCCTTCGCCATCTGGCGCATTCAGCGGAACTCGGCGGCCTCGTCCTCGAAGTCGGACAGCATGCCGAACGCGCCGCGTCCGGCGCGCCCCATCGCCTTTCCGATGGCGAGCAGCTCCTCGTGCTCGGCATAGCGGCCGGGGACGAGATCGCCGGCCAGCGTCTTGTGCTGGTCGGACCGGCTGGTGGTGAAGCCGATGGCGCCCGCCTTCAGCGCCTCCTCGGTCAGCCGGGCCATCGCCTCGATATCCTCGGCCGTCGCGTGCTCGCGGGCGATCGCGCGCTCGCCCATGACGTAAACCCGCAGCGGGTGGTGAGCGAGCTGTGCCGCGATGTCGATGGTGCGCGGCAGCCGCGCCAGCGCGTCGAGATAATCGGGGAAGCTCTCCCAGTCCCACCTGAGCCCCTCCGACAGCGTGATGCCGGGAATGTCCTCGACCCCTTCCATCAAATCGATCAGCGCCTTGTGGTGCTCGCGACGGACAGGCGCGAAGCCCACCCCGCAGTTGCCGAACGCGATGGTCGTCGCGCCGTGCCACGAGGAAGGCGCCAGCACGGGATCCCAGGTCGCCTGGCCGTCATAGTGGGTGTGCACATCGACCCAGCCCGGCGTGACGATCCGGCCTTCGGCCTTCACTTCGCGCCGGCCCGGACCCGCCTTGCCGCCGACCTGAGCGATCCGGTCGCCGTCGATGGCGACGTCGCCCCGGGCTGCAGGCGCCCCCGTGCCGTCAACGATGGTGCCGTCCCGGATGACGATGTCGTGCATGGCCTGTCCCGTTTCTGCCGGAGATGAAATCGCGAGCTTTCCACACATCAACCGGCATCGAAAGCCGCAAGTTCACGTCGCTCTGCGAGAAAGGTTGCTGAGCGAGCATCCGGGCGGTGCATGCACTGCCCTCAGTCTGCGCCCCTATCGGTTGGGTCGCATTCAGAACATCTCCGGCGTAATGACGTTCTGCGGCCGCGGACCGACCATCGCCGCGCGCATGGTTTCCGCCGACTTGAGCCTGATGTCCTCCCACGCCTCCGGCGTGAAGAAGGCGGAATGCGGCGTGATGATCAGGCGGCCCTCGCACCACGGCTCGCGGGCGCGGTAGGCGCGCAGCAGCTCGGGAATCGGCTCGACCGGCGGCTCCACAGGAAGGACGTCGAGCCCGACGCCGGCGAGATGCCCGCGCTTCAAGAGGTCGGCCAGCGCGTCGACATCGCAGATCGGCCCGCGTGCGGTGCTGACCACCACACCTCCCTTGGGCATGCGCTCCAGCATGGCGCGCGAGATCATGCCGCGAGTCTCCAGCGTCAGCGGCGCGTGGATCGACAGCGTGTCGGTCTGTTCCATCAGCGCCTCGAGCGAGGACACGCGCTCGACACCGACACCGAGCTCGGTGCCGTTCGGCATGTAGGGATCGTAGGCGACGACGCGGAACTGGAAGGCCTTGGCCCGCAGCGCCGCCGCCGTGCCGATGCGGCCAAGACCGACGATGCCGAAGGTCTGCACGCCGTTGCGCTTGAGCAGCGGGTCGCGCGCGTAGGACCACGGCGCGGGCTGCGGCCGACGCTGCGCCTCGAGGTGGAGGGCGATACCGCGTCGCAGCGACAGGGCGAGCGCCAGCGCATGGTCGGCCACCTCGGTGGTGCCGTAGTCCGGCACGTTGCAGACCATCACGTCGCGCGCGGCGGCGGCCTTGCGGTCGATCTTGTCGTAGCCCACGCCCATGCGCACGACGCAAGCGAGCTTGGGGAACTTCGCGAAGTGCTCGGCGGTCACCGCATGCCGCAGCACCATGAGGCCGTCGACATCGGCGCAGTCGCGCTCCTCGAGTTGCGACAGGTTGGTGACGTTGCGCCACATCACGCGCACGTCCGGCCCGAACACTTCACGCTCGACCTTGTCGTTGTCGTACAGTTTCTCCGCGTACAGAACCGTCTTGACCATGGCTTGGGCATCTCCCTCATGCGAGGGGGCATCCTAGCAGGTCCGTGTCACGCTCCGTCGAGCGCCGTCGCCCGCCACGGCTGGCACTGCCTGAGCCGCATCTCGAAAGCGTCGATCATGTCCGCCTTGGCGACCGTCGCGCCGATCTCGTCGAGCCCTTCCAGCAGGCGGCTGCGACGACACGCAAGCGGCGCCGGAAAGGAGAAGGCCGCCGATGATCGGCCGCGACGTCGCGCGATACCGACTTACCGTCGCGACGACAGGTCTACGCCGCGTAACATCACGCGATTTTCGCATGTGATGCTTATTTCTATTCTCTCGTCGAACGACGGCCTGCCCCCATTTCGACACCTAGTGTCCAAACAAGGGTGCAGTCAAAAATGACGACTTACTCTCCATCGACGCCCAAGACTGCCGTCTCGCGGGCGAGCTTCCTCAGCGCAGCAGCAATACTCGCAAGCACAATCCTTGCAATCGGTCATGCGGCACCGGCCTCGGCGGATTGGACCGGCGCCAGATCGGCCGCGATGATCGATTCACCTTCGTCCGAGCTTCTCGCACAGGCGTCGAGCGAGGACACCCTGCCCCGGTGCCAGCAGCTCTACAGCCTGTTCTCGCGCCACAACTCGGACGGCTACGCCAGGCCCCTGGATGCGAGAATGGCGCTGGAAGACTGCCAGAAAGGCAACGTCTCCTCGGGTATCGCGACGCTGAAGCGCGCTCTTGACCGCGCGGGGATCGCCATTCCGCCGGCGGAGGCGTCGACCGCCGCCCAGCCTGCAGCTCCCGCTCCGACCCTCAGGCCTCGCGGCGAAAAGCGGCGCGAAGCGCAGTAGGAGATCCCACTGCGACCGGCCTCTTCCCGGCCGGTCGAGATCGAGCGGCGGGGCGGTCCGGTGGGCCGCCTCGCAGCACCTTCGGCGCTACTGTTTGACGATTTCGACCCGCCGGTTCTTGCTGCGACCGGCCTCATCGTCGTTCGGGGCGACCGGAGCAATCATGCCCGCGCCAGCCGGCTTCAGCCGGTCGGCCGGGATGCCGCTCTGGACGAGCTGATCGACCACCGATTTCGCGCGGCGCTGTGAAAGGCCCATGTTGTAGTCGAAGCCGCCGACATTGTCGGTGTGTCCGACGATATAGACCTTCAGGTCAGGCTGGGCTTTCAGCAACTTGCCGATTTCGGCGAGGGACGGCGCGGACTCGGGCTTGAGGTCGGCCTTGTCGGTATCGAAGTAGAGCCCGTACAGCGCGACCCGACCGGTCGCGGCGATATCCTTCGCCATCTTCGCGGCATCGACCGTCACCATCTTCGTTTCCATGGGCTTGTCCTCGATGACGTCGAGGAGCACCGCCACACGATCCTTGGTCTCCGGAAAGGCAGTGCCGCGGTCCACGGCGACGTACAGGGAGACGGCGATCGGACCTTCCGGACGTGACAAGGTCGCAGTCAGGTAATGGGGTTCTGCCGGAACGTTGAATGCGACCTTGCTCAGCTCGTTGTTCTGCAAGGCAGCGGTCGGCGGATAGAGCACGCGGTAGAGCTCCGCCCCGAACGTTTCGCACTGCTCCTCTCCGGAGCACTTGAAGAGGATGGAGAAGCCCTTGGCGGCGAGCTCGTTCTCATAGTTGCGGAACACTTCCAGCGAGCTGCGCTGCGGCGGTGCAAGGTAGAGCAGCCGGGTGTGGCGGCCTTCCAACGTACGCACGGCGTCCATGGCGGGCTGTCCGTTGTCGCCGAGGCTGAGCTTGCCGACGATGATCTTGACCGCATCGAACGGCCGGCTTTCATAGCCGATGAGGCGGGAACCCTCGTACCGCTTGATCAGCGGGAAGTCGCGGGCCCCTGCCGCTTCCTGCTGGGCGCCGGCCGCGGCAGGCAGAAGGATGGCAGCAGCCAGTGCGACGACTGCAGCGAAACGATTGCGCTCGCTTCCGGGCATCGTGTCTCCTTTGGAAGTGCGGGCCTTATCCTGCCCGTATCGGTTCACAAAGGAAAGTCGTGCCGGCCGCAGGCGCTGAACCGCGTGAGGATCAGTAGCCCAGCGCCAAGTCGACTTCCTGCAGGAGACGCCCTCCGCCCTCGAGGCTGCGGATGTTCGCGGCAAGCTCGGTTACCAGCTGGGAGACGGTCGGCCGCCGCGCCACGTGCGGCATCACCGTCACCCTGGGATGAAGCCAAAGCGGGCTCTCTGGCGGCAACGGCTCGGGCCAGAGCGCGTCCAATGCGGCATGGGACAACTGTCCCGAATCGAGCGCGGCAATCAGGTCCTTGTCCACCACGTGCTTGCCGCGCCCCACGTTCACAAGCATGGCTCCCTTCGGCATCATCGCAAAGGTGCGCGCGCAGAAGATGCCGTCGGTTTCCGCCGTCAGCGGCAACAGGCAGACGGCGATATCGGTCTGACCGAGAAAGGCCTCGAGCTGATCGCGGCCGTGGAACATGGCGACCTCGGGGGCCTGTCGCGGCGAGCGGACCCACGCGGAAACCTTGAAGCCCAGCGACTGCAGGACCAGCGCCGGCGCCTTGGCCATCATTCCGAAGCCCAGAAAGCCGACCCGCCTTTGCTCGGGTCGGAGGATCGGCGCCCTGCGCCATTCCCGATTGGCCTGGGCCGCCTGGTAAGCCGGCATCTCGCGATGGAAGCGCAGGACGTGCATGACGACGTATTCCGTCATCATCGGATCACCGCCCGGTGGTTCCACCTTGCCGAGCGGCACCTTGGGCAGTTTCGGATGCTGGACGATGTCCTCCACTCCGGCCGCGCGGCTGAACATGGCCTTGAGGTTGGGAAAGGCAGGAAGCCGGTCGAAATCCGGATGCATGAAGGCGAGGTACTCGATGTCCTTCAACTCGCCGGCATCGGGCCAGAAGCGAATCGGCAGATCGGGAATCTGCTCCTCGAATGCGTCACGCCATGCCTGAGCACTGGCGATGACTTTGTCCAGGTTGACGATGAGCAGCGCCATGCAGCCTCCTGGGCGGACGCCAGGGGCGCCGCGTCGACGTTGGCAATGATAGAGGAGATGACGGATCACCCCAAACCAAGGACCCGGCTGGTACGACGGCGACATCGGCTCTGGCACCGACAGTCACGCGAATGGCGCGACGCTGAAGCGCGGCGGAACCGATCAAAGTCCTTCGTGCGGTCGGCAACGTCTGGCGCACCGACGGCATTGGTTTTATGGGAGATGCTGCAGTCGATGCTTGGGACCTTCCGGCCTTCCCGATTGTCAGTGCCGCAAAGAGAGCGTCGCGCTGGTACCTCGCACGGTACGGACGTCGCCTAAACGGCTGAGCCGCCGAATGACCGTTGACACGTATCGCGATCCGCCGAATTAGGAATCGCCATGAACAAGATGTTGGTTGTCGCTGTGCTTGGAAGTCTCGGGCTCACGGCTTGCGAACAGAAGCCTTCCGGTGACTCACCCCACGATCCAGATCCTCCAGCGAGCCAAGCCAAGCCCGCATACGCGCCTACCCCGTGGCAAGAGCCGGAGTTCATGAAGCGAGATGCGGAGCGCCGTCCGATGAACGGCAATCCATAAGAGCGGCAGTATCAACTCTGGCAGCAGCCACTGCACGACGGTCATCTGCTTCGGCGACGCTCAGTGGGCTCGCGACTCGCGCCACTGTCCGCTCTCATCCTCCGGCGCGCCGCCGAGATGCGAGACCTCTCAAGGTAAAGGCGAAAGAGTGCCGATGATGCGTGTGAAGTGGAGTGAGCGCCCGAGAGAGCATCGATGGGCAATCGTGGGTGCGTTTGTCGGTATGGCGTTCGGCGCCGTTGCCGTCTTTGAATATGCGTTCGACGGATCCATCTTCGACCGCTACCTGATCATGGCGGCGGGCTTGCTGGCTGGCGGCGCTGTCGGGCTCTTGTTGGCCCGCGTTACAGCGCGGTGACGGACAAGGCCCCACGCATGCGTCGCATCGTCTTGTTCGCCATCATCTGCTCAAGCATACCTTGGGTTATCATCCAACGCTCAGTCCTTCGATGGTGAGTGGTCCATCCTGCAGGTCCGCGAGACGACCCAGGAAGGCGCGCGAGGCTACACTTGGCGCTATGGCGCGACCGTGAAGAACGGCCACTTCGTCGGACACCGCAATACGGGGCAGAGTCCGTCGATGACGCTGGCGGGGCAGATCAAGCCTGATGGCGCCGCTTCTCTGTCCGCTCGGGGTATTTCAGGGTCCGCCGACTACAATTAAAAGTTCGCCACCACGGCGTCGCCAATTGCCTTCCAGGTCACAGCGAAGTTCGCGGGCACGACGGGGACGGGCGAGCGCGTGGGCAGCCGCGCCTGGAAAGGTTCGTTCACCAAGGAGCGATGGCGGGCCGCCGGGGCCGGCGAGCCACGGAATCCGGCCAGGGGCTAAAACGATCCCCGAGTGAAATCGACCGGCCTAGCGGCTGTCCCGGATTTTTCCCCGTTCATCAGCTCGCATGCCGTCGGAGTCGGCAGCCAGCGCGCGCAGTTTCCGCTCGAGCAAAGCCTTGGCTTCCTGTTCACATTTGGCGGCATATTGAGTCAGAGCGCCTCGGCTTTCCGGCGACGTGACCTCTTCCATCAGTCGGCGTGCGTTGGCCGCCTTGCCCAACAAGGTGAAATACTCGTCGCGTTCGGTCACGTTCTTTGCTCCGGCTGTCCACCCAGGCTTCCTCCCGGTGTCAGCCGGGATCAATCAGGGAATAGCCCAAAACTGCTTTCGCCATCAACGCAAGTGTTCAATCGTCGAGAGAGCGCCTTCGAACGCGATTGGCCAGAACGGCTACGAAGCTTCACCTTCCATGCGTCCCGCGCCCATAATCGAGATGGCGAGGTTTGACGGCGTACCGCCGAACATGTCGGTTGGCAGCTTGTTGTTCTCCTCCGACGAGTCGCACGACCACGCCATCGCCGCTGTCAGACGCGCCGCGACCGGCGGCTGGGCTCCGCCCAATTCGACCACGGAAAGCCCGCCGACGAAGCGATGCACAATACCTCCTTCGCGTGCCACGAAGGCGCATGATGGAAGGCGGTAGCTCCAGGCGAGCCGTGCAATGGTCGCGCCGTGTCGGGCGTGCTCATTACAGCCTTCGCCGACGACAGGCAGCGCGCCCGGCTGCCGGGACTGAGCGGTCCGCTGCTCTCAGGCGGATTTACGGGTCGGAGCACCTGGACGGGATGCTCGTCGACGTGGCTAGCTGGCGTTGGGCCGTGGCTATGCGCTCTTCACGACCGCCTTGGATCATTCACAGAAGATGGCAGGCGGCAAAATGGCCGGGGGCCACTTCGCGCCAGGGCACAGGCTCGGCGCAGACCGGCTTGGCAAGCGGACAGCGCGTCCGCAGGCGGCAGCCGCCGGGAATGTCGATCGGACTCGGGA
>JAEZIF010000044.1 GCA_023416135.1 Pseudomonadota bacterium
ACGGCGGCGCGGTGGTGAACTACGTGTCGCACTCACTGTCGCCCACCATCGAGCCGGTGGCCAATCTCTGCGCCTCGGGCGTGCTGGAGCGCTTCCCCAAGATCCGCTTCGCCACCATCGAGGCCGGGATCGGCTGGGTGCCGTGGCTGCTCGACGCCATGGACGAGGCCTACAGGAAGCATCACTTCTGGGTGCGGCCCAAGCTCAAGAACTTGCCCAGCGACTACTACCGCGCGCATGGCTTCTCGTCGTTCCAGGAGGACAAGGCCGGCTTGGATCTGGCCGAGGGCCACAAGCTCGACGGCTGCTTCATGTGGGCCAACGACTATCCGCACCACGAAGGCACCTGGCCGCATTCGGCCGAGGCGATCGAACGCACCATGGGCCAGCTCTCCGACGGGGCGCGGGCGAAGATCCTGGGGCTGAACTGCGCCCGCTTCCTCGGCATCGAAGTGCCGCAGCGTTACCGTCACTAGGAGGCTGAGTTCCAGTGAGCAAACGTACCCTGCGCGGCAAGGTGGCGATCGCCGGCGTCGGCGAGACCGCCTACTACAGGCACGGCAAGGCGCCGGTCTCCGAGTTCAAGCTCGCTCTGCAGGCGATCCTCGCCGCCTGCGAGGATGCCGGCATCGACCCGCGCCGCATCGACGGCTTCGCCTCCTACTCCAACGACCGCAACGAGCCGTCGAGGCTCGCCGCGGCACTCGGCCTGCCGGCGCTGCGCTTCTCCAACATGAACTGGGGCGGCGGCGGCGGCGGCTCGGCCGCCATGGGCAATGCCGCGGCAGCCGTCGCCTGCGGCATGGCCGACTGCGTCGTCGTGTTCCGCGCCCTGGCGCAGGGCCAGTTCCAGCGCTTCGGCGCCGCCCCTCCCGGCGGTGTCGCCGCGGGCGAGGCCGCCCTCAACGCGCCCTACGGCGTGATGTCGCCGGCGCAGCGCTACGCCATGCGCGCGATGCGCTTCCTGCACGAGAACAGGATCGCGCCCTCGGCGCAGCGCGCCATCGCGCTTGCCTCCTATCACCATGCGCAGAGCAATCCGCGCGCGGTCATGCACGGCCGGCCGCTCACCGAAGAGGCCTACGACCAGTCGCGCTGGATCGTCGAGCCGTGGCGCCTGTTCGACTGCTGCCAGGAGAACGACGGCGCGGCCGCCTTGATCGTCGTGCCGGCCGACGCGGCGCGCGACTTCAGGCACAAGCCCGCCTACATCCTGGGCTCGGCGCAGGGCTCGGAGTACCGCAACGGTGCGCGCAGCCACAACGCACCGCTCTATGCCACCTCGAGCTTCACCACGGTGGCGCCGCAGCTCTACGACATGGCCGAGGTGAAGCCCAAGGATGTCGACGTGGTGCAGAGCTACGAAAACTTCACCGGCGGCGTGCTGATGAGCCTGGTCGAGCACGGCTTCTTCGCGGCCGAGGAGGCGAACGACTTCCTCACGCCCCAGAACCTGATGGCGCCGACCGGCAAGCTGCCGCTCAACACCTCGGGCGGCAATCTCGCGGAGTGCTACATGCACGGGCTGGAGCTGCAGATCGAGGCGGTGCGACAGATCCGCGGCGCATCGACGGCACAGGTGCCCAAGGTCGAGGTCTCGATGGTGATCTCCGGCCCCATGGTCACGCCCGTCTCCAGCATGATTTTCGGCACGGAGGCCACGCTGTGAGCAGCTACCTGACCAGCTACCTTCCTGGCGGCCTGCCGATTCCCGTGCCGGAGAATGACGGGCTCGACAAACCCTACTGGGACGCCACGCGCCGCAGCGAGCTTCTGGTCCAGCGCTGCAGGAAGTGCGGCACCTTCCAGTGGGGACCGGAGTGGATCTGCCACAAGTGCCTGTCGTTCGACGTCGACTGGCACGAGGTGTCGGGCAAGGGCCGCATCTACAGCTGGGAGCGGCCGTGGCATCCGGTGCATCCGGCGCTGAAGGAGCACGGCCCCTACATTGTCGTGCTGGTCGAACTGCCCGATGCCGGCAACGTCCGCATGCTGGGCAACCTGTTGGGCGATCCCAGACAAGAGGTCCGCATCGGCGCCGATGTGCAGGCCGTGTTCGAACCGCACGACGACGCCAAGCCGCCCTTCACCCTGGTGCAGTGGAAACTGGCTTAGCATACGCAACAAAACGGTTGCGCATCGCCGCGATACCGCCTGAGCATGCCTAGCGCCGCTGCGGCATTGCGGGCGCGCTTCGGTCTTCGCCGCCCTGGGCGACGAGACCCGGCTCGGCGTGCTGGCCAAGCTCACCAACGGCGAGCCGCTGTCGATCGCGCGGCTCACCGAGGGCAGCCGGCTGACGCGCCAGGCCGTGACCAAGCACCTGCGCGTGCTCGAGGAGGTGGGCGTCGTCTTCTCGGTGAAGGCTGGCCGCGAAGGCCGATTTGCCCTCGATCCCCGCCCAATTGTGGGCGCCCAGGAACACCTCGAGCACGTCTCGCGGCAATGGGATACCGCGCTTGCCAGGTTCAGGGCACTGGTCGGAGGCCCCGAGCGGGCCTATGCTTGCGCTATGTGGGCGCTCATCGTGGCCACGATCTACTTCGGCACGTTCCTCGTGATCGGCTGGCTGGCCAAGCGCGTCCTCGATGACTGGATGGCCCGCCGCGGCGTCGGCCTCGACGAAGTCCAGAAGCAGGCCGGCCGGCGCGGCGAGCGCACGGTCTTTTTGTTGGGCATCTGGCGCAAGGAGAGCGACGGCTAGCGATCAGCCATGGCTAGACTGCCAGCCGTCTGGCCCGAGGAACTGGAAGTTGGACTTGAGCGCCGAATTCAGAGGCGTGCCCTGTTCCTCGCCGAGTTTGCAGACCGCGATCTCGAGCGCTGGGTCTTCGATCAGGGCAACAGGAAAAAGGGTCTGGACGAAGTCATGATCCAACGACGCACGGAGCAATCTGCAATCGACTGGAATTAGACTCGAGGCGTCGCTTCGCAGCACCTTCCCATGCAGATTGAGAAAGGCGGTGATTGGCGAAACGATCACCTTGGGGTCGATGGCGCGGCCGCCAAGCATCCGGATATTCTCCGCCTGCATCAGCGACATGAGGAATAATACCGTCGATCCCTTCGAATCGACATGGAAC
>JAEZIF010000057.1 GCA_023416135.1 Pseudomonadota bacterium
GACCTGTTTTGATGATGCGTCGACAAAACAGGTCCCTCGACTGCGCCGCCCTTGGGGCGGCTCCGCTCGGGATGACGGTAGCTGAAACCCGTGTTATTGTCAATAACTAAGCTGCTTGCCTGCGGCACAAGCAGGAGGCGCGGATGGGGACCTCGGTGCGGGCTTGGGCGAGGTCCAACCGGGCCTTGATCAGCGGGGCCTCGATCTTGTCGCCGCGGCGCACCAGGCATTCGTGGAGCCCATGCAGGCTCCAGACGTTCTCGGGATGCTGGTAGGCGCGGGCGAGCGTGCCGTCGTAGCCCAAGTCGGCGCGGTAGACCGCCTCGGCCTCCTCGAGATGGCCCTGCTCCAGCAAGAGCGCGCCCAGCGCATGGCGCGGCGGCTGCATCCAGCCCCACGGCTCGTCGTAGGGCAGCGCGTCGGAGAGCTTCACGGCGCGCCGCAGATGGTCGAAGGCGACGTCGAAGTTGCCGCGGCGGTACTCGAACTCGCCGCTCAGCATCTCCTCGGCGATGGCGAGAAGGTCGACGACGGTGTTGTTGTGCACCAACCGCGTGTCGGGCACGCGCGCCCGCGCGGCGCGGAACGCCTGGCGCGCTTTCTCGGCCTCGGCGATCTCGCCCAGCACCGAATGGGCGACGCCCTTGGCGTAGAGCATCATGGCCGTGGTCGAGCAGTAGAGGTCGCGATCCTGGGGCAGCTCCTGGGCGATGATCTCGCGCCACTTGCCGAAGCGGATCAGCACGTGCTGCTTCATCGAGATGAACGGCTCGAGGAAGTCGGCCATCGGCGGCGACGGGATTCTAAGCAGCGCCTCGGGGGTGGTGTCGATCAGCTCCTGGGCCGCTTCCATGGCCGGCGTGTACTGGCCGAGGAACATCGCGCCGTAGATCACGAAGTGATGGTTGTGGATGCGGTAGAGCGAATAGAAGTTCATCACCCCGTTGCGCTCGACGAACTTGCGGTCGGCGACCACGGCCTTCTGGTTCCAGTGCACGACATCGCGGTAGTTGCCGCACTGCACGTCGATGTGGGTCGGCATGTGCACCAGGTGGCCCGAATCGGGCACCAGTTCGCGCAGCCGGTCGCCGGCGCGCAGCGCCTTCTGCGGGAACGGCGACATCTCGATGAGATGGACGTAGAGATGCAGCAGCCCGGGATGATCCCATGCCGCCGCGTCGGTCTCCAAGGCCTCGTCGAGCACGGCCATCGCCTCCAGCGTCTCGGCGCCCTCGGTCGGCTGGCCGGTCTCGAGGTTCCACATCTGCCACGGCGTCTCGTTCATGATCGCATCGACGAACAGGCAGCGGACGTCGAGATCGTTCCTGTGCTTCGCGAAGATCTCGCGCATCGCGCGGGTGTAGGCCTTGTCCCAGGCCGACATGCCTTCGCCCTCGTCCTTCGGCAGCGGGTCGCGCTGCGGGAAGCGCACCGGCAGCGCCGAGATCAGCGCCTGCTCGATGCTCGTGGCGTTCGAAGCGCAGGCCAGCGCCTTCTTGGTGGCGTCGAACGACGTCGCCAGCGCCTTGGCCTGGCCGTCGGGGTCCATCAGCTCCCACGGCACGTTGTAGTTGGGGCCGGCGGCGTAGGCCACGCCCCAGTGCGCCATGGCGCAATCGGGATCGTGCTCCAGCGCCTTCTGGAAGCATTTGACCGATTCCTCGTGATTGAAGGCGTAGACCCAGGTCAGGCCGCGGTCGAACCACAGCTGCGCCTCGGGCGAGGAGGTGGTGATGCGGCGGCCGAATTTCCCGAGGTCGTAGTAGTCCATGGGTGCCCCCTCTCTGCGAACTTCCATCGACTCAAGCCTTCCATCAACTCAAGCCTCCTCTCCCCCTTGGGGGAGAGGTTGGGAGGGGGTGATGCAGGAGGCGATCTTCGTGTTGCACCCCCTCACCTAGCCTCTCCCCCAAGGGGGAGAGGAATATGAGGAGTGAGCGAGGAAGCCGCCGCGGCCCCTTACTCCGCCGCCATCTTCATCGGCCGCGCCGCGTCGAGCGCTGCGCTCAGCCGGGGCGGGGACAGCGGCAGGTCGACCATGCGCACGCCGGTGGCGCGGGCGACGGCGTTGCCGACCGCGGCGATCGGCGGAACGATCGGCACTTCGCCGACGCCGCGCACGCCGTAGGGGTGCTGGGGATTGGGCACCTCGACCAGGATGGTCTCGATCTTCGGCAGGTCGGAGGCGACCGGCATGCGATAGTCGAGGAAGCCCGGGTTATCGAGCTTGCCCTTGTCGTTGTAGATGTACTCCTCGTTCAGCGCCCAGCCGATGCCCTGCACGGCGCCGCCCTGCAGCTGGCCCTCGACGTAGGACGGATGGATCGCCGTGCCGACGTCCTGCGCCGCGGTGTAGCGGCCGACGGTGACGCAGCCGGTGTCGTCGTCGACCTTGAGGTCGACGCAGTGCACGCCGAAACCCGGGCCCGCGCCCGTGACGTTGAGCTGGGCATGGCCGTTGATCGGCCCGCCGGTCCGTCCCGCCTGGGCGGCGATATCGGCGAGGCTGAGCGGCTCGAAGGTGCCGACCTGGTTGCCGGCGGGCTTGGCCATGCCGCCCTCCCAGATCACCGCCTCCGGATCGATCTTCCAGATCTTGGCGGCGCGCACCTTGAGCTCGCGGA
>JAEZIF010000073.1 GCA_023416135.1 Pseudomonadota bacterium
CGCACCATCACGCTCTCGTACACCTTCTTCGAGGCCAAGACGGAGCGGGCGAAGACCTTGCTCGGCAGCGTTCCTGCCGACGCCACTGGAAAGGGTGGATGATCATGGCCGACGGCACTCCCAAGCACCCCTATCATCTGGTCGATCCCAGCCCTTGGCCGGCGCTCGGCTCGCTGGGTGCGCTGCTGCTGGCGATCGGCGCGGGCTTGGGCATGCATCCCGAGATGCTGGGGCCCGGCATCGGCAGCGTCGTCAAGGCGGTGCAATGGTGGGTCGTCGCGCCCGGCCTGGCGCTCATCCTGGCGGTGATGTTCTGGTGGTGGAGCGACGTCATCGCCGAATCGCGCAAGTACCACACCGCCGTGGTCCAGCTCGGCCTGCGCTACGGCATGATCCTGTTCATCGCCTCGGAGGTGCTGTTCTTCGCCGCCTTCTTCTGGGCCTTCTTCGACGCTTCGCTGTTTCCCAACTCGCCCGAGCAGCCGGTGCGGACCGAAGCGGTCGGCGGCGTCTGGCCGCCCAAGGGCATCAGCGTCATCGCCCCGTTCGACCTGCCCTTCATGAACACGCTGATCCTGCTGCTGTCGGGCACCACGGTGACCTGGGCGCACCATGCGATCCTCGAGGGCAACAAGCGCGACGCGGTGCGCGGGCTCGCGCTGACCGTCATCCTGGGCGCCATCTTCACCGGCGTGCAGGCCTACGAGTACATCCACGCGCCGTTCAGCTTTCGCGAGAACATCTACACATCGACCTTCTTCATGGCGACGGGCTTCCACGGCTTCCACGTGCTGGTCGGCACGACCTTCCTGCTGGTCTGCCTGTTCCGGGCGATGAAGGGTCATTTCACGCCCAAGCAGCACTTCGGCTTCGAGGCCGCCGCCTGGTACTGGCACTTCGTCGACGTGGTGTGGCTGTTCCTGTTCTTCTGCATCTACTGGTGGGGTGCCGGCAACGCGCCGATCGCCCTGCACTGAGGCAACGCCGCAGACTATGATTGGAACCGCCGGGCGACCCCCGGCGGTTCGCCTTTGGGAGCTGTGCATGTCGGATTGGCCGCGGCAATCGCCCGTCGACGTCGCCCTGCGCGGGGCCTGCCCGCGCTGTGGTCGCGGCCGGCTGTTCCGCGGGCTTCTGGGGGTGGTTGAGCGCTGCTCCGAGTGCGGCCTCGACCTGCGCGGCAACGACGCAGGCGACGGCCCTGCGGTCTTCGTCATCATGGGTCTGGGCGCCATCGTCATGATCCTGGTGTTCTGGGTCGAGTTCCGCTTCGAGCCACCATGGTGGGTCCACGTCCTGATCTGGGGGCCGCTCACCGTCGGGCTCGCCGTATGGATGCTGCGCGTGCTGAAGGCGTGGCTGATCGCCCAGCAGTACACCCATCGCTCGACGGCGCTGGACGAATAGGAGAGGGCGTATGATCCGGCTCAGGCCAGCCTTGTGGCCCACCCTCATCTCGCTGCCGATCTTCGTGGTCTCGCTCGGGCTGGGGCTCTGGCAGATGGAGCGTCGCGAATGGAAGCGCGACCTCCTGCATCGCATCGAGGTCAACCAGGCGGCAGCGCCGGTCACGCTCGACGAGCTGCTGCGCGGGAATCCGCTGCGCCACGAGTACGGCCGCGTGACGGTGGCGGGCACGCTCCTGAACGACAAGGAGTTCTACCTCGCCGCACGCAACCTCAAGAACAAGGTCGGGCTGCAGGTCGTCACGCCGCTCCGGACGGACGATGGCCGCATCGTGCTGTTCGACCGCGGCTGGATCCCCCAGGAGCAGAAGGACCCGGCCAAGCGCGCCCAAGGCCAGGCGGCGGGCCGCGTCGAACTCACCGGAATCGTGCGCCGCAACCAGGAGCGCCGCCAGTTCGCACCCGAGAACGTGCCGGACAAGAACGTCTGGTTCCATGTCGACGTGCCGCTGATGCGCAGCATGGCGGGCGGGAAGCCCGATCCCAGGCTCGACACCTTCTTCATCGAAGCCGACGCTGCGCCCAACCCGGGCGGCCTGCCGATCGGCGGCCAGACGCGGCTCGACATTCCCAACGACCATCTGCAGTACGCCATCACCTGGTTCCTGCTCGCGCTGGCGCTGGCCGGCGTCTATCTCGCCTATCATTGGGAGAACGGCCGCCTCACCGTCGCCGGCCGCACGAAGGCAAAGCTCGAGGACGCGCCATGATCGCCAACGATCCCTATGCCGAGCTCGAGCGTCGCTTCGCGCGGCTGAGCGCCGTCAATCGTGCCAGCTCGATCCTGAACTGGGACCGCTCGGCCATGATGCCGTCGGGCGCCAGCGAGGATCGCGCCGACCAGCTCGCGACCCTGGGCGTCATCGCCCACGGCATGATCGCCGCTGCCGACATGCCCGAGCTCTTGTCGCGGGCGGAGGAGGGCGCCAACGGCCTCGACCGCTGGCGCGCCGCCAATCTGCGCGAGATGCGCCGGCTGTGGGTGCACGAGAGCGCGCTGCCGGCCGACCTGGTCGAGGCGCGGACCCGCGCCACGTCGGCCTGCGAGATGGTCTGGCGCGAGGCCAGGAAGAATGCCGACTTCAAGTCGCTGCTGCCGACGCTGGGCGAGGTGTTGACCGTGATGCGCCGCGTCGGCGAGGCCAAGGCGGCGGCGCTCGAGACCTCGCCCTACGACGCGCTGCTCGACGAGTTCGAGCCGGGCGGCCGCTCGGCGCGCATCGACGAGCTGTTCGACGAATTGCGCGGCTTCCTGCCCGAGCTGCTCGGGCGCGTCATGGAGCGCCAGGCAAGTGCAGCCAAGCCGCTCGCGCTCGACGGTCCGTTCCCGGTCGGGCAGCAGCGCAAGCTCGGCGAGGAGATGTGCCGCCGGCTCGGCTTCGATTTCACCCACGGTCGCCTCGATGTTTCCGCGCACCCCTTCACCGGCGGCACGGCCGACGACGTGCGCATCACCACGCGCTACGACGAGGCCGACTTCGCGCGCGCCCTGATGGGCGTGCTGCACGAGACCGGCC
>JAEZIF010000124.1 GCA_023416135.1 Pseudomonadota bacterium
AAAGGTCGCTCGCTACGCTCGGGATGACAGTGAGCCCTTATCGAACCGCCCGACTCACCCGGAACTTGTTGTTGTCGGCCAGTGTCTCGAAGGACGTGAAGTTCGCTTTCAGCACCGGCTCGTAGGGCAGGCCGCGATTGGCGACCATGTAGAAGCGCCCGCCCGGCCGCAGGGCGCGCGCCGCAGCGGCGATGACGTTCTGTCCAAGTCCCGGCTCGGCGGCGCGGCCGGCATGGAACGGCGGATTGCAGAGGATCGCGTCGTAGGTCGCCGGCGCTGTTTCCTGGGTCAGGTCGAGCCAATGAAACGCGGCGCGCGCGTCGGCGACATTGACGCGGGCCGCTTCGACGGCGCGATGCTCGGCGTCCACGAGGTCGATCTTCGAAATGCCGGAGCATCGCCACAGAACCTCGCGCGCCAGGTAGCCCCAGCCGCAGCCGAAGTCGGCGACATGGCCTGCAAGGTCATCGGGCAGATGGGCGGCGAGCAGCGCCGAGCCGTCGTCGATGCGATCCCAGGAGAAGATGCCGGGCTGGCTCTGCCACGAGCCGTCACCGACCGGCCGCAGCGACGTGAGATCGCGCCAGTAGTCGGGCGGGCCCTTCTCGGCGCGCGTCAGCCAGAAGACGCGGCAATGGAACTTGGAGAGCTGGCCGTCGAGGCCGAAGGCCTTGCCGACCTGCTTCTCCAGGCTGGCCGCGCCATCGTCGTTGGATCCCGAGCAGACGAGGGTGCCCCCTTCAGCGAGCAGCGACCAGCCGCGTGCGATGTTGGCGAAGTTCTCCTCCTTGTGCTTGGTCAGCAGGAGCTGGCCCAGCGGATAGGCGCCGTCCTCGATGCGCGGCACGACCGACCAGCCGGCCTGCTTCAGGCGCAGATACTCCGGCCGGAAGGACTGCTCCGCGTCGATGTCGCGAAAGGGACTGAGCTCGGCACGCAGGAAGAAGGCCCGCTGAGGCTTCAGCACCCCCGTCCCGAAGGCATGGACGAGGGCGCGGCCGGCCTGGCTCACCGCACCCTGTCAGGGGACAAGGACGGCCCGCCCCATGATCAGTCCCTTGCGCAGTTCCTGCAGCGTGGCGTCGGCCTCGTCGAGCTTGCGCTTGATGATCGGCACCGGTGTCACCTTGCCCCCGGTCACGAGGTCCATCATCTCCTTCATCTCCGCCGGGCTGCCGGTCACCGAGCCCATGATCTGGCAGCCGGTGAACGCGAACATCGGCAGCGGCATCGAGAAGGTGCCGCCGAACAGCCCCACCACGATCAGACGCCCACCACGGCCGAGCGCGCGCACGCCGAACTGGCTGGAGGCCTCGGCGCCGACGAAGTCGATGGCCGCGCCGACGCCGGTGCCGCCGGTCAGCTCCATGATCCGCTTGCGGGCTTCCTTGTCGCGCGGATCCAACGCCGCGCAGGCACCGTTCTCCAGAGCGAGCTTGCGCTTGTTCTCGTCGATGTCGGCCACGATCGGCTCGTGGCCCAGCACCGACTTGGCGAAGCGCACGCCCATCAGCCCGACGCCGCCCGCGCCGATCACCAGGATCGGCTTGCCGGCGTCATGGCCGACCGCCTTCTTGACGGCGCCGAAGGCGGTGATGCCCGAGCAGGCATAGAGGCAGGCGAGCTCGACCGGCATGTTGCCGTAGGGATAGAGGTATTTCGCATGCGGCACGAGAACATGGTCGGCGTAGCCGCCGTCCTTGTTGACGCCCAGTGCCCGCGGCGTCGGGCAGAGGTGCTCGCTGCCGCTGCTGCAGTACCAGCACTTGCCGCAGCCGATCCAGGGATAGACCACGGCCTTGTCACCGACCTTGGCGCCCTTTGCGTCGGGCCCCAGCGCTGCCACCTCGCCCACGATCTCGTGGCCCATGGTCCGCGGCGGCGCCATGGTCTTCTCGGTCGAGTACTTGTTGCCGCCGCCCATGTCGAAATAGCCTTCCCACAGATGGACGTCGCTGTGGCAGACGCCGGCGGCGGTGATGCGCACCAGCACTTCGGTGCCCTGAGGGGTGGGGGTGGCCTCCTCGACCTTCTGCAGTGGCTGGCCGAACTCGACGACCTTGTAGCTCTTCATGGAACTTGCTCCCGGAATTTGCGGCGGGAGCATAGAGCATGGGCCGTCAGAATGGCAGGCCCACATAGTTTTCGGCGAGCACGGTCTGCGCGGCGCGAGACGATGCCAGATAGTCGAGTTCGGCGCGCTGCATCTGCGCTTCGAAACTCGTCTCCTCGTGCAGCTTGTGCAGGAGCGTGGTCATCCACCAGGAAAAGCGCTCGGCCTTCCACACGCGTGCGAGTGCCTTGTCGCCATAGGCGCCAAGCAAGCTGTCGTCCTGCTGCTTGTAGTGTGCAAGAAGCGCGCGGCTCAGGTAGTGCACGTCCGACGCAGCAAGATTGAGGCCCTTGGCGCCGGTCGGCGGCACGATATGGGCCGCATCGCCGGCCAGGAATAGCCGGCCGTGCTGCATCGGGGTCGACACGAAGCTGCGCAGCGGCGCAATGCTCTTCTCGATCGATGGCCCCGTCGTGATGCGCGGCGCCGGTTCGGAGCCCAAGCGGACCTCGAGCTCCCGCCATATCCTCTCGTCGGGCCATTCCTCGAGCTTCTCGTCGAGGCCGCATTGGATGTAGTAGCGGCTGCGCGTCGGCGACCGCATGGAGGCGAGCGCGAAGCCGCGGTCGTGGTGGGCGTAGATGAGCTCGCTCGAGCACGGCGCCACGTCGGCCAGTATGCCGAGCCAGCCGAAAGGGTAGATGCGTTCGAACGTCCGACGGCTCGATTCCGGAACGGCCGAGCGGCTCACGCCATGGAAGCCGTCGCAGCCCGCGATGAAGTCGCAGACCAGCTCGTGCGCGGCGCCGGCGTGCCGATAGCTCAGCTTCGGTCTGGCGGTCTCGATGTCATGAATGGCGACATCCGTCGCTTCCCACACGATCGCGCCGTCGCCGGCGAGGCGAGCGGCAATCAGGTCCTTCGTTATCTCCGTCTGACCGTAGACGGTGACGGTCTTGCCGGTCAGCGCGTGGAAGTCGATGCGAACGCGCCGGCCGCCGACGGCAATCTCGGCGCCGTCATGCACCAGCCCTTCGCGATGCAGGCGTTCGGTGACGCCCGCTTCCTCCAGCAGCGCAACCGTGCCTGGCTCCAGCACGCCTGCGCGAATGCGGGCTTCGACATAGTCGCGCGTCCGCGCTTCGAGAACGACGCTCTCGATGCCTTGGACCTGCAGCAGGCGGGCGAGCAGAAGACCTGCCGGCCCGGCTCCGATGATGCCCACCTGGGTGTGTTGTCGTTTCGACACTTGCCCGTACTCCCCGTTCATCCATCCTAGGCGGCAGTTTGTTGGTAGCCAAAACAAAACTTGTGGCGGGCCTTTTCCTCCGGCGACAAACCCCATAAATACCGGATCGCTGCATTAGGATGGCTTGGGAGGAAACAAGATGTTGAGACGCCTTCTCCTGATCGCGGCCGCATGGTCCGTGGTCTCTCCGAGCGCTTTCGCACAGGACACGGTGAAGATCGGCCTGATCCTGCCCATGACCGGCCAGCAGGCCTCGACCGGCAAGCAGATCGACGCCGCGGTGAAGCTCTACATGGCGCAGCACGGCAACACCGTCGCCGGCAAGAAGATCGAGGTCATCCTCAAGGACGACACCAGCGTGCCCGACGTCACCAAGCGGCTGGCGCAGGAACTGGTGGTCAACGACAAGGTCGCGATCCTGGCGGGCTTCGGCATCACGCCGTCGGCCATGGCGACCGCGCCGATCGCCACGCAGGCCAAGGTGCCGGAGGTCGTGATGGCGGCCGGCACCTCGTCGATAACCGAGGCTTCGCCCTTCATCGTGCGCACCAGCTTCACGCTGGCGCAGTCCGCCGTGCCGATGGCGGAGTGGGCGGTCAAGAACGGCATCAAGAAGGTCGTGACCATGGTCAGCGACTACGGTCCCGGCATCGATGCCGAGAAGTCGTTCAGCGACAGGTTCAAGGCCGACGGCGGCACCATCGTCGAGAACCTGCGGGTTCCGCTGCGCAGCCCCGACTTCGCGCCGGCCCTGCAGAAGGCGGCCGACGCCAAGGCCGACGCGCTGTTCGTCTTCGTGCCGTCGGGCTCGGGCGCTCAGTTCGTCAAGCAGTTCGTCGAGCGCGGCCTCGACAAGTCGGGCATGAAGCTGATCGCGACCGGCGACGTCACCGACGACGACCAACTGAACGGCATGGGCGACGTGGTGGTGGGCGTGATCAATGCGCACAACTACTCGGCCAATCACGACAGCGCCTTGAACAAGACCTATGTCGAGGCCTTCAAGAAGGCCAACAACGGCTTGCGTCCCAACTTCATGTCGGTCGGCGGCTACGACGGCATGGCGCTGATCTACGGGGCGCTGAAGAAGACTAACGGCGCGACCGACGGCGAGAAGCTCATGGCCGCGATGAAGGGCATGGCCTGGGAAAGCCCGCGCGGACCGATCTCGATCGATCCCGATACGCGCGACATCATCCAGAACATCTACATCCGCAAGGTCGATAAGATCGGCGGCGAGCTCTACAACGTCGAGTTCGCAACGATCCCGAACGTCAAGGATCCGGTGAAGGCGGCGAAGAAGTAGAAGCTCCATGTGCATCGCCGACTCATGCTCCTCTGCCCGCTAGCGGGGGAGAGGAACTCGAGATGATGCCGTAGTCCCGTGGCAACCATCCTCTTCGACGGCGTGGCGTACGGAATGCTGCTGTTCGTGCTCGCCTGTGGCCTCGCCGTGACCTTGGGGCTGATGAACTTCGTCAACCTGGCGCATGGCGCGTTTGCCATGGCCGGGGGCTACGTCACCGTGCTGCTGATGGACCGCGCCGGCTGGCCGTTCCTGGCCTGCCTGCCGGCCGCCTTCCTCGTTGCGGCGGCGATCGGGCTGCTGCTCGAGCGCACGCTCTACCGCCACATGTACGGCCGCTCGCACCTCGACCAGGTGCTGTTCTCGATCGGCCTCGTGTTCATGGCCGTCGCCATCACCGACTTCCTGATGGGCTCGAGCCAACGCAACATCAAGCTGCCCGAATGGCTGCAGGGCCGTCGCGAGGTTCTGGGCATCAATGTCGGCATCTATCGCTCGTTCCTGATCGTGGTCTGCGGCGCGCTGGCTGTCGGCCTCCAGGTCGGTCTGATGCACACCCGCTTCGGCAGTCGGCTGCGGGCTGCCGTCGACGACGCCCGCGTGGCGCGCGGCCTCGGCATCCCGGTCAGCCTCGTGTTCGCCATGACCTTCGCCGTCGGCTCGGGGCTGGCGGGCCTGGGCGGCGCACTCGGCGTCGAGCTTCTGGGGCTCGATCCGTATTTCCCGCTGAAGTTCATGATCTATTTCCTGATCGTGGTGACGGTCGGCGGCACGTCGGGGATCATGGGGCCGTTCGTCGCTTCGATGCTGTTGGGCGTCGCCGACGTGGCGGGCAAGTACTACCTGTCCTCGGCCCTGGGCGGCTTCGTCATCTATGTCGTGCTGATCGTCGTGCTGGTGCTGAGGCCGAACGGCCTGTTCGCGAGAGCCCGATGAGCGCAGCGCAGGGGTTGGCGAGGCGCGGGCGCTGGCGGGTCGCCGAAATCATCTTCTGGCTGCTCGCCTTCGCCGCGGCATTCCTGCCGCCGGGCAAGCACCTCCTGTTGAACGAAGTGGCGATCCTCGCCCTGTTCGCGCTCTCGCTCGACCTGATCCTGGGCTATGCCGGCATCGTCTCGCTGGGGCATGCCGCCTTCTTCGGCGCCGGCGCCTATGCCGCGGGCCTGCTGTGCAAGCTCGTGACGCCGGACCCGCTGGCCGGGATGGTTGTCGCCATCGTCGCTGCGGCGATGCTGGGCTTCATCACCAGCTTCCTCGTGCTGCGTGGCAGCGATCTCACGCGCCTCATGGTGACGCTCGGCGTTGCCCTGGTCCTGCACGAGGTCGCCAACGCCCTGCCGCAGTGGACCGGCGGGGCCGACGGCCTGCAGGGCATGATGGTGGGGCCGCTGCTCGGCCGCTTCGACTTCGACCTCTACGGCCGGACGGCCTACCTCTACAGCCTGACGACCCTGTTCGTGCTGGCGCTGCTGGCGCGGCTCGTCGTCAATTCGCCGTTCGGCCTGTCGCTGATGGCGATCCGCCGCAACACGCTGCGGGCCGCGGCGCTCGGCGTGCCGGTCAATCGCCGGCTGGTCGCCGTCTACACCCTGGCGGCCGCCTATGCCGGCGCGGCGGGAGCCTTGCTGGCGCAGACCACCGCCTACGTCTCGCTGGAAGTGCTGGAGTTCCAGCGCTCGGCCGACGTGCTGCTGGCGCTGATCATCGGCGGCGTGGGCTGGCTTTATGGCGGCATCGCCGGCGCCGTCGTCTTCAAGATTTTGCAGGACACGCTGTCGTCGAACGCGCCCCAGTTCTGGATGTTCTGGATGGGCCTGTTCCTGGTCGTGCTGGCGCTCGTCGGCCGCGAGCGCCTGGGGCAGGGGATCGGCGGCGTGCGAGTCCTACTGGCACGCGTCAGGCGATGATGGCCGCCGTGCTCGAAACCCGTGGCCTTGCGAAGCGCTTCGGCGGCATCGCGGCGACCAAGGACGTGACATTCCGTCTGGAGCAGGGCGCGCGCCATGCCTTGATTGGCCCCAACGGCGCCGGCAAGACCACCTTCATCAACCTGCTGACCGGCGTGCTGGCGCCGTCGTCGGGCCGGGTCGTCATGGAGGGCGAAGACATCACGCGGCTGAGGCCCGAAGCGCGCGTGCGCCGCGGCTTGGTGCGCACCTTCCAG
>JAEZIF010000235.1 GCA_023416135.1 Pseudomonadota bacterium
GGCTGGGAAATCGCCCAGGCGCTCGCCCAGGCCGGCGCCCGCGTCCTGCTGCACGGCCGCTCGGCCGAGCGGCTGGCGCCGCGGCTCGCCGACCTGCACGGCGCAGGCCTGGCTGCCGGCGCCCTCACCTTCGACATGGCGGATCGGCCCGCCATGCGCCAGGCGATGGGGGGTGCGGGACCGATCGACATCCTGGTCCATAATGTTGGAGAGCGCGATCGCCGACCGTTCGCCGAAATCGAGCCTGAGGATTTCGCGCGCCTGGTCGATGTCGACCTCGTCGCCGCCCATGCGCTGGTCAAGCTGGTGGTGCCCGGCATGATCGACCGCGGCTGGGGCCGGCTGATCCTGGTGACCTCGATCGTGGCGGATCTCGCGACCCCCGGCGCCTCGTCCTACACCACAGCCAAGGGCGGCCTGTCGGCGCTGGCCCGCGCCCTTGCCTGCGAGCTTGGCGCCACCGGCGTCACCTCCAATGCCCTGTCGCCCGGCTTCTTCGGCACCGAGACCAACGCCCAGCTGATGGCTTCACCGGCCGGCGAGCGCCAGCGTCTGCGCTGCCCGGCCAAGCGCTGGGCCAAGCCGCACGAGATCGCCGGCGCAGCGCTGTTCCTTGCCTCGCCGGCGGCATCCTATGTCAACGGCCACACGCTCACCGTCGATGGCGGCGTGTCAGCGACGTACATGGCGTGAGCATGAATGATCGGTTGCTGAGGGGCAGCATCGCCGCTGCCGCGGTGTTTCTCGTCGCCGCTCCGGCATTGGCCGCATCGCCAGGTGCGCCGGCGGTCGACGGACGCCAACTCGGCTTGATCTGGATCCTGCCGTTCGCCGGTATCCTGCTGTCTATCGCCGTGATGCCGCTCGCGGTTCCGTCGTTCTGGCACCACCACTTCGGCAAGGTATCGGCGGCATGGGCGATGCTGGTCATCGTGCCGTTCGCAGTCATCCATGGCGTGCCTACCGCTGCCTACGAGATCCTCCACCTGTCGTTGCTCGACTACATCCCGTTCATCGTCCTCCTGCTCGCTTTGTTCACCGTGACGGCCGGCATTCATATCCGGGGCAACCTGCACGGTTCGCCGTCGATGAATACCGCTCTGCTGGCGCTCGGCACCGTGCTCGCAGGCTGGATGGGGACGACCGGTGCATCGATGCTGCTGATCCGGACCGTCATCCGTGCCAATGACGATCGCAAGCACAAGATCCATGTTTTCGTGTTCTTCATCTTCCTGGTGTCGAACATCGGCGGCGCGCTGACACCCCTGGGGGACCCGCCGCTCTTCCTGGGTTTCTTGAAAGGCGTCGACTTCTTCTGGACGACATCGCACCTGTTCAGCCCGATGCTGGTCTGCGTTCTGGTGCTGCTGGGACTGTTCTGGGCGATCGACAGCTATTGGTACGGAAAGGAAGGGCGTCTCGAGCGCGATCCCACACCCGAGGAGCCGATACGCATCCAGGGCGGCGTCAACATCATCCTGCTGGTCGCCGTCGTCGCCATCGTCCTGATGAGCGGCACCTGGAAGCCCGGCATCCAATTCACGATCTTCCACGTCGCGCTCGAACTTCAGAATGTCGTGCGCGATCTCGGCCTGATCGCCATCTGCGCGCTGTCGCTGGCGCTGACCCGGCGTCAGGTGCGCGCCGACAACGGCTTCGCCTGGGGACCGATGGCGGAGGTCGCCAAGCTGTTCGCCGGCATCTTCATCACCATCGCGCCGGCCATCGCCATACTCAAGGCCGGCAGCCAAGGTGCACTGGCGCCGCTGGTCGCCCTGGTTACCGGCCCCGACGGACAGCCCGACAATGTCTGGTACTTTTGGCTGACCGGAATCCTGTCGAGCTTCCTCGACAATGCTCCGACTTACCTGGTGTTCTTCAACCTCGCCGGCGGTGACGCCCCGACCCTGATGGGACCACTCGCCCCGACGCTGGCCGCGATCTCGGCAGGCGCAGTGTTCATGGGCGCCAACTCCTACATCGGCAATGCGCCCAACTTCATGGTGAAGGCCGTCGTCGAGGAGTCGGGTATCCGCATGCCAAGCTTCTTCGGGTACATGGCATGGTCCTGCGCCATCCTCCTGCCGCTGTTCGCTCTCCTCACTTTGATGTTCTTCCGCTGAACGAAGATCGATCGGCCAAACAAAGGGGCGGCCGCTCTAACTAAGTTACTGCCAACATCGCGTCGGCGAGGTTGGCGAAGCCCAACCGCTGAGCGGCGCTGCCGCGCTCGCTGAGTTCCGCCCGTCCCTCTGGCGTCAGCCGCCCGGCCGCAGCATCGGCCAGCAGCATGCCCCGCCGCACCACCAGCTTGGTCCACGGTGTCGGTTCCCGCTCGGCGTACTGCGCGAGGGCAAGAGCGTGCCGCCGCACCTCCTCGGCGTGGCCGGCGGCGAGTTCGGCATCGATGGCGTAGCGACGGAAGAAGAAATGGTTGTGACCCAGCGTCGGCGCGGCCAGCAGCGCGTCCCCTTCGCCGAGCAGCCCCTGCCGTTCATCCGGATCGTCGATCAACCTGGCGGCCATGCCGAAGGTCGCTGGTCCCATGTAGGCCATGGAATGCTGGCGACAGAGCGCCACGGCCTCGCGCGCCATGTCTGCAGCCAACGCCGCATCGCCGGCCTGGGCCTGCAGCTCGGCGCCGAATATCACGTTCTCGGCCTCGAAACGCCACGCACCCAGCTCGGCCACGATGGCACGCGCCCGGCCGACATGCGGCAGCCCATCCTGCGGGCGGTTCGATTCCATGGCGGCCACCATCAAACCGTGCAGCGCGATGAGTTCGGCGCGCGGATTATGCGCCTGTCGCGCCATGATGCGGCCAACCTCCGCCATGTCGCGGACGACGTCGAGCCGCATCATGTAGCACTCGGCGATCGCCGCCATCGGCCGGTTGGCGATTTCGACAGAAGCGGCGCCCGCGCTGCGCGCCGCAGTGATGCAGCGTTCGAGCGCCTCGACGGCCGAGCGCATCTGTCCCTGGGCGTAGAAGCCGTCGGCGAGCCCTCCCAGCGCCCGCGCCACCAATGCCGGCGACTGCACGCGCTCGGCGAGGGAAAGCGCGGCGCGATGCTCCTGCATGCACTCCTCGACACGACCCAGCGGGAACAGGAGATTGCCGCGCAGATAGTGGCAGCGCGACGCAAGCGCCGGCAAGTCGGCGGCTTCCGCCTTGGCCCGGGCCCGGTCAAGCGCAGCACTCGCGCCGGCGAAGTCGTCGGTGATGCGCAGTGCCTCGGCGATGCCGAGCTCGGCCTCGCCGCCGCCGACATCGTCCAGCGCATGGGCAAGTGCGGTCTCAAAATGTGGTCGGGCCTGGCGCGCCGCGCCGAGATCGAGGTGCAGCCGTCCGGCCAGCAGCGCCAGAGCCACGCTGTCGTCATCACTGCGAGCAAGCTCCAGGCCACGTTCGGCATTCTCGAGCGCAGCGGCGAGCCGGCTAGCCTCGCGCAGTCGCTCGGCCGCTTTCCGATAAGCCTGGGGAGCATCGGGGTCCCCGGCACGGTCGAGATGCTGGGCGCGCAGCTCGGGCTCGCCATCGCCCAGCCAATCGGCTGCACGACGATGCAGGCGGCGGGCCGTCTCGGACAGCAGCGAGGCGTAGGTCGCCTCCTGGATCAGCGCGTGGGCGAACATCAGGACTGCGCCATCGCGCACCAACAGCCCACCGTCGATCAGCGGACGCGGATCGTAGGCGGTGTCCTCGATCAGTGCCTGAAGCGATGGCGGTGTAAAGCGCTGACCCAATACCGAGGCTGCCTGCAGCGCGGCCCGGTCGGTCCGCCCCAGCCGGTCGAGCCGAGCCTGCACCAGGCCGCGGATCGAGCCAGGCAGCGTCGGCGCTCCGGCCTGCGCGGCGCTCAGGGCCAACTGCTCGAGGAATAGCGGATTGCCGCCCGAGCGGGCCACGAAGCGGTCGACCTGAGCCTCGTCGACCATGCTGGCCGCAGCCTGGGCGAGGCGTCGCATGGCATCGCCGCGAAGCGCTCCCAGCTCGACCACGACCAGCGATGCACCACCGAGCTCGCGACGGAACGCGACATCCAGCGGATCGCCCTCCGGGCGCGACGTCGTCAGCAGCACCAATGGCCGTGTCACGGTGAGTCGCGCTGCCGTGCGCACGAAAGCGAGCAAGGCATCGTTGGCCCAGTGGAGATCCTCGACTCCGATCGCCAGGGGCGTGATCTCGCTCGCCGCGGCGGCCAGTACGGCGACGGCTTCGGCGCGCAGCGCGGCTCGCTTGGCGTCCTGCATCGCCGCGTACGGTGTCGCGAGTTCCGTCGGCATGGCGATTTCCAGCACGTCGTGCAGGGCGGCGCGCAGCCCTGTATCGACAGCGGTATCGCCGAGCCAGGCAGGCCGTGCGGCGATCAACGCCTCGGCCAGCACGCGCAAGGGAGTCTGGCGGCGGCCGGCGCCAAAATCGAGTACCCGCACCAGGACACTGACGTACCCGCGATGCACGGCCTGCGACAGGGCTTCGGCGAGTAGCCGGCTTTTGCCGATGCCGGCTTCGCCCCTCAGGTGCAGGACCGACCCATGCTGCGACGCCACCAGCATGGCGGAGATCTGGGCAAGCTCGACCTCGCGCCCCACGAACGGCAGTCGGCCGGTCGTGGCGTTCTCCCGCAGTTCGTCCAGGCGCCAGAGCTGCTGTGGCCTGGCGATCCCCTTCAGGGCACGTTCGCCGAGGGATGTACCATGCACGCGGCCCGATACGGCGCGCCACGTCGCATCGTCCAACACGATCTCTCCCGGCATCGCCTCACCGACCAGGCGGGCGGCGAGATTCACCGTATCGCCCAGCACCGTGTAGTCCCGACGCACGGCACCGCCGATCTCGCCCGCCACGACCTCGCCCAGGGCGATGCCGATATGGCTGAGCAACGGCGCCGTGGCCGGCCGGCCGAGCTCGGCCGACAACTTCGGCATGGCGCGTTGGATGGCTTCCGCCGCCGCGACGGCGCGCAGCGGATCGTCTTCGTGCGCTACGGGTGCGCCGAACACGGCCATGGTGGCGTCACCGATGTGCTTGTCGACCGAACCGCCGTGCTCGACGATCAGTTCGTCGGCGCAGGCAAGGAAGCGGTCGACGATCCGGCGCATCTCCTCGGCGCCGAGCGCACTCGACATCTCGGTGAAGCTGCAAAGGTCGGCGAACAGCACCGCCACTTGCCGATGCTCGGCCTCAAGAGGCCGACCTGTCCCCTCTTCACGCAAGCCGGCAATGGCATCGAGCAAACGCTTGCGGTGGCCGAGCGAGGCCACCCCCAGCTCCCGCAGTTCATCCCCGGTAAGGTCGCGCAGCAGGCGGGCGTCGATATGGTTCGCGTCGAACGCGTCGGAATATTGGCCCAATCCCAGGCTTTCGAGCCAGCCGCGGACGTTCATGTGGTCGCTTCGACCTCCGACTTGGCAGGAACGCTACGCCCTTCCGGCGCCCGATGCATCATCCCGTCAGGCGTAAATTTGGGGCGACTTTGAACGACAGCCGATCAAGCGCGGGCGTTGAGCCTGCTCGACACGCCGAGCCCGCGAATCTGCAGCCGTGTGACCAACAGGCCGCTCCGTGGCGGGGAACGTCAATTCGACCCCGCCTGGCAACCAACTGTTACAGCGCGGCTTTCCTATGCGCAGGATCGATTGAGCGTCAAAAAGCACACGAAATGCGGTTCTTCACCTCGCCGGCAATCGTTGTCGCCATAGCGGTGACGGCTGTTGCACCCGCGTTCGGGCAACCGAACTCACGCGGCCTTTCGGCGTATCCAGGCTTCGGCAATGCCTCGCGCATGCAGGAAGGGCCGGAACATGACTTCGTCATAGCCGCCGCCGTCTTTGCCAAGTTCTCCGTCGTTGCGGGTCGGCTGGCGATGATGGAGGCGCAAGACGGCCAGCTCAGGCAGCTCGCCGAGCGCATGGCCAACGACTACGAGGCCGCACTCGACCGCCTGCGGACGCTGGCCGGCAGCGCCAGCATTGCCTTGCCAGCCGCGATCGGACCGAACGAGGTCTATCGGACAAGGCTCGCGGCCGTCCGGAACCGAAAAGGTGTCGCCTTCGACCGCGCCTATTGCATGGAGCAGATCGAAGCGCTTCGGGACGCCACGGCAATGCTTCGGTCGTACGCTGCGACGGGCGGCAACGGGCAGCTCAGACAATGGTCGACGGAAACGAACCGCATGGTGCAGCAGCACCAGCGGAGCCTGCAGCAGATCACGACGAGCGTCGGCGGCGGCTCGTGACGCCGGCGAGAAGACTCAAGCGCTCGGCCGGAACGCCTCCGCCAGGGTCCGCACTGCCTGTTCGGCCTCGGCGCGGTCCGGTGATTCTCTGCTGTCGTCGTAGCCCTGCCGCTCGCCGCCGGCGAAGGACTGGACGACCAACCCGTCGCGCCGCGGCACGGTCAGCACGTGCCGGTAGACGAGGCCATAGCGCACCTCGGGCTGCGGAATCAGACGCGCAATCTGGCCGCGCACCGGGACCAGCGTCTCGTCCCGCCACAGCGCCCGCGCGCCATACCCCGTGCAATTGATGACGACCTTCTTGCCCAACGCCGCGATCTGCGCGGGCGTCCGGAAGTCGGCCCGGCGGAACTGCCCCCCGGCGATGAAGAAGTCGTTCATCAGCGTGTGGCCGTAGTCGGCAATGTTGAACACCATGATCTCGCTGCGGGCGACGGATGATGCCTTGAACGGCGTCGCATCGGCCGGCACCGAACTCCATCGCGGCGTCAGGTCACGGATCGAGCGGGCATAGCTTGCGAACGCCGGGGCGGGTGTGGTGCTGGCGGTGCTCGCTTCCTCGCTTCGGCTGGAGCTCGATGAGCCGCCGGAGGCGGCGTACTGGTCGATCCATTCCACCGGCGTGCCCGGCAGGCCGAGATAGTCGCGATGGCTCTTGAAGGAGGTGCGCGCCATCTCCTCCCATACGGCGGCGAAGCCGGGGGCAGCCGCATCGACCAGGGCGATGCGCGAATCGGGCGTCCATTCACCGGTCGCTCGGGCCGACGTCGTCTCGGGCAGCTGGTTGCGCGCATGGATCGTGACGCGTGCACCGGCACGCTGCGCCAGGATGGCCGAGGTGAGCCCGAGCGCGCCGCAGCCGATCACCGCCACCTCCGCGGGACTGGCCTGCATGGCGAGCCGTACCGCCCGCGCGCTGGATCCCCAGGACAGCGACCAACCGCTGCCGCCATGGCCGTAATTGTGCACCACCAGCGTGTCGCCCAGCCGTTCGGTCTCGACGCGCGGACCGGCGGGGCGGAACGGACGCAGGCAGACGGCGATGTCGAAGATCCGGTCGATCCGGGCGCGAATGGGCGCCAGGGCAGGGCCGGCCTCCAACGACGAGCGAGGCTCCGTCGAGCAGCCCGCCAGCGTCGCGGCCAGCGACGTCTGCAGCAGTCCGCGTCGGCCCATGCGCGCTGTCCGGTCCAACATCACCTCCTGGCATCAGAGCCTGCGGCTGCGTAGTCTGCCCGAATGAAAAGAGCAGGTCTCGTATTGCTGTCGATCGTCCTCGCGGGACAGGCGCACGGCCAAGCGGCCGGTACGCCGCCTGCGACCGCGTTGACCTGCGGTGCCTTGAGGGGCGAGTCCTCGCGCGCATCCTCGACCTCGCAATGGACGATCTCCGGGCCAGCCGGAAAGACCACGGAGTCCGGCGTGCTGCGCAGCGGTCCGCGCTTCGAATGCCTCGACGGTGCCGTCCTGGTCATGGAGTTCACCTCGACGGCAGGACACTCCGTCTTCGAGGCCTATTTCCCGGACGGCAGCAATGTCGCCTACGGCCGCCAGCAGATCGACCGCCGCAACGGTCGTATCGTCCTGCCCGTCCAGGCAAAGAAGCGAATCGCGGCGCCCCATCGCGGCGCGTTCGACTATCACTGCAAGCTCAACATGCCCGCAGATCCCATCGAGCCCGCCGCTCGGACGGACTGCATCTTCTAGTCCAGGGGTATTGGCACGATGCGCCGTCCCGACAAGGGCTGTGGGCCGACTTCAACGTCCAGACTATTGCAAAGCTGGGCAACCAGGGATCGACGCAAGCTATCGATGCTCCCGAAGCGCAATTCGCTTCAGACCACCCAACTCCAAGGCGATGAAGCTGTCGAAGCCATTTGTGCCGTAATCCGCCGGATCCCTGCGGGCTGGGTTGCGACCTATGGACAGGTCGCCGCGATGGCCGGTCTGCCGAGGCGTGCCCGCCTTGTCGGCCGGATACTTCAGCACCTTGACCCGGTAACCAAAATCCCGTGGCACCGTGTCGTCAACGCCAAGGGCGAGGTGTCCTATAGCCTGTCCCGCAATGGCGGCGACGTTCTCCAGCGGCGCCTGCTTGAAAAGGAAGGCATCAGATTCGACGGCAGAAACCGCCTGGACTTGGAACGATGCCGCTGGCTCGACTAGGCAGAGCGCCCCTACTCGGCCGATGCTGCAGACGCGTATGCATTTCGATGCCGTCGCACCGCCATCCGTGCCTTGCGCTTGCGGTACCAGATCACGACGCCGGTCACCGCCAGTGCAGCGACCACGATTCCCATGACTGAAATCAGGATACGTCCCGGCAGGTCAAGGATGCGACCGGAATGGACGGGGAACTGCGCCTGCAGGGAGATGTCGGCAACCGTGCCCTTCCATGGCTGGCGATCGCCCAGCAGTCGGCTGGCGCAGCGCGAACGGATCGGGCGTCACCTGCGCGAGACCATCGACATCAGCGGATAGAAGACCTCGCGGTAGAGATTGAGCGAGAAGGCGGTGAAGGCCAGCACGAACAGCAGCGCCCATGTCCACAGGCCGAAGGCGCGGTGGATGTCGAAGTTGATCCGGTAGCCGCTGCCGCCGGTCTTGATCCTCCAGGCGGGTTTCCAGCGCGCCCACCAGCCGCGGCGCAACGCGCGCTCGACGTCGATGGGCCGGCCGGCATTCGACGCGTGACGTACCGGCGTCGTTAGAAGCCGATGAAGCAGTCGATGGTCCACAGAATGGCAACGCCACCCAGGAACCATTCGCCCCAATGGTCGATGCCCCAGCACTCGGGGATGTGCAGGCTGTAGTGCAGCTTGTAGAGGAAAGACACGAAGGTCTCGCTCGTGATGGGCCACGCGGCGCCCCATTCGCGCTTGCCCAGCACTTGGCCGGTCGACGGCTCGAGGAAGACCTGATTGTAGCCCAGCTCATGAAGCTTCCCGGTCGAGAGATCGGTCCTTGGCGAAACGAAGAGCGCCATGGAATGACCGGGCTCCGGTTCGAGCGGCAGGTACGCGACCTGCGCGCGCGGATCGGCGGCCTCGACCTTCGCCGCCAGGTCGATCGGCGCGATCGGCGGTCCGCTCTGCCGCGCTTTCGTCAAGTGCGGATTGAGGAGCTCGTCGAGCTCGTGGTCCCACGAGATCACCGCGCCGGTCATGCCCGAGACGAAGAGGAAGGCTCCTCATGGGGATCACCTGGAGGTTGCGCGGCCAAGTTGCACGCGAAGCTCGCGTGCTCGAGGTCAGAAGTCTGCGCTCAGCGGCAGCATGAAGGTGCGCGCCTGGCGCTGCGTCAGGTAGCCGGGCGTCGCGATCCCACCGCGCCCCTCGAATATGCGAATTATTCGCAATCGTATATTCCACATCGAGGATGAAATCAATCGACCTTTAGCCGCGCGCGGTCCGGCTGTTGCCAGCCGGACCGAGAACGTCCGGATCAGGTGACGCGGAAGTTCCTGAACTGCCAGGGATCGGACCTGTCGATGTCCTCGGGAAACAGGCCGTCGCGGCCCTTGAGCGGCGTCCAGTCGCTGTACTTGCCGACCACCGGGCCGAGATAAGGCATGCAGATCTCGAGGTTGCGCTCGAAATCCATCTCGTCCGCCTCGACGAGGCCGCGGTCGGGGTTCTCCAGCGCCCAGATGATGCCCGAGAGAACGGGCGCGCAGACCTGGATCGAGGTCGCGTTGTTGTACGGCGTCAGCTCGCGCGTCTCGTGGATGTCGAGCTGCGAGCCGTACCAGTAGGCGCCCTTCTTGTGGCCCATCAACAGCACGCCGAGTTCGTCGCGCCCGTCGGTGATCTCCTCGACGATCAGGCGCTGCTCCTTCTGCTGCTGCAGGTTCTTGCCAGCGCACTCGTGCATGGACATGATCGCCTGGTCGCACGGGTGATAGGCATAGTGCACGGTCGGCCGGTAGACCACGTGCTGGCCCTGGCGCAGCGAGAAGTAATCGGCGATCGAGATCGACTCGTTGTGCGTGATGATGAAGCCGTGGAACGGCCCCTCGAGCGGCGTCCAGGTGCGCACGCGCGTGGTCAGCCCCGGGCGGTTCAGGTAGATCGCCGCGTCGCAGCCGAACTCGTGGCGCGCCCCGTCGAACGGCAGGCCCTTCTCGTGGGTGCCCCAGCCCATCTCGGCGGGCTGGCTGCCTTCCGACACGAAGCCGTCGATCGACCAGGTGTTGACGAACTCGCCCACCTTCTTGGGCCTCTTGGAGACCTGGGTGTCGCGCTCGGCGATATGGATCACCTTGACGCCGAGATCGCGCGCCAGCTCGCCCCAGCCCTCACGGCTGGTCGGTCGCACGACTCCCATGCCGGTGTCCTTGGCGAGATTGACCAGCGCCTTCTTCACGAAATGCGAGACAAGGCCGGGGTTGGCGCCGTGGGCGATCACCGCCGTCGGCCCGCCACGGTACTTGGGCACGAGCTTCAGCATGTTCTCGCGCAGCGCGTAGTTGGAGCGCAGCGAGACCGGCAGGCTGGGGTCGGTGTAGCCGCCCGGCCACGGCTCGATGCAGGTGTCGCTATAGAGTGCGCCCTTCTCCTGGCAGAACTCGACCAGGGCCATCGAGGCGACCTCGACCGACAGGTTGACCACGAAGTCGCCCTTGCCCACGCGCCTGTCGAGGGTCTGGCGCAGGTTCTCCTGGGTAAGGCGCTTCCTGACGAAACGAACGCCGAACTTCTTCAGCTCCTTCAGGCCGCCGCGGTCCTCCGCCGAGATGACCGTGATCTGCTCGGGCTTGATGTCGATGTGCCGGAAGATCAGCGGCATCACGCCCTGGCCGATCGAGCCGAAGCCGCTCATGACCATGCGGCCCGAGAACGAAGCGTACTTCTTGGAGAGCTTCTTCTTGCTCTTGCGCGCGAGTTTCTTCGCCATTTCAGCGTCCCTGCCTTGTCCGATAAAGGTCGATAAACGGCGACGGGGCCTTTCTCAAGGCCCCGCCGGTTCGCTCCAGTTGGGGAACGAGGGCCTAGATGCAGATCGCCTTGAGCGGCGCGAAGCCGTTGAAGGCGACCGACGAGTACGTGGTCGTATAGGCGCCGGTGGCCAGGATATCGACCTTGTCGCCGGGCTTCAGCGACAGCGGCAGCTTGTACTCGGTCTTTTCATAGAGGATGTCGGCCGAGTCGCAGGTCGGGCCCGCGAGCACAACCGGCCCCACGCGCGTGCCGTCACGGCCCGTGCGCAGGCGGTACTTGATGCTTTCGCCCATGGTCTCGGCGAGACCCGAGAACTTGCCGATGTCGAGGTAGACCCAGCGCTTGCGGTCGTTGGCCGCCTTGCGCGAGACCAGGACCACCTCGCTCTGGATCACGCCCGCGTCGCCCACCATGGAGCGGCCCGGCTCGATGATCACTTCGGGCATGCGGTTGCCGAAGTGACGCACCAGCGCGCGGGTCACCGCCTCGCAGTAGGCCTCGATCGGGTTGACCTCGGCGCGATAGCGCGCCGGGAAGCCGCCGCCGAGGTTGACCATGCGCAGGTCAACGCCGTCTTCGGCGAGGGCGAAGAACATCTGCGAGACCTGGGCCAGCGCCTTGTCCCACTGCTCGAGGTCGGTCTGCTGACTGCCGACATGGAAGGAGATGCCGTAGGGATCGAGCCCCCACTCCTTGGCCTTGCGCAGCAGGTCCTTGGCCATCTCCGGCGCGCAGCCGAACTTCTTGCTGAGCGGCCATTCGGCGCCGCCGCAGTCGACCAGCACGCGGCAGAAGACACGCGCACCCGGCGCGACGCGCACGAGCTTCTGCAGCTCGGCCTCGCTGTCGAAGGCGAACAGGCGCACGCCCTGCTGGTAGGCCCAGGCGATGTCCTTCTCCTTCTTGATCGTGTTGCCGAACGAGACCCGGTCCATCGACACGCCGGTCGCCTGGACGAGCTCGATCTCGCCGCGGCTCGCGGTATCGAACTTGGAGCCGAGGTTGGAGAGGCGCGACAGGATCTGCGCGGCCGGGTTGGCCTTCACGGCGTAGAAAATGTGGGCCGCGGGCAAGAGCTCGCGCATGCGCCTGAAGTTGTTCTCGACCACATCGAGGTCGATCACCAGGCACGGCGTCTCGGGCTGCTGCTCTCGAAGATAACGAAAAATACGCTCGGTCATCGCTGGGGGGTCCCCCGTCAATTCATGTCAAAGGCTGGGTTCGGTAGAAAACGTCGAACGTGACGAACGGCGCGCAACAGGGCGGCGTTCGTCAGCCAATACTCGACGGAGTCTCGGTCGCGAACGAAGCGGCCCGGCCGAGGTTCGCCGGGCAAATGACGGAATAGCGGGGAGCACGCCCCGCGCGGTAAGCAAACATATCAGAAGCTCCTTCCCGGACCCGGCTCGAAGCCGGCGCTGCCAAAAAGAACACTTTCCGTCGTTGCGTAACCACTATGGGC